>NZ_CP012945.1:3758268-4076950 GCF_001402915.1 Devosia sp. A16
CCGCGGCATGGTGATCCTGGCGCTGCTCGCGGCGTTCATCGGCGGGGCCTTCTCGCTGTTCGCCTTCCGCGCCTCGACCCTCAGGGTGGGCGGGCTGTTCGCGCCGATCAGCCGCGAAGGGGCGCTGATCCTCAACAACCTGTTCCTCGCCACGGCCACAGTGGCCGTGCTGGTGGGAACGCTCTATCCGCTGCTGCTCGACGCATTGGTCGGCGAGACCATTTCAGTGGGCGAACCCTTCTTCAACCTCACCTTCGGGGTGATCATGGCGCCGCTGTTGATCATCCTGCCGTTCGGGCCGTTCCTCGCCTGGAAGCGCGGCGACCTGATCGCGGTGACGCAGCGGCTGGCCGGCGCCGCCGGGCTCGCCCTGTTCGCCGCAGTGCTGTGCTTCGCGCTGACCGGGGGCGAGGTGTCGCTGGCGCCGCTCGGTCTGCTGCTCGGCTTCTGGGTCGCTTTCGGCGCGTTGGCCGAACTGGTCGACCGGGCGAAATTCTTCCGCACTGACGTCGTCACCTCGTTCCGGCGGTTGTTCGGGCTGCCGCGCACCGCATGGTCGACGGCGATCGCGCATTTCGGCATCGGCGTCACGGTGATCGGCATCGTCGCGGCCAGCGCCTGGCAGCAGGAACTGGTGACGACCATGGTGCCGGGGCAGGGCGTGGTGATCGCCGAGCACCAGGTGACGTTCGAGGGCATGGAGCATGTCGAGGGTCCGAACTTCGTCTCCGATACCGGCCGTTTCGCCGTTCGTGCTCCCGGTGGTGGCGTGCGCACGGCGCTGGCCGAGCGGCGCATCTACAATGCCAGCGGCCAGCCGACCACCGAGGCGGCGATCGAGACCTACGGCTTCAGCCAGCTTTACGTGCAGCTGGGCGAACCGCAGCCTGACGGCAAATCCGTCGTACGGCTCTGGTACAAGCCTTACGTGACGCTCATCTGGCTCGGCTGCCTGCTGATGGCTGGCGCCGGTTTCCTATCGCTGAGCTACCGCCGGCTGCGCATTGGCGCGCCCAAGCCGGCATCCGCCCGGGCGGCCGCCGAATGAGGGCCCTGCTGGCGCTTGTCATGCTGGTGCTGTTGAGCGTGCCGGCGCTGGCGGTGCGGCCCGACGAGATGCTGGCCGACCCGGTGCTCGAGACGCGGGCGCGGGCCATCTCAGAGGGCCTGCGCTGCCTCGTCTGCCAGAACCAGTCGATCGACGATTCCGACGCGGACCTGGCGCACGACCTGCGCGTGCTGGTGCGTGAACGCCTGACCGCCGGCGACAGCGACCAGCAGGTGCGCGACTACCTCGTGGCGCGCTATGGCGAATATGTGCTGCTCAATCCGGTGATGGCGCCGCATACCCTGCTGCTGTGGATCGCCGCACCGGCGGTGCTGCTGATCGGCGGCATCGTGGTGTTCGCCGGGGCGCGGCGGAAGCGCGCCGCCGGGCAGACTGCGCTGACCGAAGACGAGGTCAGGGCACTCGAGGAGTTGGAGCGCTAGCCCCGATCTCACCGCCTTGTTTCGTCTGGCTGGTCCGACTCGACAACCGGCGCTACCGCTCTCCTCGTGTCCCCTATCGACCTCCTCCCCGCCGATCTTGACCTCACAGCGGCCCTCGCGCTGGTCCTGCTGAGTCTCGTCACCTCACTGATCACCGCCACTTTCTCACTCGGGGGCGGCACGCTGATGGTGGCCGTGCTGGCGCTGGTGTTCCCGCCTATCGTGGTGGTGCCGCTGCACGGCGCCATCCAGCTCGGCTCCAATAGCGGGCGGGCCCTGGTGCAGCGTGCGCATATCCAGTGGTCGCTGGTGCTGTGGCTGTCGCTCGGCGGGGCGATCGGCACGGTGATCGGCGGTCAGTTCGCCAGCCTGCTGCCCGCCAGCGCATTGCAGGTCGCCATCGGCGCCTTCGTGCTGCTGACCACCTGGCTGCCGCAGCCGAAGCTCGTCGGGCGGTCGCGGCTGGCGCAGGTCGTCGGCGGCGCGGTGATCGCCGCGGTATCGATGGTGGTGGGCGCCACCGGACCGCTGGTGGCGGTGTTCATCAAGGGCCTGGACGACCGACGGCAACTGGTCGCCACCCACGCCATGCTGATGACGCTGCAGAACAGCTTCAAGCTGGGGATGTTCGTGCTGCTCGGCTTCGCCTTTGCCGCCTACCTGCCGCTGATCGCCGCGATGATCCTCTCGGGGTTCGTCGGCACGGCGATCGGCAGCCGGTTGCTGGTGCGGGTGCCCGAGGCCGCATTCCGCTGGGGCTTCAAGCTGGTGCTGACGCTGGTGGCGCTCGACCTGCTGCGCACCGCCCTTTTCTAGCCGCCCGGCGGCGCCGATAGGTTCGCAACATTACCGATAATTAACACCCGGGTCACCGTGCAGAAAGGCGTCGGGCTCCATATCTCACTGCCATCAAGAGTGCCTGAGTGAAGGAGATCATCATGCCCTCGACTAAGTTCAACGCTCGCCGCTGGCTCGGGGCTTCGGCCCTGGCGATCCTCGCCGGCATCGGTGGTGGCACCGCCTTCGTCGCGGCCACTGCCCCGTCGACCGCTCAGACTGCAACCCTGCTGCCGGCTGCCCAGATTACCCCGCCCGCCGTGACCAACGCCCCGAACTTCGCCGACCTCGTCGAGGCGGTGAAGCCCGCCGTGGTGTCGATCATCGTCGAAGGTGGCGAAAAGGACAATCCGCGCCAGCTGCAGCGTGGCGGCCCGCAGTTCCGGTTCAACTTCCCCGACCTGCCCGACGACCATCCGTTCAAGGACTTCATGGACCAGTTCGGCCAGCAGTTCGGTCAGGGCGGCGGTCAGGGTGGCGGCCAGGGCGGACAGCAACAGCCGCCGCGCAAGTTCATGGCGGCCGGCTCTGGTTTCGCCATCTCGGCTGACGGCTACATCGTCACCAACAACCACGTCGTCGAGAACGCCGACAAGGTGACCGTGGTGTTCGACGACGGCAAGGAAATGACCGCCAAGGTGGTCGGCACCGATGCCAAGACGGACCTCGCCGTGGTCAAGGTCGAAGGCGTCACCGATCTGCCCTTCGTCAAGCTGGCCGAGAACGAGATCCGGGTCGGCGAATGGGTGGTGGCCGTCGGCAACCCATTCGGCCTTGGCGGCACCGTGACCGCCGGTATCGTCTCGGCGCGCGGCCGTGACATCGCCGGCTCGGCCTACGGCGATTTCCTGCAGATCGACGCCGCGGTGAACACCGGCAACTCCGGTGGCCCCGACTTCAACATGCAGGGTGAAGTGGTCGGCGTGAACACCGCCATCTTCTCCCCCAATGGCGGCAATGTCGGTATCGCCTTCGCCATCCCGGCCAGCGTCGTCAAGCAGGTGACCACCCAGCTGATCGAGAACGGCACGGTGACCCGTGGCTTCCTCGGCGTCGGCATTCAGGATGTCAGCCGTGACATTGCCGACAGCGTCGGACTGAAGGACGCGGCCGGTGCGCTCGTTACCGAACCGACCAAGGACAGCCCGGCCGACAAGGCCGGCGTGAAGTCCGGCGACGTCATCACTGCCGTGGACGGCAAGTCGGTCAGCAACGCGCTCGACCTCAGCCGCACCATTGCCGGCAAGAACCCCGGCACCGCCGTGGAACTGTCGGTCTGGCGCGACGGCAAGGAGCAGAAGATCTCCGTGACGCTGGGTAAACTCGACGAAGCCGCTGCGCCGTCCGAGGAGCAGCAGCAGGCTCCGGCCGAGGAACCCGCGGCTCCGGCTCCGACCAGCGTCGGCCTGACCCTGGTGCCCAACTCGGGCGGTGAGGGCCTCTTGATCCAGGACGTGGATCCGAACTCGGCTGCTGCCGAAAAGGGCTTCGCCGTCGGCGACACCATCCTCGAGGTCAACAACCAGCCGGTCTCGTCGGTCGCCGACTTCGAAAAGGCCGTGCAGGGCGTCAAGGACGCCGGCCGCAGCACGGCTCTGGTCAAGGCACAGCGCGACGGCAACACCCGCTTCATCGGGCTGCCGATCACCGAAGGCAAGTCGTAACCGCATTCGGGCTCCGGGGCGTCAGCCCCGGGGCCTGACCCTCGTGAATGGCGAATGGTGAGTAGTGAATGGAGAAGAGTTCGGCATCATTCACTATTCACCACTCACCATTCACCCTTCATGATGATCGCCGCGGGGCTGGTGAAATGAAGATTCTGTTGATCGAAGACGACCGCGAGGCAGCGAGTTACCTGATCCAGGCGCTGGATGAGGCCGGCCACATCGCCCACCACGCCAGCGACGGGGAGACCGGCTACGCCATGGCCTCCTCGATGGATTACGACGTCCTGGTGGTCGATCGCATGCTGCCGCGCCGCGATGGGCTGTCGATCATCGAAAGCCTGCGCGCCGAGGACAACCACACGCCGGTACTGATCCTGTCGGCGCTGGGCGAGGTGGACGATCGGGTGACCGGGCTGCGCGCCGGGGGCGACGACTACCTGGTCAAGCCCTACGCCTTCACCGAGCTGCTGGCCCGCATCGAGGTGTTGGCGCGCCGCTCGTCGCCGGCCGAAGCGGCCACCAGCTTCGAGGTCGGCGGCCTGGCGCTCGATCGGCTCAGCCGCAAGGTGGAGCGCGACGGCGAGGTGATCCTGCTGCAGCCGCGTGAGTTCCGCCTGCTCGAGTATCTGATGAAGAACGCCGGCAAGGTGGTCACCCGCACCATGCTGCTCGAGAACGTCTGGGACTATCACTTCGACCCGCAGACCAATGTCATCGACGTGCACATGTCGCGGCTGCGCGCCAAGATCGACAAGGGCCACGCCAACCCGCTGCTGCATACCATCCGCGGCGCGGGCTACATGATCCGCGACTGACCATGTTCCGGCTCGCCCAGCTCTGGCGCACCACCACGGTGCGCCTCACTGCGCTGTTCATGCTGATCTTCGTGATCTTCGCAGTGGTGCTGCTGGGGCTGGTCACCTGGCAGACCTCGGTGCAGCTGCAACGCCAGCAGACCGATGCCATCGACCGCGAGACCGTGCAGATCAAGCGCATGGACAGCGATTCCGGCTTCCGCGCCACCATCATCGCGGTACAGCGGCTCGCCAGTCAGCCGGGGCCCGGAATCTACTACCTTGCCGATCCCTCAGGTCAGCTGATCATCGGCAACGTTACGGACCTGCCGCCCGAAGTACTGGCCGAGCCAGGGACCTACAGCTTCAACTATTCCAAGCCCCGGCCGTTCGACGATCCGCAGACCGACAGTGCTGTGCCGCAGCGCACCGGCTATGCCGTGGTGCGCTCCGAAAAGCTCGCCAGCGGACTGATCCTGGTGGTTGGCCGGGACGTGGTGGAGCGGCGCGGCTTTACCGCCATCCTGTTGCAATGGTTTGCCGTGGGCGCCGGCGGCATCCTGCTGTTCTCGCTGGTGGCCGGGGTGCTCACCGCCGTGCGCGTGCTGCGCCGCATCGATACGATTTCGTCGACCTCCAACAAGATCATGTCGGGCAACCTCAGCGAGCGCGTGCCGGTGACCGGCCGCAACGACGAGTTCGACGCCCTTGCGACCAACCTCAACCTGATGCTCGATCGTATCGAACAGCTGATGCAGGGCATGAAGGAGGTGACCGATAACGTCGCCCACGACCTCAAGACGCCGCTGACGCGGCTGCGCAACAAGGCGGAGTCGGCGCTGCGCGACGGACAGAGCGAGGCGACCCGCAAGGAGGCCCTCGAAACCACCATCGAGGAGAGCGACAAGCTCATCAAGACCTTCAACGCCCTGCTGATGATCGCCCGCGCCGAGGCGGGAACGCCTTCGGGCGCCCTCAGCGAGATCGACCTGAGCGCCGTGGTGGCCGATGTTGCCGAGCTCTACGGGCCGCTGGCCGAGGACGAGGGCCTGAGGCTCGAGACCGACGTCGAACCGGGGATCCGGATCAATGGCAACCGCGAACTGCTCGGGCAGGCCCTCGTCAACCTGATCGAGAACGCGCTGAAATACTATGAGCCCGAGGAGGGCAAGGCCGGCCTGATCACGGTCGGCCTGAAGCGCACCGGCGCCCGTGTGCGCATCGAAGTGGCCGATAACGGCCCCGGCATCCCGGCTGAGGACCGCGACCGCGTCATCGAGCGTTTCGTGCGGCTGGAAAAGAGCCGGACTGAACCAGGTTCGGGGCTGGGCCTCTCGCTGGTGGCAGCGGTGGCGCAACTGCACAAGGGGGAGTTGCGGCTGGAGGACAACATGCCGGGCGTTCGGGCCGTGATCGAACTGCCGGGGTAGGGCGTAAACTGAGGCGCCGCCGTTTCCAGTGCCCCCGGGCCCCTCAGTGCGCCGTCTGTACCGAGGTCTCGCCGATCCCGATCCCTGCAACTTTGCCGCCCTTGATCAGGTAGCCGATATATTGCGCGATGTCGGAATAGCCGCCCGGCCGGTCCGAGCGGTAGGCGATCTTGCTGCCGGAGGCGGCCCCGAACGTGGCCTTGAGCTCGGCAGTCGAAGCGCCGAGACCCGGGATGCCGAAATTGGGGGCGGTGAAGCCGGCAGGCGCCGGGTCGCAGCTCTTCGACGGCTTGCTGGCGGTCTCGGCGGCAACCATCATCACGAACTCGTAGCCGCCCAGCGCATTGGAGATGAACCAGACATTGGCGCCCGCGGCGCTGTAGCACAGCCAGTCGGCGCGGCTGGCGTCGTCCCCTTCGCGCCGGATGGTGCCGCCGAACGCCTTCTGGATGTCCTTGAGCTTGGTGCGCTGCAATTGCACCGTGAGCTTGCCGACACCGATCGCCTTCACCGGCGCCTTCTCGATATTGGCTTTGCTGAAATTGAAGCTGTTGCCGAAGATCGCCTGGCCCATGCCGTCGAGACCGGCGGCGGAGGCAGGAACGGCGTTGAGGATCAGGGCGGCGGTGAGGGCGGCAACAAGGGGGCGCATGCGGAGCTCTACGGATTTGGCTGGCGCGGGAACATAGCGAGACGCATGCCGAAATCCAGTGACTTTTAGGCTTAGCTAACCATAACCCGGGGCGCTCTCCGCCTGTGCCGGAATGACATGCGCGGCGGGGCAGGTTATCGAGGGGCTATGAAAGTCGCCCTCGAAACGCTTCTCGCTTCAGCCCCTTACCTCAAAGATCTTGCCGATCGCCACGCCGAGTGGTTCGCGGCGGCGCTTGAGCTATCGCCCGATACAGCGCTGGCGGCTGTTCTCGATCAGGTTGCGAGAGCAGGACGCGATGCCGCAACCGAGGACGAGGTCGGGCGCGAGCTGCGCATCGCCAAGGGACGGGTGGCGCTGCTGGCGGCGGTCTCGGAGGTCGAGGGGCGCTGGACCACGGCGCAATCGACCGCAGCACTTTCCGATCTTGCCGATGCGGCGCTCGATGCCGGTCTCGAGGTGCTGCTGCGCCTCGCCGCGGCGCGCGGGCTGACCGAGGCGAGGGCTGCGAACTCCGGGCTGGCGCTGTTCGCCCTGGGCAAACATGGCGGACGCGAGCTCAACTACTCCAGCGACATCGACATCGTCGCCTTCTTCGATCCCGAGAAGCTGGCCGTGAAGGATGAAGGCGAGGAGACGAAGTTCTTCACGCGGATCGTCCAGCGGCTCGCCTCGCTGATGCAGGATCGCACCGAGCATGGCTATGTCTTCCGCACCGACCTGCGGCTTCGGCCCGATCCCGGCGCCACGCCGGTAGCCCTGCCTACCGAGGCGGCGCTCGCCTATTACGAGAGCCGCGGCCAGAACTGGGAGCGGGCGGCCTGGATCAAGGCGCGGCCCTGCGCCGGCGACAAGGAGGTGGGCGAGCGGTTCCTCAAGGACCTCGCGCCCTATATCTGGCGCAAGCATCTCGACTTCGCCACCATCGCCGACATCCAGGCGATGAAGCGCCAGATCAACATCACCAAGAATGTCGGCGACGCCCGCGTCGCCGGGCACAACGTCAAGCTCGGGCTGGGCGGCATCCGCGAGATCGAGTTCTTCACCCAGACCCAGCAACTGATCGCCGGCGGCCGCGACCAGACCCTGCGGGTGCGCCCCACCGCGGTAGCGCTGCAGGCCCTGGCGGCGGCCAACTGGATTTCGAAGCGGGCGGCCGAGGATCTCACTCGCATCTACTGGTTCCTGCGCGGGGTCGAGAACCGGCTGCAGATGCTGCGAGACGAGCAGACCCATGTGATGCCCGAGGCCGAGGCCGATATCGAGGTGATCGGGACCCTGATGGGCGAGAAGGATGTGCGAGCCTTTGAAACGGCTTACCGCGCGGCGTTGAATCAGGTTGTCGGCTATTACTCCGACCTGTTCGCGGAAGGCGAGAGCCTCGCGGCCGGCGGCGGCAACCTGGTGTTCACCGGGGCGGACGACGACCCCGAAACCATCGAGACGCTCTCCGGTATGGGCTTCAAGGCGCCCGCCAAGGCGATCGAAACGGTGAAGAAGTGGCACTATGGCAGCTATGCCGCCACCCGGGCGGCGGCGGCGCGCGCTCACCTCACCGAACTGCTGCCGGCTTTGCTTTCGACCATCTCGGGGGCCGGCAACCCGGATGAGGCGCTGGCCCGCTTCGACAACTTCCTGTCGCGCCTGCCTTCTGGCGTCCAGCTCTTCGCGCTGTTGCGCAACCACGAAAATCTCAGGAGCCTGCTCGTCGCGCTGATGGCCTCGGCGCCGCGCATGGCCGATGCGGTGATCCACCGCGCCCATGTGATGGATGGGTTGATCGACCCAGCCTTCGCCGACGATGTGCGCCGGCGCGAGACGTTGCTGGGCAAGATCGAGGCTTTCTTCGCCGACGCGCGGGACTACCAGGATGTGATCGACCGGGCGCGCATCATCGGCCAGGAGCAGATGTTCCTGATCGCCGCTGGGCTCTTGGCCGGCTCGCTGGATGCGGTGCGGGCAGGCGAGCAGTTCACCACGCTCGCCGAAGCGCTGCTGACCCGGCTGTTCGATGCGGTGCGGCGCGAGTTCGAGAAGCGCCACGGCGTGGTGCCCGGAGCCCGTGTGGCGCTTCTCGCATTCGGCAAGATGGCGAGTCGCGAGATGACGGCCCGCTCCGACCTCGATTTCATCATGCTGTACGAGACCGCCGGCGCCGACGAGTCCGATGGCGAGAAGCCTCTCGCAGCCAGCCAGTATTACGCGCGGCTGACCCAGCGGCTGCTGGCGGCGCTCAGCGCCCCGACCTCCGAGGGCGTGCTCTACGAGGCCGATATGCGCCTGCGGCCTTCCGGCAACGCCGGTCCGCTCGCCACCAGCCTCGCCGGCTTCATCCAGTATCATCACGAGAGCGCCTGGACCTGGGAACATCTGGCGCTGAGCCGGGCTCGCGTCGTCTATGCCGATGGCGAACTGGGCGGCAGGGTGGATGCGACGGTGGCCGAGATCCTGGCCCGGCCCCGCGATGTGGCCAAGACCATCGACGATGTATTGGCGATGCGGGCGCTGATGGCCAGGGAGCGCCCGCCGCGCCACCCCTTCGACCTGAAGCTCGCGGCCGGCGGACTGGTGGACCTCGAGTTCATCGCCCAATCGGCCCAACTGGTGGCCGGCGGGACCATCGCCGCCCCGCAGGCGACGACCGGCGTCGTGCTGCGCCGGCTGGCCGAGACCGGTCTCGTGCCGGAGGGGGTGCGGCTGGCCGAGATCCTCGAGCTCTATTCGACGGTCCTCCAGGTGATGAGCGCGGCGCTCACCGACCCGTTCAAGGAGGAAGGTTGGACAGAGGCGTTCCGCGAACTCCTGGCGCAACGCACCAACACCCCGAACTTCGAGCGCCTGGCCTCCGACGTACGGGAGATGGAAGACGAGGTGAGCGCCGCGGCAGCGGCCTGGTACGCCAGGGCGAAGGGGCTGTAGGTCCCCGATCGGCGCGTGACAGAGCCGGCGGAGCGGCGCCAGGCAAGCTCCATCGGGGCTGTCCCGACAGAACTCGCGTCACTGAGCCACGGACCTCCGCGGCGTCGAAGGCAATCAGGCAGACGCGTAGGCGACTTCAACATCCAGCACCCAGGTAATGCCGTAGCGATCCCTAAGCATACCGTAGAGCGGCGACCAGCCGGCCGGGGCCAGCGGCTGCAGGATCCTGGCGTCGGCTGCAAGCTTCTGCCAATAGCCGGCGACCTCCTCGGCGTCGTTGCCGCGCACCGAGACGAAGACCGGGATCTCGCCGGGGTTCCAATCGAGGCGTGATGGCACGTCATAGGCCATGATGCGAAAGCCGTTGTCGGCCGCGACCTGGCCCCACATCACCTGCTCGGCTTCATCGGGGTTCTGCACGGCGCCGGCATCCCTGTAGCTGACGATGGTCTGCTTCCCGCCGAACACCGACTGGTAGAAGTCGAGCACGGAACGGGCATTGCCGCGAAAATTGAGATGGGTGGTGGTCTTGATGGTCATGGCGGGCTCCTGTTTGCTGGCCTGATGCAACCTGCTATAGCCGGAGCCAACTGCCACTTTCTGTCAGTTGGATGATGGCCCGACCCGACCGGCTTTTCCGCCTGCTGCACGCCATGCGGGTATTGCCCGCTCCGGTCACCGCGGCCCGCCTGGCCGAGGAGACCGAGGTGTCACTGCGCTCGCTCTACCGGGATATCGATAGCCTGCGCGCCGCCGGCGCCCGCATCGAGGGAGAGCGCGGCTATGGCTATCGGCTGATCGAGGACTACGCGCTGCCGCCGCAGACCTTCGATCGCGACGAGATCGAGGCACTGGCGCTGGGGCTGGCCGAGGTGAAGCGAATGGGCGATCCGGCGCTGGCGAAAGCCGCGACCTCGGTGCTGGCCAAAGTTGCCGCCACGCTGCCGGACGATCGGGAACAGCACCTGTTCCATGCCGTATCGCAAGTCTATCGGCCCGACGCGCGCTTCGCCGCCGGGCCGGACATGGACATTGTCCGACAGGCTTGCTGGCGCGAGGAAGCACTGGCCATCCGCTACACCGACAAGGTCGGTTCGCACTCGGAGCGTACCATCCTGCCCCTGGCCATCGTCTACACCGAGGGCGCGCTGACGGTGCTCGCCTGGTGCTGCCTGCGCGAAGCGTTCAGGATGTTTCGGGCTGACGGCATCGCCGAACTGCGCTCGGCAGGCACCAGCTTCCGGCCGCGGCGTGTGGTGTTGCTGCGGGAGTATCTGGCTGAGTTGCGACGTGGACAGCTTGAAGAATAGGGTCAAGTGGACTAAGTGGAGTCAGTCATGACGACCTTCAACATGCACGAAGCCAAAACGCACCTGTCGCGCCTCGTCGAGCGCGCCGCCAGCGGTGAGACGGTGATCATCGCCAAGGCGGGCAAGCCGATCGCCAAGATCGTCCCGCTCGAGCCGACGAAGGTTGATACGTCGCGGCGCCTGGGTTTCCTGAAGGGGAAGTTCAAGGTGCCTGATGACTTCGATACGATGATGGCGGACGAGATTGCCGAGATGTTCAACGGCAAGTAATGCGCACGCTTCTGGACACACATCTTTTGCTCTGGGTGAGCTATCTGCCCGAGCGTCTCCCTGACGGTGTCAGGCGAATTATCCTCGACCCGGAGCAGGAGCTTCACTTCAGTGTCGCTAGTTTATGGGAGATCGCTATCAAGCGCTCCCAGAACAGAAATGACTTTGATTTTGACCCGAGCGTATTGCGGGAGGGTCTCCTGGAGGCTGGGTACATCGAGCTGCCAGTGCTGGGTGAACACGCGTTGGCAGTCTTGGCGTTGCCGCTGATCCACAAGGATCCGTTCGATCGTATGCTGGTCGCGCAGGCGATTGTCGCGGGTGTGGACTTGCTTACCGTGGATAAACAACTGGCCGGGTATCCCGGCCCGATCCGGTTGTTCTAAGCCGCCTTCGCCTCTTGGTCAGCCAGCACCGGCAGGCTGACCGCCACCGTGGTGCCGAGCCCCTGGCGGCTGTCGATGGCGAGGTGCCCCCCGCTCAGCTCGGCGATGGCGCGCGCGATGGCGATGCCGAGCCCGGCGCCTTCGCGGTCGCGGGTCAGGGCAGCGTCGCCGAAGACGAAGGGTTGCGACAGGGTGGCGAGGCGTTCGGCGGTCATGCCGATGCCGGTGTCGGTGATCTCGAGCACGACGCCGTCGCTGCCCGCATAGGCCGCAAGGGTGACCTTGCCGCCGCGCGGGGTGAAGCGCACGGCGTTTTCGACGAGGTTCGAGACCATGCGCTCGAGCGCGAAGCGGTCGGCCGTCAGCAGGGCGTTGCACGGGCCGCCGAGCCCGAAGATCACTCCGGCATGCTGCGCCTGGCCGGCGAACCGGCGAAACACCCCCACCAGCAGTTCGTCGGCAGTGAACCGGTCGGCCCGCATCTCGCGGCGACCGCCTTCCAGTTCGGCCAGTTCGAGAATCGAGCCGAAAAACCCGAGCAGCCGCTCGCCGGACGACTTCACTGCCTCGACGTAGCTCAGATAGCGCGGGTCGCCCAGCGGCCCGTAGGGCTGCTGCCGCATCATGTCGGCAAAGCCGATAATGTGGTTGAGCGGCGTGCGGATATCGTGGCTGAGATGCGCAAGGAAGCTGGTCTTGGACCGGCTGGCGGCCTCGGCGCGCAGCTTTTCCTCGTGGTAGCGCCGGGCCAGCAGGCGCTGTTCCTCGCGGATCGAGGTCAGCAACTGGTTGGTGCGGCGGCTCTCGGTGACGTCCATCACCAGAGTGACGAAGCCCGAGCCCTCGAGCGGGCGCTCTTCGATCAGCAGGGTGGACCCGTCTTCTCGATGCAGTTCGAGCAGCCGGTTCTGCCAGTCCTCGCGTACCGACTGCATATAGCCGCCCTGCGCGAGGCTCTTCACCACCTCGTGGTAGGCGGCGCCGGCGGCAAGCGCGTCCGGGGTGACGCCAAGCCGTTCGGCAAAACGGCTGTTGCTGGCGATCAGGCAGGCATCGGTGCCCCAGCAGGCGACGCCGAACGGCAGGGTTTCGATCAGCGAGGCATAGCCGGCCGTCGGTTTGCGACCCGTGAGACGGGTGAGCAGTCGCTCCAGCACGCCGATGAGTGTGCGCCGCAGCCAGTTGCCGCGCATCAGTCCATCAGGCGTGCGGAATCGCTTCGCCTCGTCGCCGGATTGCTCCGTCGGCCGCATCAAGTTCTCCGCCTATGTGATTGGGACGACCCAGTGATTTGCCCCGATAGGGGGACTTTGAATCCGCTTCGCCGTCACTGTCCAGAGGGGGTCTCGGGAGGCAATGACGGTGAAGCGCAAAATCGTGAGTCGATTGAATCACTTAGCCCCGGAAGAAAAATTCTTCCAAGGGTAAGGTTCCGTTAACCAGCGAGCGTTCGCTCCAGGATGTCGGCGGTGTTGCGGCTGAGATCGCCGGTTTCCTGCAATGATTTCAGGGCCCTCTCGGCTTCGCCGCGACGTACGGATTCGAAGCTGCGCCATACGCGGAAGGCCGTAAGCACCCTTGCTGCGACCTGCGGGTTGCGCTTGTCGACGTCGCCGACGAACTCGGCGAGGAAGCGGAAGCCGGCGCCGTCCTTACGGGCGAACTGCGTCGGGTTGTTCATGCCGAACGTCGCCATGAGGGCTCTTAGCCGGTTGGGGTTGTTCTGCGGGAAATCCGGTGCGGCGAGGATCGAGCGGATGCGGTCCAGCGCCCCGTCGTCCGCGGCGATCGCGTTGAGCGACAGCCACTTGTCGAGCACCAGGGGGTCTGCGGTGTATTTCTGGCGGAAGTCCGCCAGCAGTGTCGCAGCATCCCCGGTCCACGACTGGACCACCGTCGACAGCGCCGAGAGCCGGTCCGTCATGCTGAGGGCGCGCTCATACTGTTCGCGCGCCAGTCGGTCCGCACCCTCGGCCTTGCCGAGGACCAGCAGGCCCAGGGCGGTGTTCTTCATCGACCGCCGTCCGGTCTGCTGGAAATCCGGCGAATAGGCGAGGCGGCTGTCATTGGTCAGGTAGACCTTCTCCAGCGTCGGGGCGAGGTGCGCCACCAGCGCGGCCACCAGCCCGTTGCGCACCTCATGGATCCGGTCGGGGTCAACATCGCTGCCGATCTCGCGGGCAATGGTCTGCTCGTTGGGGAGACCCAGCGCCAACGCCTTGTAGGCAGCATCCAGTTCCTTGGAGGCCAGCGTCTCTTCGAGGGCGTCGGCGATGGCGGCAACCTGCGTGTCGCTCCAGGCCTTGCCGGCAACAGCCTGGGTGAGCAGCCGCATCGAGACGTCCTGCAGCGCCTGCCAGCGGTTGAACGGGTCGGTATCGTGCCGCGCGAGGAACAACTGGTCGGCCTCGCTGGCGTTGGTGCTCAGTGTCACCGGCGCCGAGAAGCCGCGGAACAGCGATGGCACCGGGCGGTTGGGAACGCCATTGAAGGTGAGGCTGACCTTGCCGCTGTCCATGACGATCAGGTCGTCGCGCACCTCGGCGCCCGACACCGAGCTCCAGCTCATCGGACTGCCGTTCGGGCCGATGAGCCCGAACTTGATCGGCAGCACCATCGGCTGCTTCTCCTCCTGGCCGGGAGTCGGCTTGTTCTCCTGCACGATGTCGAGCGTGTAGGTCTGAGTCGCGGCGTCGAACCGGTCGGTGACGCTGACAGCCGGCGTGCCGGCCTGCAGGTACCATTGCTGGAACTGCTTGAGATCCTGGCCCGAGGAATCCTCGAACACCTTGATGAAGGCCTCGATGGTCGTCGCCTCGCCGTCATGGCGCTCGAAATAGAGGTCCATGCCCTTGCGGAAGCCGGCCTCGCCGAGCAGCGTCGCCAGCATGCGGACGATCTCGGCGCCCTTCTCGTAGACGGTGGCCGTATAGAAGTTGTTGATCTCCTTGTAGCGGTCGGGCCGCGCCGGATGGGCCAGCGGCCCGCCATCCTCGGGGAACTGCGTCTGACGCAACTGGCGCACGTCGTCGATGCGGTTCACCGGGCGCGAGCGCTCGTCCATCGAGAACTCCTGATCGCGGTAAACCGTCAGGCCTTCCTTTAGGCAGAGCTGGAACCAGTCGCGGCAAGTGATTCTGTCGCCTGTCCAATTATGGAAGTACTCGTGCGCGATGACGCTCTCGATGTTGATGTAGTCGGCATCGGTGGCGCTCTCCGGCTTGGCGAACACCAGCTTGTCGTTGAAGATGTTGAGGCCCTTGTTCTCCATCGCGCCGAAGTTGAAATCGGAGACGGCGACGATGTTGAAGATGTCGAGATCGTACTCGCGTCCGAACCGGCGTTCGTCCCAGGCCATCGAGCGCTTGAGCGAGTCCATGGCGTAAAGGCATTCGCTCTCCTTGCCATGCGCGCAGTAGATGCCGAGCGCTACCTTGCGGCCCGAGGCGGTGGTGAACTCGTCGTGGATCGAGCCGAGATCGCCCGCCACCATGGCGAACAGATAGGCCGGCTTGGGGAACGGGTCTTCCCACACCGCGAAGTGCCGGCCATCGGGCAGGGCGCCGGTTTCGACGAGGTTGCCGTTGGAGAGGAGGATCGGCGCGAGCGCCTGGTCGGCGGTCATCCGCACCTTGAACGGCGCCAGCACGTCGGGACGGTCAAGATAATAGGTGATGCGGCGGAAGCCCTCCGGCTCGCATTGCGTGCACCAGGTGCCGTTGGAGCGGTAAAGGCCCATCAGCCGGAGGTTCTTCTCCGGCTCGACCGCCACTTCGGTCTCGAGCACGAAGCGCTTGTTGGGCGGCTGGTGGACAGTGAGCCCGCCCGAGGTGACCTCGTAGGCGGTGAGCGCTTGCGGCAGGCCGTCGATGGCGACGGTGCGCAAGGTGAGGTCTTCGCCGTCGAGCACCAGCGGCGTTCCGGGCGGGGTATTGGGCCGCGGCACGAGCGTCAGCATGGCGCGGATCACCGAGGTATCGGGGGCGATCCTGACATCCAGTTCGACCTTTTCGATCGCGTAGGGGGTCTCGGCATAATCCTTGAGGAAGACCGTCTCTTCGTTCTCGCCGCGCATCAAATGCTCCGCTGCATCAACTCGTTAACCAACTGTGGCGCAGGCGCAACAGCCGAATCCAGGGGTTAGTGTATTCTATGCGGCTGACAACCAGCCATGTGGAACGATCCTTGCCGATTTCGGCGGTATTGGGATCGACGCGCGGCTGGCCCGCCAGCACGCACCTCCGTCACGCTATTGGCGTGACGTGTGCGTAATCCAAATCAGACGAGAGGGTAAGCCCTCGGATGGCAAGAGCCGCTTGACCTCAACCTAGGTTGAGGCCGTAGCCGTGCCGCCATCCCGGGGTGGACGGAGGAGACAGTCGTGATCGACAGAGTGTTCAAGTGGTTCGAGGATCGGCTGAACCCCTATCCGCAGGGGGAGCCGACGCAGCCGCCCAAGGGCCTGGTCGCCTTCTGCCTGCACTATTGCATGGGCGCCAAGCGCTGGCTGATCGCCATGGCGGTTCTGGGCGCCGCGATCGCTGCTGGTGAGATTGCGCTGTTCGGCTTCATGGGTTCGCTGGTCGATTGGCTGAGCACTGCCGACAAGGCGACCTTCCTTCAGACCGAGGGCTGGAAGCTCGGGCTGATGGCGCTGGTGCTGCTGGTCGGCCTGCCGCTGCTGCAGATCGTCGACACCCACATCATTCACCAGACGCTGATCGGCAATCTGCCGCAGCGCATCCGCTGGATGGCGCACCGCTATCTGCTGCGCCAGTCGATGAGCTACTTCCAGGACGAGTTCGCCGGCCGTATCGGCGCCAAGCTGATGCAGACGGCCCTCGCCGTGCGCGAAGTGGTGATGAAACTGCTCGACGTCACGGTGTTCGTGGTCGTCTACTTCGCCGGCGCCGTAGTGCTGGCGGCGATGAGCGACCCCTGGCTGGCCGTGCCGTTCCTCGTCTGGCTCGCCGCCTATGTGGCGCTGCTGGTCAAATACGTGCCGCAACTGGGCAAGATCTCCGAGGCGCAGGCGGACGCACGCTCGTTGATGACCGGTCGTATAGTCGACAGCTACACCAACATCGCCACCGTCAAGCTGTTCTCGCATTCGCGGCGCGAGGAAGCCTATGCGCATGAGGCGATGGACCAGTTCATGGGCACCGTGCACCGGCAGATGCGGATGATCGCGTTCTTGCAGATCGTCATCCCGCTGATGAACAACATCCTGCTCTTCGCGGTGGTCTGCGTGGGCATCAACCAGTGGATCTTTGCCGGCATGACTCCGGGCGCCATCGCCGTGGCGGCGGCCCTGGTGCTGCGCTTCCAGGGCATGAGCCAGTGGGTGATGTGGGAGATGTCGGCGCTGTTCGAGAACATCGGCATCGTGCGCGACGGCATCAACTCGATCTCGCTGCCGCGCGTCGTCGCCGACCAGCCCGATGCCAGGCCGCTCGGCCCGGTGAAGGGCGACGTGCGCTTCGAGGATGTCGGCTTCCACTATGGCAAGCAGTCTGGCGTCATCGACCACCTGAACCTCTCGATCAAGCCGGGCGAGAAGATCGGTCTCGTCGGCCGTTCCGGCGCCGGCAAGTCCACCATCGTCAACCTGCTGCTGCGCTTCTACGACCGCGAGAGCGGCCGGATCACCATCGACGGTACCGACATCGCCACCGTGCAGCAGGATACCCTGCGCGAGCAGATCGGCGTGGTGACGCAGGATACTTCGCTGCTGCACCGTTCGGTGCGGGAGAACATCCTCTACGGTCGCCCCGATGCGACCGAAGAGGACATGCTCGCCGCGGCGCGCCTTGCCGAGGCCGACACCTTCATCGACGGGCTGGTCGATCTCAAGGGCCGCAAGGGCTACGACGCCCATGTCGGCGAGCGCGGCGTCAAGCTCTCAGGCGGCCAGCGCCAGCGTATCGCCATCGCCCGGGTGCTCTTGAAAAACGCGCCGATCCTGGTGCTCGACGAAGCGACCTCGGCGCTCGACAGCGAGGTCGAGGCGGCGATCCAGGGCCAGTTGCAGCTGCTGATGCGCAACAAGACGGTGATCGCCATCGCGCATCGGCTTTCGACCATCGCCATGATGGATCGGCTGGTGGTGCTCGAGCAGGGCAAGATCGTCGAGCAGGGCACCCATGCCGAACTGATCGCGCTGGGCGGCGTCTATGCCAAGCTCTGGGCCCGCCAGTCCGGCGGCTTCATCGAGATGGATGCTCAGGAGGAGGCCGCGGAGTGATGAACGAGAGTTTCAGGCACTTGGCCTCCCCCCTCCCAACCTCCCCCGCACGGGGGGAGGTGCCGCATCGTGTTCTCGGCCGGATCGTGCCCGACACACTGGCCGGCACTCTCCCCCTCGCGGGGAGGGTCGGGGAGGGGGGCGCCACGCGCCCCGCCTTCTAGCCAGACACAACTTCAACCATCCCAAGGAGGGGACAAATGGAAACTCGCAATCATCCCGGATTCATCGACCTCAGCGCGGGCCCCAATGCCAGCTGGTCCAAAGTGAAGCGAAAACAATCCGTTAGAGCCCTCACCTGACTCGGATAGTCAGCCGGGCTCGGAAAATGAGTTCAAAATGCTCAACCGAGTCATTGCCTGGTTCGATGCCCGCTACTCTCCGGTAGCGCTGGCCAAGGACACCCAACCCCCGATGGGGGTCACCAAGTTCACCATGTACTTCGTCAACCAGTTCCGCGGCGCGTTCCTGCTCCGCATGGTGCTGGTGGCCATCGGCTCGATTGCCGATGCGATGATGCCGGTCTTCGTCGGCGTCGTGGTCGGTCTGCTCGCCACTACCCCGCCGGGGCAGATGTTCGAGCTGCACTGGCAGACCTTTCTCTGGATGATCCTCGTCATCGCCGTGGTCCGCCCGATCACCTTCCTGCTCGATACGCTGGTCCGTAACCACTCGATCGTCCCCAACCTCGTCGACATCGTCCGTTGGCAGAGCCATTGGCACGTGATCCGGCAGACCTGGAGCTACTTCCAGAACGACTTCGCCGGGCGCATCGCCAACAAGATCATGCAGGCCGGGGAATCGATCGAGACCTCGGTCAATATGACCATCGATGCCGTCTGGTATGCCGGCATCTTCGTTGTCGTCGCGGTGGTGGTGCTGGCACGGCTCGACTGGGTGCTGCTGGTGCCGATCGCCGTCTGGCTGGTGCTCTACGGCATCCTGTTCACCATCGTCATGCCGCTGATCGCCAAGCATTCCGAGGATCTGTCGGAAGCCAAATCGGTGATGACCGGCCGCGTCGTCGACAGCTACACCAACATCCACACGCTGAAGACGTTCTCGACCGATGGGCACGAGGATGCGTATGTGGCGGACTCGGTGAACGAGCACGCCGTCGAGTTCCGCCGACTGATGCGGGTGTTCACCTACATGTGGTCGACGCTGTTCCTGCTCAACGCCGGTCTGGTGATCTCCATCGCCTGGATCGCGCTCAGCAGCTGGAACGCCGGAACGCTGAACGCCGCTGCGGTGGCGACGGCGATCCCGTTTGCGCTGCAGATCATGAACATGAGTGGCTGGATCCTCGATGTCGGCTCCAACATCTTCCGCCAGATCGGCACCACGCGGGACTCGATGATCACCATCGCCCAGCCGATCACCATGCTCGACAAGCCGGAGGCCAAGGACCTCGTGGTGAAGGAGGGCGGCATCGCCTTCGACAACGTCACCTTCAACTACTGGCGCGGCAAGGAAGGCACGGTGATGGAGGGGTTCAACCTCACCATCAAGCCGGGCGAGAAAGTGGGGCTGGTCGGCCGCTCCGGCGCCGGCAAGTCGACGCTGGTCAACCTGATGCTGCGTCTGTTCGACGTGGAATCCGGTGCCATCCGCATCGACGGGCAGGATGTTCGGGATGTGACGCAGGAAAGCGTGCGCGCCGCGATCGGGCTGGTCAGCCAGGACACCTCGCTGCTGCATCGCTCGGTGCGCGAGAACATCAAGTACGGCCGCCAGACCGCGACCGACGAAGAGATGATCCGCGCCGCCGAGCAGGCCAAGGTGGCGGAGGTGATTGCCGGCCTTGTCGATCCCAAGGAACGGCGGGGCTATGACGCCCATGTCGGCGAACGGGGCGTCAAGCTTTCGGGTGGGCAGCGCCAGCGCGTCGCCATTGCCCGGGTGCTGCTGAAGAACGCCCCCATCCTGGTGCTCGATGAGGCGACCTCGGCGCTCGACAGCGAAGTCGAGGCAGCGATCCAGGACCAACTGGTGTCGCTGATGCAGGGCAAGACCGTGATCGCCATCGCCCACCGCCTCTCGACAATCGCCGCCATGGATCGGCTGGTGGTGCTGGAAAAGGGCCGCATCGTCGAGGAAGGCACCCATGCCGAGCTGCTGGCCAGCGGCGGACACTACGCCCAGCTCTGGCAACGCCAGTCCGGCGGCTTCCTCGACATGAAGTCCGAGGCGGCGGAGTAGGAACAGGGGCGGGCTTTGGTCCGCCTCTTTCTCCCTCCCCTTGCGGGGAGGTAGCGAAGCTGAACTTTGCCTCGGCCAAGTTCATAGCGCAGCTAGGGTGGGGGGAGCAGCGCGCTCAGAGTGTGCGGCACCCCCCACCCTTGATCCCTCCCTGCAAGGGGGAGACGCTGGGGGTACCCTCAGTGCCATGGCGCCTTACCCCGATTTCACGTTCCCTTCGTTAGGACTCAAGCTATTGAGGTTCCGAAGGGACACCTGATGAAGCTGCTCGAGCCTATTCACCGCTTCTTCGAGCGCTGGACCGATCCGTTCGGCCGGTCCGGTGATCTGCAGCCGCCGGCGGTGACCTGGCGGTTCTTCTGGTTCTACATCTCGCAGGCCAAGCTCGCCTTCCTCGCCTTGCTGGTGCTGGGTGGGCTGGTGGCGCTGGTCGAGGCGGCGCTGTTCTACTATGTCGGCCGCATCGTCGACATTCTCGACAGCTCCAGCCAGGCCCAGGGTTGGGCCGGGCTGATCGCCGGGTTCGGGCCCGAACTGGTCTGGATGCTGGTGGTGACGCTCGGCATCCGCTTCGTCATCACCTGGCTGTCGGCCACGGTGGAAGAGCAGACCGTCAATCTCGGCTTCTACAACCTGGTGCGCTGGCAGGCCTACGCCCATGTGATCCGGCAGAACCTCACCTTCTTCCAGAACGACTTCGCCGGTTCGATTGCCTCCAAGGTCTGGCAGTCGGGTGGGGCGGTGGGCGATTTCATGGTCAGCCTGCTGCAGGTGGTGTGGTTTATCGGCATCTACACGGTGACCACCGTGGTGCTGGTCGGTCAGCTCGACTGGCGGCTGGCCGCAGCGGTGCTGCTGTGGGTCGCGGCCTTTGCGGCACTGGCGCGCTACTATGTGCCGCGGATGCGGAAATACTCGGCTGGAGCGGCGGAGCAGGCCTCGGTGCTGACCGGGCGGATAGTCGACAGCTTTTCCAACATCCAGACGCTGAAGCTGTTCGGCACCGCTGATGCGGACGACAAGTTCGTCAGATCCGGCTTCGACAGCTTCATTGCCGCCATGACCAGGCTGGCGCGCACCCTGGTGGGTGTGCGCACCGCCATGGGGATGCTGTCGGGCATCGCCATCGCCGGCATCGCCGCTCTCTCGGTGCACCTGTGGACCGAAGGGCTGGTCAGCGTGGGTGGCGTCGCCTTCACCACCGGCCTGGTGCTGCGGCTCTATAACCTCCTGGGCCGGCTGATGAACCAGCTCAACGGGCTGATGCGCAACTATGGCACGGCGCAGAACTCGGCCGAGCTGATCGCCCGCCCGCTCGGCCTGGTCGATGCGCCGGACGCGAGGCCACTGGTCGTCACCGAGGCGGCGATTCGTTTCGACCATGTCAGCTTCAAATACGACAATGCCCTGCCGGTGATCGACGACCTGCAGCTCGAGATCAAGGCAGGTGAGCGGGTCGGGCTCATCGGCCGCTCCGGCGCCGGCAAATCGACCATCGTCAACCTGCTGCTGCGCTTCTATGACGTCCAGGCCGGCACGATCTCGATCGACGGGCAGGACATTGCCAAGGTTACCCAGGAGTCGCTGCGCGCCAGTATCGGCGTGGTGACCCAGGATACCTCGCTGCTGCACCGCTCGATCCGCGCCAACCTGACCTATGGACGGCCCGATGCCACCGATGACGAGATGTTCGCTGCCGCCGCCTCGGCGGAGGCGGACGATTTCATCGAACAGCTTATCGACCAGAAGGGGCGGACCGCCTACGACGCTTTTGTCGGCGAGCGTGGCGTCAAGCTCAGTGGCGGGCAGCGCCAGCGCGTGGCGATCGCCCGGGTGCTGCTGAAGAACGCCCCGATCCTGGTGCTTGACGAAGCCACTTCGGCGCTCGACAGCGAAGTCGAGGCGGCGATCCAGGGCCAGCTGAAGACCCTGATGCAGGGCAAGACCGTGCTCGCCATCGCCCACCGGCTTTCGACGATCGCCGAGATGGACCGGCTGATCGTGCTCGAAGCCGGCCGCATCGTTGAGCAGGGCACGCATGCCGAACTGCTCGCGACGGGCGGCCACTACGCGACGCTCTGGGCCCGGCAGTCCGGCGGGTTCCTCGACCTCAAGGCGGCGGAATAGGGGCCTGCGCTCTCAGTCTTCCAGTCGAGCGTCGGAACAGCCACAGCTATCGGGGCCTTCCCCTCATCCGGCGCTACGCGCCACCTTCTCCCCGACGGGGAGAAGAACACGGAGAGCGCGGTGATCACCTCTTTTCCTCTCCCCGTCGGGGAGAGGGTGGATCGGCCGCAAGGCCGAGACGGGTGAGGGGTTGGCCACAGTTGAAGGGGAGGTCCCGGCTCCTACTTCTTCACCCGGTAGTGCAAGTGGGTAACCCCCTCGCCCTCGAGCACCCGCAGCCGCTCGAGTTTGCGCAAGCCGAACCCCAGCGTCTCGAACAGCTGGGTGCCTTCGCCGAGCAGGAACGGCACCTGGTGCAGCATCAGCTCGTCGAGTAACCCAGCCTTGAGCGCCATCGGCACCAGCGTGCCGCCGCCATGCATCATGACGTTTCGCGTGCCGGCCGCGGCCTTGGCCTCGCGCATCGCCACGCCGAGATCGTCGACATAGTGGACGTTCTTCCACTTGCGCACCCACTCGGGCGCCTCGTGCCGGCTGACGATGAAGATCTCCACCCCGTCATGGTGATCGCCGTTCCAGCCGCCGGCCGGCTCGAAGGTGTGGCGTCCCGCAAGCACGGCGCCGGTCTCCATGGTCTCGTCCCAGATCTGCCGGTTGACGCCAGTCAGTTGAGCGATCGCGGCATCGAAATCGCCGCCTTCGGCGTCGCCGAATACCCAGTCGTGCAGGTGCTGGCCTTGATCGCCGAGCCCGTTGTCCGGCCGGACGTTCGGTCCGGTGATGAAGCCATCGGCCGACATCGACATGTAAAGTACGCTCGCACCCATCGTTTCTCTCCTCGGTTGGGCGGCACAGCCGCCGTCACCTTCACGACGAGTGAACGCCACGTGGATCGACAAGGCTGCTACATGATCTCCGCCAGGATCGTCTCGAGGCTCGATTCGAACGCTTCATCGACACTGCCGCCGAGGTTGAAGGCGTTGCCGATCTCCATCAGCACGAATCCATGCAGAAACGCCACCAGGGTGCGCGACAGCGGCAGGATGCGCGCCTCGGCGATGCCGGCGGCCTTCAACTCCTCGAACAGCGGCTGCGCCGAGAACAGGCAGGCAGCGCGGATATCGGGATCGTTGAAGGCGTTGCCGCTATAAATCGCCTTGTAGCGGTTGGGTGCGCTACGGCCGAAACGGCGATAGGCGGTGGCCAGGGCAACGAGCCGTGCCTTGGGCGTTGCTCCCCGCATTTCACGGCGGAGGCAGGCCTCGAGTTCGTGGAGAATCTCGATTTCCACTAGCTTGAGGATCGCCGCGCGGTCGGCGAAGTGCTTGTAGAGCGAGGGCGGCTTGATTCCGGCGTTTGCGGCCACGGCCCCCATGGTCAAGGCTTCGGGGCCGGAGCTTTCGACCAGCGTCCGGGCAATGCTTGCGAGCTGGGATGCTGAGGTCTTAGCGGGCGTCGGCACTGCGGGCAGCCTTCCTCGCCGGGCCGATGAGGCCCAGATGCGTGTGGTGGGCAAATCCGGGATATTTGAGACCGTAGCCGACCGCACGGTCCATACCGATATGCGCCCCCCAGATCAGCGCCACCTCGGTGAGCTAGAACACGCCACCGAACCATCCGATGGCGCCGAGCACCGCAGGCACCGCGTAGGTGTGGGCGAGGTTGTAGATCCTCGCGCCCGCTGTCTCACCGGCATAGAGCCCGAGGAAACTGAGGTCGGGCCCCAGCAGCAGCACGGCGAACAACCACCAGTTGCCGCCGAGGAACCAATAGGCGGTGACTGCGGCGATGAGGGCGACCAGGCCTTCGACGCGAAGAATAGTCACGACGGACCTGGGAGGAAACCCGGGGGGTGGGGCATGGCAAATCTCATGGCTAACATTCATAGCTATTATCGCTATTTATATTAGCTATGAGAGTCAAGCGACGGTGCGTTCGGCTCTGCAGTGCTCGCCCGTGCTCGGAGCAGAACCGGTAAGCGTGACCACTCTCACCTGCGGCATCCCCGCAAAGGCCGGGAGCTTGGGCATCGAGGGGGAGGGCGGCGTCGCAGGACGCCGCCCATCGCCTTACATCGGCATCAGCTCTGCGACTTCCACCGAGCCGCCGGCGTCGTAGATCGGGCAGCCGCGCGCCATCGAGATCGCATCGTCGAGGTTTTTCGCTTCGAGGATGGAGTAGCCGGTCAGGGCGTTGCCGTTGGTGCTGCTGACCCGCCCATCGGCGCCGATGGTTTTGCTCGGGCCCGCGGGGTTGCCGATGTCGGCAACGGCGCTGCCCATGCCCTTGTACCAGGCCATCCACTTTTCCATCGAGTCCTCGAGGTCGGCGGGGGAGGACGCGGGCGATCCGTGAAAGCCCAGGATGTATTTTGCCATTTCTCTGTTTCCCTGTTTTGCCGCTGCTTGCTTGTCACATGCTGGTCGGCAGGTTCAGCGGCTTGCCTGTCTCGAGCAGCGTCTTCAGCCCGGCGACGACCACCGGCCAGCCGGTATCGATGCCGGCGTTGGCCTTCTCGTAGTCATGGTGGGTGATGGTGAACTTGACGATCTCGCCCAGCGGCTCGATCGCGAAGGTAACGAGGGTCGGTTGCGAGTTCTCGGCCCAGCTCGGAATGAAGCTCGAGACGATCTTCTTCAGCGGCTCGATCTCGATCACCTCGCCGTCGAGCATCACTTGCCCGTCGCTGGTGAGGTAGCGGAAGGGGCCGCCTTGCTTTAGCTCGCTGTCGATGCGCGTGCCGTAATAGTAGAGCGCCGTGAGCTCGGGCCGGGTGAGCGCCTCCCACAGCGCCTCGGGCGTTGTGCGGATATAGGTCTCGAGCACGAAATTCGGTTTGTCGGCCATCGGTACTGAACTCTCCAACTGGTTCTTCAAGTCGAGGGCGAAGCGCGCGAACGGCTTCTGGTAGGGCGCGATCCACCGATCCGCGACTTCCTGGATCGGGGAGGCATTGAGGTAGTGGTACTTGAACCGCCCCTCCTTGCGGCTCGTCACCAGCTTCGCCTCTTCGAGCACTCTGAGGTGCTTCATCACCCCGAACCGCGTCATGCCAAGCCCCTGTTCGAGCTCGGTCAGGGTCTGTCCGGCCCTGTCGCGCAGGCTGTCGAGCAGCTGCCTTCGGGTCGGATCGGCCAGGGCTTTGAAGACGGCATCCACGGTCACAACAATAGGTGACCAAATGGTCACGTGTCAAGCGTGGCTGGTTGCAGGCCTAGCGGAGAAGGGATTGGCAGTTGGAATGGCTGCGGCTACATCAGTCGCCTGCCGGCATGCAATCGATTGCGGGGCGGGCGTCGATCGGAGGAACTCACCACATGGCGAAGAGCAAGACGGCGGTGGTGCCCGCTACGACTGGCTACAGCGAACTCGATCTCGCGGGGCAGTTCCAGCTGACCTCGCCCAAACTGAAGCTCAAGGCGCCGATCACCCTGCCGGGCGACGTGCACACCGCATTGCTTGACGCCAACGAGATACCTGATCCGTATTTCGGCCAGAACGAAGTCGACGTCATGTGGGTCAACAAGACCCCCTGGACGGTGGAGCGGAAGTTCGAAGCGGCGTCCGTCGATATCGACGGCTACCTGACGCTGACGCTCGAAAACGTCGACACTGTCGCCACGGTGATCCTCAACGGCGAGGCGATCGCCGAGACGCAGAACCAGTTTATCCGCTACGACATCGACGTCACCGGCAAGGTGAAGATCGGGGTGAACACGCTCCGCATCGAGTTTGCGGTGACCCGCGACGTCGCCAAGGCCCGCGCCGACGCACATCCGTTCCCGATCCCGTTCACTTACAACTACCTCTCGAACGGCCTCGAGGGCGTACATATGAACTTCGTGCGCAAGGCCGCATGCCACGCCGGCTGGGACTGGGGCATCTGCCTGATGCCGACGGGCGTATATGGCCGCATGGTGATCCGGCGCTCGAAGCTGGCGCGGCAGGAGAGCGTCACCGTCGAGCAGGCGCACGGCAGGAAATCGGTCGAACTCTCGATAACGACTCGGGTTTTCGCCTTCGCTGAAGGCTCGGTCGAACTGATGCACGAGATCGACGGGCAGAAGCTCGCCGACAAGGTGGTGGTGCGGCCGGGCGAGAATGTCTTCACCCACAACCTCACCATCAGGAACCCAAAGCTCTGGTGGCCTAACGGGCAAGGCGAGCAGCCGCTCTACGAACTCTGGACCACGCTCGACGGCGAGGTGACCAAGCGCAGGCTCGGGTTGCGCAAGCTCGAGTGGCTGGTCGAGAAGGACGAGATCGACCACAGCTTCAAGGTGCGGATCAACGGCCGCGACATCTCGATGTTCGGCGCCAACTGGATCCCCGCCGACGCCATCCCGTCGCGCATCACCCCAGACACGGTTCGCGACCTGCTGGAAAGCGCCAAGGCCGTGAACATGAACATGCTCCGCATCTGGGGCGGCGGGCAGTACGAGCCGGATTATTTCTACGAGATGTGCGACGAGCTGGGCATCCTGATCTGGCACGACTTCATGTTCGCGTGCATGAGCTACCCGTCCGATCGCGCCTTCCTCGCCGACGTGCGAACCGAGATCACCCAGCAGGTCCGCCGTCTCAGCCACCACGCTTCGATTGCGCTCTGGTGCGGCGACAACGAGGTGATCGGCTCGCTCCACTGGTATCCCGAGACCAAGGCGGCGCCGGAGCGCTATGTGGCCAATTACGACCGGCTCAACTCGATGCTCGGCTACATCGTCGAGGACGAGGATCCGACCCGCCGCTTCTGGCCGTCCTCGCCGTCGCTCGGCTACATGGATTATTCCGATGGCTGGCTGATGGATACGCGCGGCGACACCCACTACTGGAGCGTCTGGCACTCGGCCAAGGATTTCTCCGCCTATCGCGACGTGAACCCGCGCTTCGCCTCGGAGTTCGGCTTCCAGAGCTTCACCTCGATGAACGTCATCGAGAGTTTCACCACCCCGGCCGACCGCAACCCGACCTCGCCGGTGATGGAGGCGCACCAGCGCAATACCGGCGGCAACTCGCGCATCCTCGAAACCATGACGCGCTATTTCCGCTTCCCCTCGGGCTTCGAGAACATGGTGTTCCTGAGCCAGATCCAGCAGGGCCTCGCCATCAAGACCGCCATCGAGTACTGGCGCTCCACCAAGCCGCGCTGCATGGGTACGCTCTACTGGCAGATCAACGACGTCTATCCGGTCGCCAGCTGGTCGAGCCTCGACTATGGCGGGCAATGGAAGCTGCTGCACTACATGGCCAAGCGCTTCTACAACCCCATCAACGTTGTGGCCGTGCCGGACGGCGACACCATCCTGCTCAAGGCCATCAACGACACCGCCGAAAAGGTTGAAATCGCACTGGAAGTCCAGGCCGTGGATGCCAACGGCAAGGCGCGCATAATCGCCACCGCCAGGGTCAAGACCAACCCCGACAAGGCGGTGGTCGCGACCAAACTGAAGCTTGCGGACCTCGGCCCCAACGAGTTCCTGTTCTTCTCCTGGACCGCCGAGGACGGCAAGCTCCTGGGGGAGAACGACTACTTCCCCAAGGCGTACAAGGCCTACGAGTTGGGCGAAGCGAAGGTGAAAGCGAGCTGGTCGGGCGGCGACAAGGCGCCGGTGTTGACGCTCAGCGCCGACAAGCCGGCGGTGTTCGTGACGGCGACGGTGGATGTGCCGGGCTACTTCTCCGACAACGCCGTGACGCTGCTGCCTGGGCGTGAGGTGAAGCTGAGCTTCACACCGCGCAAGGGCGCGAAGGTGACCAGGGACGTTTTGGCCAAGGGGCTGAAGGTCGGGCACCTGCGGCAGACGTACTAGCCCATATTGATAGAGACGGCCCCCTCCCAGTCTCCCCCATAAAGGGGGAGGTGAAGGTCGAGGCTCTGTCTTCGATCGCGCCAAATGAACCGGCGGGGCACCTCCCCCTTCATGGGGGAGGATGGGAGGGGGCCGTCTGCCGGCGGTTGTCCCTACGGCACCAGCACAATCTTCCCCACCGATCCCCGACTTTCGATCAACCGGTGCGCCTCTGCCGCATCAGCCAAAGCAAACCTGTGGCGGATATCGACACTAAGCGAGCCGTCTACTACCGCTCCGAACAATCGCTGATACGACGCCCTTAGCGCTGGCCCACGCCGCGTGGGATCGCCGAGCAGCGACCAGAGCGAGAAGCCGGCGATGGTCTGCGCTGCGGCGGTGACACCGGCCATCTGTGTGGGGCTGAAGCTCGGGTAGATCCCGCTCGCGCCGCCATAGACCACATAGCGCCCTTCCGGCGCCAGCAGGGGCAGGCTCGCCGCGGTGATCTCGCCACCCGCCGCATCGAAGATCACGTCATAGGGACCGGGTGCCTCGGCAGCCCAGGCCGGTGTCGTCGACACCACCACCTGATCCGCACCGGCCGCCATCGCCGCGTTGCGTTTCGCCGCACTGCCCACTGTGCCGACGATCGCGCGGGCGCCGGCAAGCCGGGCCAGCCGCACCAGCAATTGCCCGACCCCGCCGGCGGCCGAATGTACCAGCACCGACTTGCCTGCGACCGGGTTGCGCGACAGGAGCTGTTCCGCCGTCAGCCCCTGCACGGCTAGCCCAACCGCCGCATCGAACGACACCTCGTCCGGCAGCTTGAACGTCACGTCGGCGGAAATCGCCACGAACTCGGCATAGCCGCCATCGAGCCGCGGCTCAGCGAAGATCGCACCCAGCACCCGGTCACCAACTGCCAGCCCGCCAGCGCCTGCGCCGACTGCCGCCACGGTCCCCGCCACCTCGCCGCCGGGAATGAACGGCATCGGCAACTCCAGCCCGGAGCGGCCGGCGCGGATGATCGCGTCGCCCAGATTGAGCCCGATCGCCGCCACCTTGATCAGCACCTGGCCCGGCGCGGCGGCCGGTGTTGGCGCCTCCGTCAAACGCAGCTCTTCAGGACCGCCGAACGCCGAAAACGACACAACCTTCATGGGAAAGCCTCCTTGTTGAAGGCGTTCCTTGTTCCGATATCGAACCTTGCCCGCTACAGACTTTCTGGTGTCATACGCACCGTCGGGTGCGCTTGGAGAACCCGCGATGAACCGTCTCTCGACCTGGCCGCTCGAACGCACCCTGCAGATCATCGGCGGCCGCTGGAAGCTCTACATCCTGTTCCATGTGCTGGCCGGGCCGCAGCGTCTGTCGCAACTGCAACGCGGCATTCCCGGCATCTCCCAAAAGGTGCTGGTGCAGCAGTTGCGCGAGATGGAGGAGCACGGCCTGATCACCCGGAAGGTCTTCGCCGCGGCGCCGCCGCATGTCGAGTACAGCGCCACCGAGCTCGGCCTGTCGCTGGCCCCGCTGATGGACAATCTGCAGAACTGGGGCATCCGCCACGCCAAGGCCACCGGAGACCACGCCCGCATGGTCTATTGCGACGGCTTTGCGGCCGAAAACCGTGCGGCGACGGCCGCCTGAACGGTTGACCTTGCTGCGCTCCGGCTCGACAATCACGCTAGGAGATTGCGCGTGACCAACAGCGAACGACTTGCCCTGGGACTGATCGTCATCGGCGTCTTGAGCCGGCTGATCCCCCACCCGCCCAATGTCACGGCGGTGGTCGGCGTGAGCCTCCTCGGTGCCTACGCCATCCGCACTCCATGGCTGGCGGCGCTGATTCCGGTTGCAGTGATGGCGCTCGCCGACCTCGCGCTCGGCTGGCATGGCTCGGCCCTGTTCACCTATGCCGGCATGCTGGCCGGCGCGCTGATCGGGCGCGGCCTGCTGCGGCAGCTCTCGGTGCTCCGGCTCGGCAGCGCGGCCTTCCTCACCAGCCTGGCCTTTTTCCTCATCTCGAACTTCGGCGTCTATCTCGGCGGCTACTATGGCTTCGGGCTCGATGGCTTGGTGGCCTGCTACGTCGCAGCAATCCCGTTCTGGGGTTTGAGCCTTGTCGGCGATCTCGGCTCCACCGCGATCCTGTTTGCGTTGTTCGTCCTCGCCCGCCGTTTCGTCGAACGTGACCCCGGCGCCGCAGCCGCCAGACTTTAGTCCAACTGAACCAATTGCAGCCGCCTCGCCATTGACAGGCTGGTCGGCTGCGCCTTTTGGTGCGGGTGCTGCCGCATCCCTCGGCGGCGCTTCGGACCCGTCAATGACTTCCACCATCGCCCCCGTCGAGGAGCGCCGCAATTTCGGCATCGGCCTGCTGCTGTTCAGCCAGCTGTTCTTCGCCACGCTCGACACCTCGGCCAAGTATCTCGGTTTCATCGGGCTGCCGCTGACGCAGATCGTCTTCATCCGCTACGCCATCCACGTGGCGCTGGCGATCGCCCTGTTCCTGCCGTTCCAGCGCAGCCTGTTCGTCAGCCGGAACTGGAAGCTGCAACTGATGCGCGGCCTTTGCCTGCTCGGAGTGACGGCGGCCAATTTCGGCGCCATGCAGTTCCTGCCGCTGACGGTCACCGGCGCGCTGATGTTCACCATGCCGCTGATGGTTACCGCGCTCTCCGGTCCGCTGCTCGGCGAAAAGATCGGCTGGCGGCGTTGGGCGGCGGTGGGCGTCGGCTTCATCGGCATCCTGATCATCGTCCGGCCGGGCACCGCGGCCTTCCACCCGGCCTCCCTGATCTGCCTTGCTGGCGCGCTCTGCGCTGCGTTCTACGGCATCATCACCCGCAAGCTCGCCGGCGTCGATTCCGCCGCGACGCAGCAGGTCTACTCCGGCCTGATCGCGCTCACCTGCATCACCCCGTTCGCCTTCAACGGCTGGGTCTGGCCGAGCGACGGGGCAGGGTGGTTCGCCTTCATCGCCATCGGCGTCACCGGAATGATCGCGCACCAGCTCAACACCATCGCGCACCGCTTTGCGCCGCCCTCGACGCTGGCGCCGTTCAGCTACACCGAACTGCTGCTGCTGGCGCTCGCCAGCTGGCTGATCTTTTCCGAACCCCCCGATGCCTGGTTCTTCCTCGGCGCTCCGATCATCATCGGTTCGGGCATCTATATCTGGCTGCGCGAGCGCCAGCTCAACCGGCCGACCACCGTCGAGCCGGTGGAGGATTGAGCATGGCCAGCCCGGTAAAGCCCGTCGAGGATCGCCGCCCCTTCGCCATCGGCCTGATGGTGGCGGCGCTGTTCTGCTACACGGTGATCGACAGTTGCGCCAAACTCATGGTGCAGGCCGGGCTGCCGCCGATGGAGGTGGTGTTCGTCCGCTATGCCGGCCAGTTCATCCTGGTGCTGGCTTTCTTCCTGCCGCGCGAGGGCAGGGCGCTGGTGGCGACGCGCAACCTGAAGCTCGAGGTCGGGCGCGGGCTGTTCCTGCTCGGCTCGACCATCTTCAACTTCATTGCCGTGGTCTACCTGCCGCTGACCATCACCTCGGCGATTTCCTTCACCATGCCGCTGCTCCTGTGCGCCCTGTCGATCCCACTCTTGGGCGAAACAGTGGGCTGGCGCCGGTGGCTGGCGATCGGCGTCGGCTTCTTGGGCGTGATGATCATCGTACGGCCCGGCACCGAGGCATTCCATCCCGCGGTGCTGCTGTCTCTTGGCACTGCGGTCTGCGCCGCCCTCTACAACCTCTCGACCCGCGGCCTCGCCGGCGTCGACAGCACCTCGACGCAACAGTTCTATGCGGCGGGCGTGGCGACGGTCTGTGTGCTGCCCTTCTCGCTGGGTGGCTGGGTCTGGCCAACCGATCCGCTGATCTGGTTTTGCTTCGCCGTCATCGGCTTCGCCGCGCTGATCGGGCACCTGTTCATCACCACCGCCCACCGTTACGCTCCGGCCTCGGTACTGGCGCCGTTCGGCTACCTGCAGATTTTCTTCATGACTGGTGCCAGTTGGCTGGTCTTCAACCAGCCGCCGGACATCTGGATCTATGTCGGTGCGCCGATCGTCATGGCCTCCGGCCTCTACATCTGGCTGCGCGAGCGCCAGTTGGCGAAAAGCCTTCTCACCGACGTGGCGGTGCAGGACTAGAAGCCGTTGAAGAGCATGTCGTAGGCCGACTTAATCTCGTCATAGTGGCGGTCGAGGTTGTCGACCTTGCTGTTCAGTTCGGGCGTATCGACGGCAATGACGAACTGCGTGACCATGATGTAAGTTACCCCTTCGATCTGGACCTGCGGATTCAGCAGCTTGTGCCGGACGGGGGCAATACTCGGTGGCATGAGCGGAACCACAACACGGCTATCGAAGCCGCTCAGCAGATCAGTTTGGACATCGACCACGAGTTCGCCGTCTGCAAGTCTATACACGTCGAACTGTGCCATCAGAACGAGCGATACTTGCGCATGGGAAGCCCATTGCGGGCGATGTACTCGTTGGTGCTGCGCACCACCTCCGCATTCTCCTCGGTCCATCGTTTGGCCTTTTCTGCGGCCAGTACCCGACGGATACCCAGTTCGGCGGCCTGCGAGATGTTGATGTGCAGCTCCTTCGCCTCATCAAGCAACGCGCTATCGATCGAGAGGTTGGCGGCTCGTCGCGACATTGACGGCTCCTGCAGGTGGACATGCGCATAAACATGCGCATGCCGATGGTTATCGTCAATCCTCGCGCCCGAACACCTTGCGCAACTCGTCCTTGGCGTCTTCGAGCACCTGCCGGTGTTTCTCGCTGAGGTTCTTGCCGGCCCGGTTGATGTAGAAGGTGAGCATCGACATGGCCGATTGGTAGGGCTCGGATTTGCGCCGCTTGCTGCGTTCGGCCGAGCGCTTGAGCGACAGCGCGATGGCGTGCGGGTCGTCCTGCTCGAACACCCCATCCTCGAGGTCCATCGCATCCGAGTGTTCGGTCACTTCCGCGGACCATTTCTCGCCCTTGTGGTGCTGGTGATGCTGGGTAGCCATTGCCGCCTCCTTTCGAGTGGGTATTGGCTAATCCTGCTGCCTTGCCTGGGTTCCGCGTCGCAGCAATCCGCCGCTCGTCGCGAACAGCAGCGCCAGGAGGAACACAGCGCTCTGGATCAGCACGATGCACGGACCTGTTGCGCCATTGATGCTGAAGCTGATCAGCGTGCCCAGGACGCCCGAGCCGATGGCGACGGTCATGGCGATGGCGAGCATCGCCTCGAAGCGCTTGGCCAGCAGGAAGCCGATGGCGCCGGGGGCGATCAGCATGGCGACGACGAGGATGATGCCGACCGCCTTGAGCGAGGCGACGATGGTAATCGAGAGCAGAGCCAACAGGCCGTAATGCAGCAGCTTCACCGGCAGTCCGATGGCGCGGGCATGCTGCGGATCGAAGGCGTAGAGCAGGAAGTCACGGCGCTTGGCGAGAACGATCAGCAGCGTGCCGAGCGCGATCACGGCAGTTTCGATCAGGTCCTGCCAGGTGACGCCCAACATGTCGCCGAACAGGATATGGCTCAGATGCTGGTCGGTCTCGATGCGGGAGAACAGCACCAGCCCGACGGCAAACATGCCGGTGAAGACGATGCCCATGGCGGTGTCTTCCTTGATCCGGCTGTTGTCCTTCAGGTAGCCGGTGCTCACCGCCGCAAACAGGCCGGCGACGAATGCCCCGATGGCGATCGGCAGGCCGACCACATAGGCGATGACGATACCGGGCAGCACGGCGTGGGAGATCGCGTCGCCCATCAGCGACCAGCCCTTCAGCACCAGAAAGCACGAGAGGACCGCCGAGACGGCGCCGACGAGGATCGCGACGATCAGCGCCCGCTGCATGAAGTCGTAAGCCAGGGGCTCGACGAAAAAGGCATGGAGCGCGTCCATCAGCTCACCCCGGCTTCGCGCAATGCCCGTCGCCGCGCCGCAAGCCGTCCGTGCTTTGGCGCAAGGAAGAAGGCGAGGAGGAACAAAGCCGTCTGCAGGGAGACGATGACGCCGCCGGTCGCTCCGTCGAGGAAGAAGCTGATATAGGCCCCCACCGCCGCGGTGGTCGAACCGAGGATCACGGCGATGACGAGGAGGGTGCGGAACCGGTCGGTGAGCAGGTATGCCGTGGCGCCCGGCGTCACCACCATGGCGATGACGAGGATGGCCCCGACCGTCTGCAGCGCGGCGACGGTACAGGCGGCGAGCAGCGCGAAGAACAGCACCTGCAGCAGGCGCGGATTGAGCCCCACGGTACGCGCATGGTTCTCGTCGAAGAACACCAGCATCAGGTCCTTCCATTTGAGGATGAGGATCGCCAGCGACACCAGCGCGATGATCACCACCTGGATCACGTCGCCATCCGAAATGCCGAGGATATTGCCCATGACGATCGCCTGCACGTCGACCGCCGTCGGGTTCAGCGAGACGATGAGCAGGCCGAGTGCGAAGAACGAGGTGAAGATGATGCCGATCACGGCATCCTCCCTGAGCCGGGTGCGCGTCCGCACCAGCACCATCGCGGCGGCCGCCAGGCCGCCGGCGACGAACGCGCCGGCGGAGTAGGGGAGGCCGAGCAGGTATGCTGTGGCGACGCCCGGGACTACGGCATGCCCCAGCGCATCGCCGATCAGCGACCAGCCCTTCAGCATCAGGTAGGCCGAAAGGAAGGCGCAGACCGCGCCGACCAGCGCCGACACCCACATGGCCTTGACCATGTAGTCATAGGTAAAGGGGACCAGCAGCTCCTCGATCATGTCTCGTCCCGCGCCTTGCTTGACGAAGCCGGTTTGCTGCCGGTGTTCTCGCCGTAGAACACCACCGGCCGCTCGTCGTCGGTGAGCACCGTGACGCGGCGCTGGTCCTTGTCGTCGTGCAGGTCCTCGCCGGCCAGCTGGAAGTGCCGCAGCACACCGCCGAAGGCCTTCTCGAGGTTGGCTTGTGTGAACACCTCGGCGGTGGGGCCGAAGGCCAGGACGGTGCGGTTGACCAGCACCACCTGGTCGCAGAAATCCGGCACACTGCCGAGGTTATGCGTCGAGACCAGCATCAGGTGACCCTGGCTGCGCAATTCCTGCATCAGCGCGATGATCGCCGCTTCCGTCTGCACGTCGACCCCGGTGAACGGTTCGTCGAGCAGGATGATGCGGCCTTGCTGTGCCAGCGCCCGGGCGAGGAACACCCGCTTCTTCTGCCCGCCGGAGAGTTCGCCGATCTGCCGTTTGCGGTAATCGCTCATCCCGACCCGGGCCAGCGCCTCCGCGACCAGCTCGCGGTCGCGCGCCGACGGCACGCGGAAGAAGCCCATATGGCCCTGCCGCCCCATCATCACCACGTCCTCGACCAGCACCGGAAAGTTCCAGTCGACTTCCTCGGCCTGCGGCACATAGGCGACGATATTGCGCTTCAGCGCCTCGCGCACGGGCAGGCCGGCGATCCGTACGCTCCCGGCAATGGGCTGCACGAAGCCCATGATCGCCTTGAACAGGGTGGATTTGCCGCTGCCATTGACCCCGACGAGCCCGGCAATGGTGCCGGCTCCCAGCCCGAAGCTCGCATCGCGTAGCGCCACGTTGCCATTGGGATAGGCAACGGTGACCGCTTCGACCTCGAGGCTCGGTTGCGGCGCCGGGTTCCACGCCTCGTGCGGCACGTTGGCGGAGAGGCTCACTTTCCGAATCCCTTGGCGATGGTGTCGACCGTGACTTCCAGCAGCTTGAGGTAGGTCGGCGTCGGGCCGTCTGCCTCGCTGAGGGAGTCGACGTAGAGAATGCCACCATAGGCGGCGCCGGTTTCCTTGGCGACCTGTCTGGCCGGCTTGTCCGAAACCGTGCTCTCGGAGAACACCACCGGAATCTGGTTCGCCCGCACCGCGTCGATCACCTTGCGGACCTGCTGCGGCGTGCCCTGCTGGTCGGCATTGATCGGCCAGAGGTAAAGCTCTTTCATGTCATAGTCGCGCGCCAGGTAGCTGAAGGCGCCCTCGCTGGTGACCAGCCAGCGCTGCTCGGCGGGGATCTGCGCCAGCCGCGCGCGCAGCGGCGCATCGAGTGCCTTGATTGCGGCCGCGTAGGCGGCGGCATTTGCATCGTAGGCCGCGGCATTCGCCGGATCGTACTGCACCAGCGCCTTGCGGATATTCTCGACATAGAGCAGCGCGTTGTTGGGCGACATCCAGGCGTGCGGGTTGGGTTTGCCCGAATAGGGCCCCTCGCCGATACTCATCGGCTCCACCCCGTCGCTGACCACCACCTGCGGCACGTCCTTCACGTTGTCGAAGAACTTCGCAAACCACTGCTCGAGGTTCATGCCGTTCCACAGCACGAGGTTCGCGCCCTGCGCCCTGACGATGTCGCGCGGTCCCGGCTGATAGCCGTGGATCTCGGCGCCGGGTCTGGTGATCGACTCGACCACCGCCGCATCGCCGGCGACGTTGCGCGCGATGTCGGCGATGATGGTGAAGGTGGTCACCACCTTGAACTTCTCCTGCGCCGGGGCCGGCAAGGGGAGTATGGCGATCGCGGTGATGAGCAGGGCGCCGAAAACGCGGCGATTGAGCATGAGAACCTCCAATAATTTGGGCGGCTAGAGCAGGGCGCCGCCAAAATCGACGAGCAGTTTCACATTGAGCGCGGCGATGATCACCGCGATGACGCTGGCGAAGACCACCAGCCAGAGAGGTGCGACCAGCGCACCCATCTTCTTCTTGTCCGCGGTGAACATCACCAGCGGGAACACGGCGAAACTGAGCTGCAGGCTCAGCACCACCTGGGTGAGGATCAGCAACTGGCCGGTGCCCTGTTGGCCGAACCAGATGGTGACCCCGGCGGCGGGAATGATGGCGATGGCGCGGGTGGTCAGCCGGCGCAGCCAAGGCGCGAGGCGGATCTTGAGGAAGCCTTCCATGACGATCTGCCCTGCCAAGGTCGCCGTGACGGTCGAGTTGATGCCGCAGCAGAGCAGTGCGATGCCGAACAGGGTCGGCGCGATAGCGAGCCCGAGCAGCGGCGAGAGCAGGTTATGCGCCTCGCCGATCTCTGCCACGGTGGTGTTGCCGGCCGCATGGAAGGTGGCGGCGGCAAGGATCAGGATCGAGGCATTGATCAACAGCGCGAACATCAGCGCCACCGTCGAGTCGATGGTGGCGAACTTCAGCGCCTCACGCTTTTCCGGCAGGGTCTCGCCATAGGCCCGGGTCTGGACGATCCCCGAGTGCAGGTAGAGGTTGTGCGGCATCACCGTGGCGCCGAGGATACCCAACGCGAGGTAGAGCATTTCGGGGTTGGTGACGATCTCGGTGGTCGGCGCGAAGCCGCGGATCACCTCGCCCCAGTTCGGATCGGCCAGCGCCACCTGTACGGCAAAGCACACGGCGATGACCCCGAGCAGCGTGATGATCAGCGCTTCGACCCAACGGAAGCCGAGCCGCTGCAGGTAGAGGATCAGGAACACGTCGAGCGCGGTGATGACGACGCCGATCTCCAGCGGGATGCCGAACAGCAGGTTCAGCCCGATCGCCGTGCCGATCACTTCGGCGATATCGGTGGCGACGATGGCGATCTCCGCCATCAGCCACAGCACCCAGGCCACCGGACGCGGGAAGGCGTCGCGGCAGGCCTGCGCCAGGTCGCGGCCGGAGCCGATGGCGAGGCGCGCGCAAAGCGACTGCAGCACGATCGCCATGATGTTGGAGATCAGCGCGACGATCAGCAGCGTGTAGCCGAAGCGAGAACCACCCGCGAGCGAGGTGGCCCAGTTGCCCGGATCCATATAGCCGACCGCGACCAGATAGCCCGGTCCGATAAAGGCGAAGGCCCGTCGCCAGAAGCTGCCGGAGCGCGCGACGGGAATGCTGCGATGCACATCGGTCAGCGACGCATCGCCGCGGTCGCGCCGCCAGCCGGGGAACACCTCGTTCGAACCGATATCCATCGTCCTGCCTTCAGGTGCGGTCGAGCCGGGAGCAGGCTCGACATTCGCCATCCAGTTGCGAATGGTTCTTAATAGCAGCTAATGGGCGACGCTTGTCAACAGCGTCCCTGAGCGATTGCTTTTGAAAGCGGTTTCTTCCACCTTGGGTCAAATGCCGAAAGGCGAACCAATCGCCTCGGAGCGGGGGACTCTCATCTATGCCTGCCTTTCGACTGATCGACGCCAAGCTGCCGGATTTCGGCGTTCCTGCGACCCGTCCCGAGCTTGACCGTTCCGTCTATACGGCCCGCTTTTCCGCCCTCGGCCGCGCCCGTCGTGCTGCCGGACTGGATGCGCTGGTGGTCTACGCCGACCGCGAGCATGCGGCGAACATGAGCTACATCACCGGCTTCGATCCGCGGTTCGAGGAAGCGCTGCTGCTGATCACTCCCGACGCCACCCCAACCCTGCTGGCCGGCCCCGAAAATCTCGGTCGCGCCGCCAATGCGGCGATCGAAGTCGAGGCGCGGCTCTATCCCCCATTTGGCCTTCTCGGACAGGATCGTACCAAGACCCCGGCACTCGCCGAGGTGCTGCGCAATGCCGGCATCGCTGCCAACCAGCGGGTCGGTGTGCTGGGCTGGAAGTATTTCGGCCCGGACGAAGCCGCCAAGCCGGAAGCCTGGCTAGAGACGCCATCCTATATCGTCGACACGCTGCGCCAGATCGTCGGCGCCGATGGCCGCGTGGTGAACGCCAATGCCCTGTTGATGCACTCCGTGACCGGTCTGCGCGCCGTCAACGAGATCGTCCAGATCGCCCAGTTCGAGTTCGGCGCCGTCGCCTGCTCGGAAGCCGTCAAGGCGGTGATCGCCAATGTTCGGCCGGGCATGAGCGAGTTCGAGGCGGTGCAGCAGATGCGGCTGGGTGCGCTGCCGCACTCGTGTCACACCATGTTCTCGTCCGGCGACACCTTGGTCGGGCTCAACAGCCCATCGGGCAAGAAGCTCGAAAAGGGCGACCCGATGACCTCGGCGGTCGGCTACTGGGGTGGGCTGTCGAGCCGCATGGGCTGGCTGGTCGAGGACGACGCGGAACTGCCGGCCAATGTGCGCGACTATGTAGATCGCCTTGCCGGCCCGTACTTCGCCTGCGCCGCCGAATGGTATGAAACCATCGGCATCGGAGTGACGGGCGGCGAGCTCGATGCGCTGGCCCGCCGCCATCTCGATACGCCGTTCTTCAAGCTGGTGCTCAACCCCGGCCACCTGATTCATCTCGATGAATGGATGAACACCCAGGTCTATCCGGGCTCGAAAGAGGTGTTCCTCTCGGGCCAGGCGGTGCAGTGCGACATCATCCCGGCCGCCGGCCCGCCCTACTATGGCGCAAATATCGAGGACGGTATCGCGCTGCTCGACGCCGACGGCCGGGCTGAGCTGAAGGCCGATTTTCCGGACGTCTGGAACCGGGTCGAGGCGCGCCGCGCTTTCATGGGCGATGTGCTCGGCATCCGCCTCAAACCCGAGGTCATGCCGCTCTCTAACCTCGCCGGCGCGATGCCGCCCTACTGGTTGTCGCCGAACCGCATCGTTTCCAAAGCGTGATGTGAGATGAGCGGCGTCACTTGCCAATTGACGCAACGCCCTCTATCCGTTCTGACATCGACATTTGGCTGACATCCGGCCGTATGCCCCCGCTCTCGGTCAGGCGCACGATAGGACTCCAAAATCGACTGACCGGGCAGGGTGATCCTTTTGTCGTTCTGTCCACCACATCACTGCGAATGAGGGACCACCCTATGGAAAAGGGCACCGTCAAATTCTACAACGATCAGAAGGGCTATGGTTTCATCCAGCCCGATAACGGCGGCAAGGACGTGTTCGTCCATGCCACCGCTCTGCAGCGCGCCGGCATGACCGGCCTCGCAGAGGGCCAGAAGGTCTCGTTCGAGACCGGCGAAGACCGCCGCACCGGCAAGATCGCCGTCACCGAGATCTCCGCCGCCTGATTGGCGTAGGGATTTGAGTTGAGAAAGGCCGGACACCGCGAGGTGTCCGGCCTTTCTCTTTGGCTGGGCTCAGTGCTTGCCGCTGCCGGCCTCGCCCCAGGTGATCAGCCGCGCACTGCGGTGGCCGCTGAGGTAGATCCACAGCCAGCTGATCGCCACCGAGATGCGGTTCTTGAGCCCGATCAGGAAGTAGATATGGGCCAGCCCCCAGGTCCACCAGCCGATCCAGCCGGTGAGTTGGAGCCAGCCGAAATCGATCAGCGCCGCGCTCTTGCCGACTGTGGCGATGTCGCCCAGATGCTTGTAGCGGAACGGGCCGATCGTCTGGCCCCGCAGTCGGGCGCGGATCACCGCAGCCGCGTACTTGCCGCCCTGCTTGGCCGCATCGCCGATTCCCGGCACCGGCTTGCCGTTGGGCGCCAGCACCGTGACCGTGTCGCCGACGGCGAAGATGTTGGGGCTGCCCGGCACCGTCAGGTCGGGTTCGACCTTGATCCGCCCGGCGCGGTCCGCCTCGACACCCAGCCATTTGGCTGCAGGCGATGCCAGCACGCCGGCCGCCCAGATGATTGTATGGGCATGCAGCACCTGGCCGTTGAAGCTGACAGTGTCGGCGGTGACTTCGGTCACCGGCTGGCCCAGCATCACCTCGACACCGAGCTTTTGCAGCGCCGATTTGGCATAGCCCGAGAGGTTCTCGCGGAAATTCGGCAACACCCGCGGCCCCGCTTCGATCAGGACGACACGCGCGCCTTCCGGCCGGATCGAGCGGAACTCGTGCTTCAGCGTGGTGCGCGCCAGCTCGATCACCGCGCCGGCGAGTTCCACGCCGGTCGGGCCGGCACCGATGATGGCGAAGGTCAGCAGCGCCTTGCGCTTGTCCGGATCGGTCTCACGCTCCGCCGCTTCGAATGCGAGCAGCAGCCGGCGCCGCATCGCTGTTGCATCCTCCAGCGTCTTGAGTCCCGGAGCGAACGGTTCCCAATCATCGTGGCCGAAATAGGCATGCCGGGCTCCGGTGGCGATGATCAGGCTATCATAGGGTACCCGTCCGCCGTCCTCGAGCTCGACCAGTTGCGCCTGCTTGTCGATGCCGGTGACGTTGCCGAGCAGCGTCGTCACCTCCGGCCGGTGCTTGACCAGCATGCGGATCGGCCAGGCGATCTCCGACGGGCTGAGCGCCGTGGTCGCGACCTGGTAGAGCAGCGGCTGAAACAGGTGATGGTTGCGGCGGTCGACGACTGTGATGTCGACATCGGCGCCCTTGAGCTTTTGGATCGCCGCTAGTCCGCCGAACCCGCCGCCGATCACGACGACCCGATGCCGTTGAGCCGAGTTGGTCATTTCAAAACCCCACTTGCAGCGCCCGCACTGCATGTAGGGCTTTGATCCGCCATGCTCAATGAAGGCCAGGCGCAGGCCTCGCATGCACCCAGCGCCCACGCCAATGCGGCCGGTCGACAGATCTCGGAATCGACGGGTGAGGGAGAGGGCGGAGGGAGCCTTGCACGATCATGCATGGGTAAGGCCCCCTCCGCGACGGCGCTTTTCGCGCCACACCCCGCTCCACGCGGGCGGGGAAGCCGTTCAGGCGCTCGAGCCGTCGAAGGCGCGCTTGGCCGCCTCGATGCTCTGCTGGTTGCGCACCGCGAACGAGCCCAGCGGCGAGACGCTGGCGGCGAAGTCCCGGCCGAGTTCGGTCAACTCGTACTCGACCCGCGGGGGAATGGTGGCGAAGGCCGCGCGGACCGCGAAGCCATGGCGCTGCAGGTTGCGCAACGTCTGTGTCAGCTGCTTCTGCGAGATGCCGTCGACGGCGCGAGAGATTTCGTTGAACCGCAGCTTGCCGTCACGCATCACCGACAGCACGTCAACGGTCCAGCGGGCACCGGCGAGATCGAGGAGGTCGTGTACAATCTCAAACTGGCTGGCCATGTCGTAATACCTCGTAGTTGTTGTGGTCCGCCCGGTCGCCATCGGCGGCCGGGCTTAGTCGCTATTCGCCCATGGCGTGGGCGCGTTCCTCCGCCGTCATCGGCTTGGCGGTTCTTGGCCGGCGGAGCAGGAAGACGATCGGCAGCGACACGAAGGTCAGGATCATCATCAGGTGGAAATCGTCGAGGAAGGCGAGCATCGCCGCCTGCTGGGTGATCATGCCGTGGATGGTGCCGACGACGTTGGCGAAGCCGCCATAGGCTGCCGTAAAGTCGCGCAGCGGCCCGGAGTCGAGAGTCACCCGTTCGGCCAGCTCGCCGTAGTTCACCACCTGCATCTGCGCCAGGATCGTCGTCACCACGGAGATGCCGACGCCTTGGCCGACATTGCGGATCAGGCTGAACATTGCCGTGGCATCGACGCGGTACTTGGCGTTGATGGTGGCGAAAGCCAGCGAGTTGAGCGGCACGAACACAAAGCCCATGCCGATGCCCTGCAGGAACCCCGAGATGAGGATCGGGCCCGACCCCATGACGATGTCGAACTCGGTCATCATGTAGAGCGAGTAGCCCATCAGCAGCGTGCCGCCGACCACCAGCAGGCGTGGATCGTATTTCGATACCAGCCGGCCGACGATGATCATCGAGACCATCGTGCCAATACCGCGTGGCCCCATCAGCAGCCCGGTCTCGATCACCGGAAAACCCATCAGGTTCTGCAGCATCGGCGGCAACAGGGCGAGGCCCGAGAACAGCGTGATGCCGGTGATGAAGATCAGCACCAGCCCCGTGACGAGGTTGCGATCCCTGAACATGCCCATGTCCATGAACGGGTTCTCGGCGGTGAGGCAGTGGACGATGAACACCCAGAGACCCGAGATGGCGAGCAGCAGATAGAGCCAGATCTCGGCCGAGTCGAACCAGCCGGCCCCTTGGCCGCGGTCGAGCAGCATCTGCAGCGAGGCCACGGCCAGCGCCAGCATGCCGAAGCCGAAGAAGTCGAACTTGCGGATCTTGATCGCCGTGTTCGGCATCAGCGCCGCCAGCATGAAGAAGGCGACGATTCCGACCGGCAGGTTGACCAGGAACACCGCGCGCCAGTTGAAGGTCTCGGTCAGCCAGCCGCCCAGCGTCGGCCCGATGATCGGCCCGAACATGATGCCGGCGCCGAAGATGGCCATGGCCTGCCCCAGCTGTTCGCGCGGGTTGATGTCCATCATCGTCGCCTGCGCCAGCGGCACCAGCATGGCGCCGCAGATGCCCTGGATGACGCGGAACGCCACCATCTGCGCGAGGTTGGTGGCAATGCCGCAAAGCAGTGATGCCCCGGTGAAGCCGACCACCGCAGCGAGCAGCAGGTTGCGCCGGCCGAAGCGGTCGGAGAACCAGCCGGTGAGCGGCGTCGCGATGGCCGCGGCGACGATGTAGGAGGTCAGTACCCAGTTGATCTCGTCCTGCGACGCGCCGAGGCTGGCGCGCATATGCGGCAAGGCGACATTGGCGATCGTGGTGTCGAGCACCTGCATGATCACCGCCACCATGATGGCCGCCGTGAGCAGGCCCTTGTTCTTGACGACGACCGTAGGGGCAGAGACTGCGGCGGCGGCGGCCATGTCAGAGCGCCTTCGGGTTCTCGGCAGCCTGCGCCCCGGCGGGCTTGGTGTCGACGTTGACGGTGGCGCTCATGCCGGCCCGGAGCAGGTCCGTGCCGCTGTCGCAGGCGATGTTGACAGGCACGCGCTGGGTGACCTTCACCCAGTTGCCGGTGGCGTTCTGCGCCGGGATCAGGGCGAATTCCGCACCGGTCGCGGCGCCGATCGAGGCAACCTGACATTCGATCGCCAGCCCCGGATAGGCGTCGACTTTCACCTCGGCCGGCATGCCGACGGCGAGGGTGGTCAGCTGCGTTTCCTTGAAGTTGGCTTCCACCCAGGTGTCGCCGGTCTCGACCAGCGTCGCGATGGTCGAGCCGGTATTGATGAACTGCCCGACATTGAGGCTCGCCACCTGGCTGACGATGCCGTCGGCCGGGGCGACCACCGTGCTCTTGTCGAGGTTGCGCTGCGCGTTATCGCGTGCCGCGAGCGCCGCCCGCACTGCCGGATGGTCATCGGTCTTGATGTTGGGGTCGCCGCCGAGCGCCGCCGTGGCGTTGGCCACGTCCTGCTGCTCGAGCGCCACGTTGCTCTGGGCCTGCTGCAGCGCCAGCCGCGAGTCATCGAGCGCCGACTCGGCTGAAATGCCCTGCTTTTGCAGGTTCGAGGCGCGGTCCCATTCCTTCTGCCGGATCGCCAGGGTGGCGTTGGCGGCCTCGAGCTTGGCGGTGGCGACCGAATAGGCGACGCGCAACTGCTCGACATTGACCCGCGCCGTTGCGAGGGCCGCGTCGGATTGGCTGAGCGCGATGCGATAGGGTTCAGGGTCGATGGCGAACAGCGTATCGCCGGCCTTTACCGACTGGTTGTCCTTGACCGCCACCGAGACGATGCGGCCGGCAACATCGGACGAGATCGACACCTTGGGCTGTTGCACATAGGCGTTGTCGGTTTCGACATAGCGTCCGCCGGTCAGCCAGAAATAGCCGCCGCCTGCCGCCAGCAGCACCGGCACCGCCAGCATGATGGCGAGCCGCCGGCCCGAGCGCTTCTTCTTGGCCGGCGCCTCGGGCGCGGGGACAGCCGCAGCTTCCGGCTTGGTGGCTTCAACCGCAGCCGCTGTGACGGGCTTGGCTTCGCCGGGGGCAGGGGGAGTGACGCGGGCGTTCATAATCAGACTTCCTCGAGATCGGCCGTCTGGCCGGAAAGGTTTTCGCGCATCTTCGACAGCGCGCTAATCACGGTCTGCCGTTCGTCGGGGGTGACGCCCTCGAGCGCGGCCTCATACATCGCCAGCCCGACCTTGCGGGCGGTCGTGAAGATCTCTTCGCCCTCGGCAGTCAGACGGGCGAGCTTGGCCCGGCTGTCGGTGGGGTCGGGATAGCGATCGATCAGCCCGCGCTTCTCCAGCCGGTCGAGCACGCCCGAAATGGTCATCGGGTCGGTATCGGCTGCGGTTGCCAGCGCCACCTGGGTAATTCCGTCGTTGAGTGCGATCTGCGCCAGCACGCGCCACTGCGGCAGCGTGATCCCGTGCACCCTCGCTTCTTCCTCGAAGCGGCGCTTCATCAGGCGGGCGACTTCGTGGATCAGGTAGCCCATCGGGGCCTGGTGCTTGTAGCTCTGTTTCGATTTCATAAGCGCACATATAATAAGTGCACATACGACGTCAACGCGCGGGACTATTAGAAACCAAGCTAAATCTGCATGGCTGGCAATTTCGCCTCGCATGCCCTATTTCCCCGCCATGACCCACGACCTCGCAACCGCCCGCCGCTTCTCGGTGGCGCCGATGATGGACTGGACGGATCGGCATTGCCGCTATCTGCATCGGCTGCTGACGTCGCATGCGCTGCTGTTCACCGAGATGGTGACCAGCGCCGCGGTGGTGCACGGCCCGCGCGAGCGCCTGCTGGGATTCGACCCGGTCGAGCAGCCGGTGGCACTGCAGCTCGGCGGTTCCGATCCCGGGGAACTGGCCGAGGCAACGCGGATCGCGACCGAGTTCGGCTACAGCGAGATCAACCTCAATGTCGGCTGTCCGTCCGACCGGGTGCAGTCCGGCCGGTTCGGCGCCTGCCTGATGGCCGAGCCGGAGCTGGTCGCCGAGTGCGTGCGCGCCATGCGCGATGCCACCGATGTGCCGGTGACGGTGAAATGCCGCATCGGTATCGACGATCAGGATACCGAGGAAAGCCTAGACCGCTTCGCCGACGCCATGGTCGCGGACGGCGTCGATGCCCTCTACGTGCACGCCCGCAAGGCCTGGCTCAAGGGCCTCAGCCCCAAGGAAAACCGCGAAATCCCGCCGCTCGACTACCCGCGCGTGCATCGCCTCGCGGCGCGGCTGAGGCCGCTGCCGGTGATGATCAATGGCGGCATCAAGACCATCAAGGACGCCGAGGCGCACATGGCGCACATGTCCGGCGTCATGCTTGGCCGCGTCGCCTATCACGAGCCGATGCTGCTGACGCTGGTCGACGAGCGCTTTTTTGGCGCGCCGAAACAGCAGATCGAATTGCGCGACGTGATGCTTGCCATGGCCGACTATGCCGAGCACGAGATCGGCAAGGGTGCGCGGCTCAACAACATCACCCGCCATATGCTCGGGCTGGCCAATGCCCGTGCTGGGGCCCGCACTTTCCGTCAGATTCTGAGCGTCGACGCGGCCAAGCGCGGCGCCGGGCCGGAGGTGATCATGCGGGCCTTCGACGCGCTGGAGCCGGAGCTGCAGCTGGCGGTGTAAGGCGCTTCACCCTCGGCATCAATGCTTGCCGCTCCACCCCCTCCCATCCTCCCCCATCAAGGGGGAGGTGCCGCATGGCGTTTGCGGCACGATCCCGCTCAAATCACCGGCCCCTACCTCCCCCTTGACGGGGGAGCGACTGTGTTGCTGGTCAAGCGGTTTGCCATGGCTTGTTGTCCCGAATGATGGCGTTGAGGATGGTGAGGAGTTTTCGAGCGCAGGCGATGAGGGCGACGCGTTTTGGTTTTCCGGCTTCGATGAGACGGTTGGTGAAGGCTTTGAACACCGGGTTGTGACGGGCTGCGACGAGGGCGCCGATGAAGAGCGCGGCCCGGGGTTCGGGTCGGCCGCCTGCGATCATGCTATTGCCACGCCATCGACCGGACTGGCGGGTGAAGGGAGCCAGGCCGCACAGCGCTGCGATGGTGCGCCGATCGAGCTGGCCCAGTTCGGGCAGTTCGGCCATCAGCGTGCGGGAGATGATCTTGCCGACGCCGGGAACCGACGCCAGCAGGTTCTCCTTATGGCGCCAGGCCGGCGAGCTGCGGATGGCGGTGTCGAGGTCGTCGTCGAGGGATGCCAGTTCGTCGTTCAGCGCCTTGATGATGCGAGCGATGCTGGTTTTGATCCGGCCCGCAGCGCGGGCGTGTCGGTTCTTCTCGGCGACCAGCATGCCGACCAGTTGCCGGCGTCGCGCCATCAGTTCGCCGAGCAGTACCGTTTCGGCATCGGCCAGCGGGCGCAACTGGGGCTTGGTGGCGGCAAGGAACCGGGCGATCACCGCTGCGTCGATGCGATCGGTCTTGGCCCGCTTACCTTCCGCCTGTGCATAGTGCCGCACCTGCGCGGGGTTGAGCACCAGTACCGGCAACCCGGCCGCCGCCAGTTCGGCCACCGCCAGCTTCTCGAGCCCGCCGGTGCCTTCCAGCCCGATGCCGTCGGCTCCGATGGCCCGCAACCGCGCCACCAGCACCTCGATCCCGGCCGCCTCATTGTCCACGGCCAACCGTTCTCCGGACGGATGCACGAACACATCCAGCCGGTCCTTGCTCACGTCGATACCTACGGTGATCTCCATTGCCTCCCATCCTTGCGCAAACGGGCTCGCCAAGCGGCCCAAGCGACTGTTCGGGATCAATGGATCGAGCCGCAGCGAAACCCGCTCCCCCACGGGCTCCAACACCCAGGCAAGCGTCGTACTGCTGCGGCTCACCGCACCTGGAACTTTATCAGATGCGGATGAGTCCAAGTTACAAGGCAAGCGCAGCTTGGCAGCTTGCTGCCTAGCGGAGCTCGGAGGGGGTGGGGCCCCGGGCCCGGCCCCTACTTGTGATCCTTCCAGAAATCCGCCTGCAACTGCGCGGCTTCATCGGCCAGCATCGGGCCGACGATCTCGGTGTGGCGCTGTCCTGCCTCGAACACGATATGGCAGGGCAGGTCGAGTGTCGGGTTCTCCTCGTGCGCCGGTCTGCGCCTTGAGGTCGCGCTCGGTCTGGCCGAACACCACGCGGCCGATACCGGCCCAGTAGATGGCGCCCGAGCACATCGCGCAGGGCTCGGCCGAGGTGTAGAGCGTGCAATCCTGCAGCTCTTCGAGGCTGAGGTTCTTGGCGGCCCAGGAAGCGAGCAGCTTCTCGGCATGCGCAGTGCGGTCGCCGCCTTCCGAGCTGTAGCCGTTCCCCTGTTCGCGCAGCACCTTGCCGTTCTTGTCGGCCAGCAATGAGCCGAACGGATGGTCGCCACCCTCGCGCGAACGTCTGGCGACGGCAAAGGATTGGCGCAGCAGGGCTTCGTCATAGGGGCGTTGAGGCATCGAGGTCTCCGTTGATCTTCAGAGACTATGCCTCAGTGCCGCTCAGTCGACCAGTTCGAGCGCGTTGCCGCTCACTGCGTAGCGGGTGAGGGTGCCGAGGAAAGTCATGCCGAGCAGGCTCTGTTCCAGCGCCCCTTGTTCGGCGATGAAGGCGCGCACATTGTTGCGCACGATGCCGCCGACTTCGACCTGGTCGAGCGTCACCGCCGCCGCCTTGCCGGTGCCGTTGGCGGTGGAGACCGAAATGTCGTAGCGCAGGCTCTCCGTCGCATAACCTGCCTTTTGCGCATCGTCATGCGTCAGCACCACGGCGCTGGCGCCGGTATCGAAGATGGTGCGGATGTCGGCGCCGTTGATTGTCGCATTGATCTGGAAGTGCCCGTCGCGTCCACCGCGGAAGGTGGCGCTCCCGCGCTCGCCGTCCACCACAGCGATCCCCGGCATCAGCTCGCCGAACACCCGCGACGCCACCAGCGTCAGGTCGTCGCGATAGGTGTAGCCGACCAGCACGACGCCGAAGATGCCGGCCCACAGGATCAGGTTGCCGAACAGCTCGGAGAATTTGTAGCGCCGCGAGAATAGCCCGCCGGCGACGAAGATCAGAATCGCCACCAACGGCAGCAACTGCCCGAGTTGGTCCTGGGTGAGCCCAACCAGCGTCCCGGCGTCAGCGCTGACCAGGAGCGCCAGTCCGACGGCGATGACGAGGGCGAAACCGATGAACAGCATGCAAATTCCCTAGCTGGCGCTCCCCCACGATAATGGGAAGCTCCAGGTACAATTCAAGCACCGCGCCGGCCGGAGAACAGTGAACTCTCCGCGACCAGCCCGTCGCCGACGATCTCGAAGAAGGCCCTGACTCGCGCCGTCTTCCTGAGATCAGCATGGGTGACGATCCATAGCTCGCGTGTCAACTCGATGACCGGACCGCCGCCCACGCGCTTGAGGCCCGGCTCGATGTCGCCGAGGTAGCACGGCAGCACCGCGTAGCCGATTCCGGCCTTGGCGGCGGTAAACTGGTTGATCAGGCTGTTGGCGCGATAGACGATATGACGCGGCTCGATCTTCTCGCCCACCCAGTCTGCGGCTGCGATCCCGGTGACCTCGGGCCCCCAGCCGATGAAGTCGCGCCCGGCAAGCTCGTCGAGGGGACCGAGCGCCGGTGCGGCATAGATGGCCCAGGCGATATCGGCGAGCTTGCGCCCGAACAGGTCGGGCTCCTTGGGCCGCGTTACCCTGAGCGCGATATCCGCCTCGCGCCGGCTGAGGCTCAGCACCCGGTTGTCGACCACGAGTTCGACCACGATGCCTGGATGCACCTGGCGGAACCGCGCCAGCTGCGCAGTCAATACGCTGTAGGCCAGCGTCTCCGACGAGGTGACCCGCAGCGCGCCGATGAGGCGCTGGTCGCGACCGCCGACTTCGCGGCTCAGCGCGTCGGCCTCAGTCTCCACCCGCTCGGCAGTGGTGGCCACCCGCTCGCCCTCGGTGGTGGTCTGGTAGACGCCGCCAGGCAGCCGCTCGAACAGCCGCACCCCCAGTTTATCCTCGAGTGCGTTGAGCCGTCGGAAGGCCGTCGAATGATTTACGCCGAGCGCCGCGGCGCCGCCGCCCAGGGTGCCGGCGCGGGCGATGGCCAACACCAGCTTCAGGTCGTTCCAGTTTTCCATCGCTGCAGCATAGCAGTATAGCCGCTTGCAATCATGCAAATCCAGATGGCGAAATCGCTGTTCGCCTTTCTCGGTTGCCGCGACTAGCTCTTCGGCACCACCAACCGGAGAGACTGAAATGCAGCTCTACTACCATCCCTATGGATGCTCGCTCGCCCCCGCCATTGCCGCTGCCGAGGCCGGCATCGACCTCGACCTGGTCTATGTCGACATCGTCGGTGAACCGCACCGGCTGGCTGACGGGACGCTCTATGCCGAGATCAACGCCCGCAACTACGTGCCGTTGCTCGGGCTCGACGACGGTACCGAGGTCAGCGAAGTCGGCATCATCCTCAGATATCTCGCCGACCTGAACCCTGCGACCGGGCTGGCCCCGGCGCCGGGCACACCGGAGCGGCGGGAGCTCGAGCAGTGCCTGACTTTCCTCGGCACGGAGTTGCACAAGACCTATTCGCCCTGGCTGTTCCACCCCGAGGTCGGCGAACTGGCGCAGGACTATGCCCGCAAGCGCGTCGCGGCCCGCTACGCGATCGTGGAAAAGCAGCTCGGGGGCAGGGCGTGGCTCTTGGGCGAGCAGTTCAGCGTCGCCGACGCCTATCTCTTCGTCATGGTCAACTGGGCAGCGGCTGCGAAGACGCCGCTGGCGGACTTTCCCAATATCCGCGCCTGGTTCGAACGGATGAAGGCTCGCCCGCAGGTTCGCGCCGCCATCAAGCTGCACTCGGCCAGCCCGGCGGCGGTCGCGGCGTGAGCTCCCCTCCCCTTTGAGTGGAGGGGCTGGGGGTGGTCCTGTGATCACCGATGGATCCCCCCTCAATCCCTCACCTCAAGGGGGAGGGCGGCCCACGGCCGGTGGTTGATTTCCTAGACGAACACCAGCAACACGGTCAGCACGGCGACCTCGATCAGCGCTTGCAGCGCTCCGATCAGGTCGCCGGTCTGTCCGCCGATCAGCTTGCGGCAGGTCCACACCCATGCCGCGGCAACGCCGGTAGCGGCTGCCATCGACAGGATCACCGCCACCACGCTGGTAAACGGCGCTGCCAGCACGAAGCCCAGCAGCACAGCAAAGCCCATGCCGCCGAAGAATGCCTTTCGCGACACCCGCCCCACCGCAGCCGAGGCGCCACCCTCCCTGGCGTTGGGCAGCGCCACGCTGACCCATAGCGACGCCGATCGTCCGATCACCGTGGAGGCCAGCCAGATCGCCCCGGCCGCCAGCGGGTTGAACGCGGCCACCGCGCCGATCGCGGTGACCCGCAACAGCAGGTAGAGCCCGATCGCCGCCACCCCATAGGTGCCGTGGCGGCTGTCCTTCATGATCTCGAGGCGTCGCTCGATGCTGGCGCCACCGATCAACCCGTCGGCGCTGTCGGCCAGCGCGTCGTCTGTCATGGCGCCGGTCGCCACCAGCATCGCCGCGACGCCGAGCGTCGCCGCGAAATAGCTCGGCACGCCGAGCCAGGCGACGAGCATCATCAGCAGCGCCGGCAGAAAGCCGATCGCCACGCTGGTGAAACCGAGCCCCGCGGCGATGCGGTTGAGGTTGGGCTTTTCGAACGGGCTGTCGCCGGTGGGCAGGCGCGAGAAGAACCTGAGGCCCATGATCAGGTCGTCCGCCAGCCGCCAGCCGTAGGCCTCGGGTTGGGGCGGCTCGGGCTGGGTACCGGGGCGATGATTGTCCTGTCGTGGAGGCGTTCGGGGCGCGTCGTCGCTCAATTTGCAAATGCTCGCCGATTGGTCCAGAAGCGTGCCTCCCTTAGCACCCCTCAGCCGGAGTCGTCATCCGATGGCGTCCCCCTTCGCCGACATCATCGACCTGCTGCATATCGCCCCCTCGGGCGACGAGAGCGCCGTTGCGGCCATCCGCGAGCGCGACCGGCAACTGACCAAGCCGCCGGGCTCGCTTGGCGAACTCGAGCAATTGGTCGAGTTTCTCGGCCGCTGGCAGGGCAAGGCCAAGCCCACCCTCGACAACCCGATGGTGGCGATCTTTGCCGCCAACCACGGCGTCACCGACCAGGGCGTTTCGGCTTTCCCGCGGGAAGTCACGGCGCAGATGGTTGCCAACTTCACCGCCGGCGGCGCTGCCATCAGCCAGATCTGCGCGCTGCACGAATTGAACCTGCGCGTCTTCGAGCTGGCGCTGGAACTCCCCACCGGCGACATCACCCGCACCGCCGCGATGGACGACCGCATGTGTGCGGCGACCGTCGCTTACGGGATGGAAGCGGTGGCCGGCAAGCCGGATCTGCTCGCCATCGGCGAGATGGGCATCGGCAACACCACGGTTGCCGCCGCCATCTATGCCGCGCTGTTCGGCGGCACGGGCGCCGACTGGGTCGGTCGCGGCACTGGCGTCGACGATGCCGGCTTGCAGCGCAAAGCCGATGCGGTCGATCGGGCGCTGGCGCTGCACCGAGAGGCGCTGGGCGACCCGCTCGCCATCCTCGCCCGCCTCGGCGGCCGCGAGATTGCCGCCATGCTCGGGGCCATCATCTCGACCCGCCAGCAGAAAATCCCCGTCATCGTCGACGGCTTCGTCGCCACCTCGGCTGCCGCCATCGCCCAGGCGGTGAACCCGAACGCGATCGATCACTGCATCTTCGGGCACCTGTCGGGCGAGCACGCGCATGCTCGCGCGCTCGAGACCATGGGCAAGCGTCCGCTGCTCAGCCTGGGCATGCGGCTGGGGGAGGGGAGCGGCGCTGCGCTGGCCGCCGTACTTGCCAAGACCGCACTGCACCTCCACAACAACATGGCCACCTTCGGCAGCGCCGGGGTCAGCGACAAGGAGGCCTAGGCGATGATCACGGCCGGTGCGGAGGCGACCATCGACCTCGCTACTGGCCGTTTCGTCAGCCTGTTGCAGCGCAACACCGGCGACCTGATCACCGGACTCCATCTGGTCGGCTCCATCGCGGATGGGGACTTTCGTCCGGCGATGAGCGACCTGGATTTCGTCGCCGTCCTGTCTCGCCCGCTGACTGGCGAGGATGCCGAGGCTCTGGTGCTGGTGCATCGCAGCTATCGCACCGATCCGACGCTGCCGCGCCTCGACGGCATCTGGCTCACCGCGGCGGAACTGCGCGCTGGTCCCGACGCCATGGGCGATGGGCCCACCTCGCAGCAGGGTGACTTCGTAATCGCTGCACGCGGCAACCGCAACCCGGTCACCTGGCACGCGCTGCCCGAGGCGGTGACGCTGATCGGTCCTGCCGATTTCTCCGCTCTTTGGCAGGACCGGCAGCGGCTGCTCGACTGGGTGGCCGAGAATGCCGCCACCTACTGGCGGGGCTGGCTGGCAAAGGCCGCCGGGTTCTCGCCCGGTATCCTCGGTCGCGCCCTGCCGATGTGGGGCGTGCTGGGCATCAGCCGGCTGGCCTACACCAGGGCCACCGGTGCCATCGCCTCGAAATCGGCCGCCGGCACCTGGGCGCTCACCGCGTTCGATCCGCGCTGGCGGCCGATCCTCGCCGAGGCCCTGGCCTATCGCCGGGGTGAGCCATCGACATACCGCAACCCGTTCGCGCGACGACGCGATGCGCTGGCCTTCGTCGAGATGGCGATCGGCAAGGTCGTGGGCTGAGGGGCTACAGCCCGCGCTCGCGTGCCACTTCCTCCACCGAACGTGCGCACACCTCCACGGCCTGCGCCAGCTGTTCGGGCGTGGCGATCAGCGGCGGGGCCATCTCCAGCGCCGTGCCGATCGCCGAGGCGAGGATGCCATGGTCGCTCATGCGTCGAACGATTGCTGCCACCGTGTCGTCGGCAAAAGCCGCCTTGGTGCCCTTGTCGGCGGCGAAATCGACGCACCACCACATGCCGAGCCCGCGCACCTGCCCGACGATGCGATGGTCGCCCAGCGCCGCCGTCAGGTCGGCACCGAAGCGCGCGCCATTGCGCTTGCCCGCCTCCACCAGCCCGTCGCGCTCCTTGATATGGATGGCAGCGTTCGCGGCGGCAGCCATGCTGGCGTGGCCGGCAAAGGTATGCACATGCCGGAACAGCGGGATCGCATCGGCGATTTCGTCGCGGGTGATCACTGCGCCGATCGGCGCATAGCCGGCGCTCAGAGCCTTGGCCATGGTCATGATGTCGGGCTCGAGCCCGAAATGCTCGCTGGCAAACCAGGTGCCGGTGCGGCCGAACCCGGTGATCACCTCATCGACGATCAGCAGCACGCCATATTTGTCGCAGAACTCGCGCACCCGATCCCAGTAGCGCTGCGGCGGCACCTGCACCCCATGCGCCTGCATCACCGGCTCGCCGATGAACGCCGAGACGCTCTCAGGGCCCTGCAACTGGATTTCGCGTTCGAGATAGGTGGCGCAGAGCTCGGCATACTCGTCGTCCGGCATGCCGAACGGGTTGCGGTAGCGCATCGGGTTGGGGATGAAACTGTGGCCCGGCACCCGCGGCTCGAACACGTCGCGCACCGCCAGCCAGTCGGTCACCGACAGGGCGCCCATGGAGGCGCCGTGATAGGCGTTCCAGCGCGAGATGGTCTTGTAGGCGCGCGGCTTCCTGCCGCTTTCGCGCTGGTACTGCTTGGCGAGCTTGAGCGCCGTCTCCACCGATTCCGAGCCGCCGCTGGTGAAGGCTGAGCGCTTGAGCCGCCCCGGCGCCAGCTCGGCCAGCTTGCCGGCCAGTCGCAACGTCGGCTCGGCAAAGTGGCTGGTGGTGCCGACATAGTGCACGGCGCTCATCTGCTCGAACACCGCCGTGGCGATCTCGCGGTTGCCGTAGCCCAGCGAGTTGGCGCGCGTATGCGAGCCCATCATGTCGAGCCGGGTGATGCCGTGGCTGTCGGTCAAGGCGATGCCGTCGGCGGCGACGTAGATCGTCGGCCCCTGTTCGCGCACCACGCGCTGGTCGGCGACGGGAAAGATGCAGTTGTCGAACGCGAGCCGGGTGAGCTCGTCGCTGTTGGGTATGGTGGACATCGGCTGGTCTGGCTCCCTTTGGCGGGAGTATGTCGCCAGCCGGCCGTCTCGGCCATTGCCAGAAGGTACCGGTTGCCGGGATGTCAGCTGGCTTCGGAGTAGATTTCCAGCCGCGGCTTCTTTTCCACCACCGGCGCCAGCGCATCCATGACGCGGGCGCGTGGGAAGGTGGCGATCACCTCGGTGCCGAAGCGGAGCTTGGAGAACAGGTCGAACCGGCCCTGGTGCAGCTCCATGATTTTCTGCACGATCGGCAGGCCGAGGCCTGCACCCTGTTCCGCCGATTTCTGCGCCAGCGAGCCCTGACCGAACGAGCTGAGCACCGTCTCGATCTCGTTCTCGGGAATGCCTGGACCGTTGTCGCGCACGCTCAGCAGCTGCCCGCCATCGCCCGAGCGTGTCACCATCAGGTGCACCTTGCCCGATTGCGGCGTGAACTTGATGGCGTTGGAGAGCAGGTTCAACACCACCTGGCGGATCGCCCGCTCGTCGCCCCAGAGCTTGGGCAGGTTGTGCGCATAGCTGACGCTGAGCTCGATGCTCTTGGCCTTGGCGCGGATCTCCACCATCCGCCGGCAATCCTCGGCGATGTCGATCAGCGACACCGCTTCTTCGTTGAGGTCGTACTTGCCCGCCTCGATGCGGCTCAGGTCGAGCAGCTCGTTGATGAGGTTGAGCAGATGCTGGCCCGACGAATGGATATCGCCGGCATACTCCTTGTATTGCGGCACGTTGTGCGGCCCGAGCAACTCGGACTGCAGCACCTCGGAAAAGCCGATGATGGCATTGAGCGGCGTGCGCAGTTCGTGGCTCATCGTCGCGAGGAACTGCGATTTGGCGATGTTGGCCTGCTCGGCATGGCGCCGCGCCTCATCGCTCATCTCCCGTGCTTCCTCGAGTTCGTTGATCAGCGAGTCCTTTTCTGCCTGATGCTCGATGGTCTCGAGTTCCGAAGCGTAGAGCTGCTTGGCGAGGTAGACGAAGAACAGCTCACCGCCCACCACCACGGCGGCCAGCGCCCAGTTGAGCGTGCCGCCGGCAATCACCAGGCTGATGGTCACAGTCGCGGCTGCGGGCAGGGTGCTCATCAGCGTCGCGCCCGGCAGCGTGCGCGTCGATACCGCATTGGCGGCAATGCCGACCAGGGTGATGGCGAACATCGCCACCAGCAGCGCCACGCTGTCGACCGCCACCAGCGTGAACAGGGCCAGCAGCGCCCACGAGATGCCGTTCACCAGCTCGCCGGCAATGAATGTCGCGGTCCAGCGGCCGGCGTTGAACTTGGTCGGGTCCTCGGTCTTGAACTGTCGGCAGAACCAGACGACCACCAGGTTGGCAACGATCACCGCAGCCGCCCAGGCCGCCGCCGCCAGCGGCGAGACCCAGAGGCTTGCGAACAGCGCCAGGATCAGCACCAGCGCGGGCACAGCCAGCAGCCCGCCGAGCCGCGAGCTGGCATATTCATCGAGCAGTTCGAAATCGAAGGAGGCGCGGGTGCCGGAGCTGGAGGTGAGGCGCTGGCGCGCGTCGAACACCGTCCGTTGCGAGTTGCGCCGAAGCTCGCGACCCATCTGGGCGCGCACGTCCTCATCGTGCATCGCGGGCTTGAGCGGCATTTACTCGGTACTCAACAACTACACACTACGAACAGGAAACGCGTTCGTTACGCTTGTGCAAAAACCCTATGCGCCGCATGGTTAAGTTTGGGTGAAAGGCGGTTGCCCAGGATGGGAAAAGCCCGTCGCGAGAAGCAGTTGCAGCCGACCCTGCAGCGGGCCATGCCTGCCTGGGCGAATGGCCGCCGCAACCCGTTGCCCCGACGTCGTCCGCTGCGCTGGCGCAGCTGGCTGGTGATCCTGGCCGGCCTCGGCATCATCGCCTATCTGCTGTCGCTTCCCGACGCGCCGTTCTCGCTTGACGGGCCTTCGTTGACCGGCGCCGTCGAGCGCGTGAGCGACGGCGACACCATCGATATCGGCGGCCAGCGCATCCGCCTGCCCGGGATCGACGCGCCGGAATGGAACCAGACTTGCGGCACGGCCGATGGCGGCAACTGGGAGTGCGGCAAGGCCGCCGCCGGTCGCATGCGGGAGCTGACGCGCAACCGCACGCTGTCGTGCCGTCCGGAGGGGCATGATCGCTATGGCCGCTTGCTCGCGGTATGCCGCGACGGCCGGCTCGACATCGCCGAAGCGATGGTCGCCGACGGCTATGCGATCGCCACCAGCCGCTACCTCGCCGCCCAGACCGAGGCCCGGCGCGCAAAACGCGGTATCTGGCAGGGCCGGTTCGATACGCCTGCAGACTGGCGCCGCCACAAGGCGGAGGGCGCCGCCGGAGAGGCCGGGAATCCCAGCCGCTTCGAGCGTTTCATCAGCTGGCTCTGGGCCCTTCTGTCCAGTTGACATACGCAAGATATTTGCGTTGTATGGCCGCCTTATCCGACCACCTTTGCGTTATCGCGCTGATTTTCCGCCAGTCACGCAATCTGATTTCTAGGGGGCTGCCATAGCTTTGGACAAGATCGACCGCAAGATTCTGGCGCTCCTGCAAAAGGATGCGACGACGCCGGTTGCTGAAATCGGCCGCAAGGTAGGGTTGTCGACGACGCCGTGCTGGCGCCGCATCCAGAAGATGGAAGAAGACGGGATCATTAAGGGCCGCGTGGCGGTGCTCGACCCCGCCAAGATCAACGCCGGCGTCACCGTCTTCGTGTCGATCCGCACCAACGAGCACAACGATGCCTGGATGCGCAAGTTTGCCGGCGTCGTCGAGGACTTCACCGAAGTGGTCGAGTTCTACCGCATGAGCGGTGAGGTGGATTACCTGCTGCGCGTCGTGGTGCCGGACATCGCAGCCTATGACTCGTTCTACAAGAAGCTGATTTCCAAGATCAATCTGACCGACGTCAGCTCGTCCTTCGCCATGGGGCAGATCAAGTACACCACGGCGCTGCCACTCGAGTTCGCCATCGTTTCGGACGACGACAAGTAACATGGCGATTACCCGCCAGAGGCTGCGCCAGCTCGTCGGGCTGGTGGAACCGGTCGTGTCGCTCAGCGCTGTCCATATCGAACAGCGCGACGGCTACGAGATCGAGCACCTGACCCTGCGGCTCGGCGACACCGAGGTGCGCGGCATCCTCACCCGGCCGCAGAAGGTCGAGGGCCGGCTGCCCGCCATTCTCTACGGCCACTCGCATGGCGGCCGTTACGATATCGGCGCCGACGAGCTGCTCGATGGCCGCGAATATCTGCTCGATCCGCTGGGTCCGGTGTTCGCCCGACGAGGCTATGTGACGCTGTCGATCGATATGCCGGTGTTCGGCAAGCGCGCCTCGGTCACCGAGAGCGCCGCGGCCAAGGCGTTGCTCTGGTACGGCAAGGGCCTGTTCGGCCAGATGCTCTCGGATCATTCTGCGGCACTGAGTTATCTGGCTTCGCGCCCCGACGTCGACCCGGCGCGTATCGGCGCCTTCGGCATTTCGATGGGGTGCACGCTGAGCTATTGGCTGGCCGCCATGGACGAGCGGATCCAGGCGGTGGCGCACCTGTGCTGCTTTGCCGATCTGCGCAAGATGATCGAGCTGGGCAATCACGACGGCCACGGCGTCTATCTGATCGTGCCCGGTCTGCTGAACGAGGCCGATGCCGGCGCCATCGCCGCGTTGGTGGCGCCGCGCCCGCAGTTGATCTGCATCGGCGAGGCCGACGCGCTGACCCCGCCGGCGGCAGTGGCGCTGGCCTGGGAGGAAACCAGCGCCGCCTACGCCAGCCAGCCCGGGCGCCTGCAGCTGGTGTCCGAGCCCGGCATCAAGCACCAGGAAACGCCGCGCATGCGCGAGGCGGCGCTGTCCTTCTTCGCGGTCAATCTCTAGCTCGGAATTCTAGCGCGCCCGGCGATCCCGAGCGCCCCGTCGGCGTGAGTGACGAAGCGAATTCCGTGACGGGTGAAGGCCCCGCGGATCGCCTCGATATTCTCGTCGCGGACGGCTCTGGGCCCCGGCAGTTCGACGCGGCGGACGGTGGAGAACGACACCCCGGATGCCGCGGCAAGGTCGAGCGCCGTCCAGCCCAGATAGGCCCTGGCCGCCCGGATCTGCGCATGCGACAGGGTATCGGTCGGCGTTTCGACCGGCTCGGAATGCATGGCCGAGTGATGTGTCATGGCCCGGGCGCCTCGCGCCGTCGGGCCAGTTGGTCCGCCCTCGCGCCGTCGGCCCGAAAGGTCGCGCATGGTCGCGTATCGATAATAGTCATGTCCCCCACATCAGAACGCCGGTTCGTTGCTCCCCGTGCCTGAAGTCATGTCGTCGCCATCGATTCGCGCTTTGCTCGGTGCAAGCCGACCCGGATGGCGCCAGTCGCAATCACATTTGCGCCGATGAGCAAGACGTCTGCCCAACGGCCTACGAGTAAGAAAAGAACAAAAAGTGTTCTGCCGCATGATTGCTGCAACAGAGTACGGCGCACAATCAAATCGGCGGCGCCAGAAAATGTAACTTGAGTCGAACTGTCAATGATCAATTGACCGGCCGGCCGCGTTCGTCCGCGAGCTGGGGGCTCGATGACGTGACCGTGAACGACAGGCCCGGACGGTTCGACTTTTTCACCGGTCCGTCTATTGTGCTTACCGGGAGCGGGCGAAAACGTCCGTCCCGCGCCGATCGGTGCAGGTCCTGGAGGGGGCGACAGATGCGGGAGGAATTCGATCACGTCGTGATCGGAGGAGGAGCGTCGGGCTGCGTGGCCGCCGCCCGGCTGGTGACCGACGGCGGGCGGCGCGTGCTGCTGCTCGAGGCGGGTTACTCCCACCATCACCCGCTGCTCGACATGCCACCGGGCATCTTCAAGCTGATCAACGGCTCGAAGTACATGACCTACCACCACACGGTGCCGCAAGAGCACCTGAACGGTCGTGTGCACGACATCCCGCAGGGCAATGTCCTCGGCGGCGGCACTTCGGTGAACGCGCAGGTCTATATGCGCGGCCGGCCGTCCGACTATGACGAGTGGGACCAGATCCTGCGCGGCAGCAATGACGGCGCCGCCTGGGACTGGGCGACCGTGCTGCGGCACTTCCGCCGCATCGAGGGCAACAACCGGCTGAGCAACGACTTCCACGGCAATGACGGCCCGCTGCTGGTCTCCGATCCCGGGCATGTCGACGACGTGTCGCGCTGGTTCGTGCAGAGCGTACAGCTGAAGGGCGAGCCGCTCACCAACGATTTCAACGGCATGACGCAGCGCGGCGTCGGCTTCTACCAGTTCATGAACCGCAAGGGGAAACGCTCGAGCGCCGCCTACGCCTATGTCGAGCCGCTGCAGGACGATCCGCGCCTGACCGTGCGGCTGCGCGCCGCCGTGCACAAGATCAACATCGAAAACGGCAGGGCGGTGAGCGTCACCTATCGCGATGCGGCGGGGGCGGAGCACACCGCCTACTCATCCGGTGACATCGTGCTGAGTGCCGGCGCGCTCGTGACCCCCAAGCTGCTGATGCTCTCGGGCGTCGGTCCCACCGAGCAGCTCGACAGCCATGGCATTAGCACACTTGTCGATCTCCCGGGGGTCGGCCGCAACCTGATCGATCATCCCGAGGTGCCGGTGATCTCGGTCGCCAACGGTCCCTACGGCTACTTCAAGCAGGGTGTCGGCTGGCGCATGCTCAAGAACGGGCTCAACTTCAAACTGTTCGGGAACGGCCCGATCCTCTCGGCCGGCTTCGAGGCCGGCGCGTTCATCAACCCGGTCGACCGCGACGCGCCGCCTTCCATCCAGGCCTTCTGCGTGCCCATCGTCTATCTCGATCGCGACCTGCTCAAGGTGTTCGACGATACCTATGGGGTCACCATCACCACTGTGCTGGTCAAGCCCAAGTCGCGTGGCTATGTCGAACTCCGTTCCGCCAACCCGGCAGACATGCCGCTGGTCTCGCCACATCTGCTGCAGCACCCCGACGACATGCAGATGATGGTCGAGGGGCAGCGCTTCTTCCGCGACGTGCTGTTGTCGGGCCCGCTCGGCAAGCGCATCGAAAAGGTCATCGCGCCGCCCGGGCCGGACCTGAGCGACGCGGCGATGGCCGAGCATTGCCGCCGCTTCGTCAAGACCAACTACCATCCGGCGAGCACTGCCAGGATGGGCGCCGACGGCGATCCGATGGCCGTGCTCGACGCGCGCCTGCGCGTCCGCGGCGTCGACAACCTCCGCGTCTCCGATATGTCGGCGGTGCCCAACATCAACGCCGGCAACACCACGGCGCCCGCCATGATGCTGGGCGACCGCTGCGCCGATTTCATCCTCGGCCTCGATCGGCCGGGGGCCACCACCCTGCACTAGAGCGCTTTCAGGAAAAGTTGCAGACTTTCCGGTTCGAAAGCGCGGCCAAACAAAGAGTAGAGGAAATGCGATGATCTTCGACCTGTTTCGCCTTGATGGCAAAGTTGCACTGGTCACCGGCGCCACCCGCGGCATCGGTCTCGGCATCGTCGAGGCGCTGAGCGACGCCGGCGCCCATGTCATCCTCTCCTCGCGGGTGCCCAGGCCCGAGGTCGTGCAGCGCTTCAAGGATCTGGGCCGCAAGGTCGACTACCTGCAGGGCGACGTGCAGGATCCCGCGGTGCCGGCGCAGCTTGTCGCCGAAGCGGTGAAGCTCGGCGGTGGCCGGCTCGATATCCTCGTCAACAATGCCGGCGTCGCCCAGCACGGCGAAACCCACAACTTCCCCGAGGAGCAGTACCGCCGGCTGATGGATATCAACCTCGACAGCGTATTCCGCGCCTGTCAGGCGGCGCTCGGCCCGATGCGCGCCCAAAAGAGCGGGGTCATGCTGAATATCGGCTCGATCTCCGGCCTCATCTCCAACATTCCGCAGCCGCAGGCCGCCTACAACGCCTCCAAGGCCGCCGTGCACATGCTGACCAGGAGCCTCGCCTCCGACTATGCCGAGGACGGCATCCGCGTAAACGCCATCGCCCCGGGCTACATCACCACCGACATGACCAATGGCGGACTCGCCGACCCGGTCTGGGGGCCGGTCTGGCGCGACATGACGCCGATGAAGCGCCCCGGCTCGGCCATCGATATCGGCGCGGCGGCGCTTTATCTGTGCTCACCGGCCTCGGGGTATGTCACAGGGGAAGTGCTGGTGGTGGATGGCGGGTACACGGTTCGCTAGGCGGAGCCGACTGAAGCAGACGGCCCCCTCCCATCCTCCCCCACAAGGGGGGAGGTGCTCCGCCGGTCCCCGGGCACGATCGAAGACAGAGCCTCGACTCTTCACCTCCCCCTTAATGGGGGAGGCCGGGAGGGGCCGTCTTCATCAGTGCGGCTTTACTTTCCGCGAGCGAGGCGTCAGCCCCCCGTCACGCTCATGTGCCGGCTCAGCGCCGGCGCCGCGTGGTCGCGATCCAGCACGAAGTCGTGCCCCTTGGGCTTGAGGAGCATCGCCCGATCCAGCGCCGCATCGAGCGCGTCCGGTCCGCCCTCGCGGATCGCGGCGCGCAAGTCGACCATGTCGTCCTGCCCCAGGCACATATAGAGCTGCCCGGTCGCCGTCAGCCGCACCCGGTTGCAGCTCTCGCAGAAATTGTGGCTCATCGGCGTGATGAAACCCACCAGCCCGTTGGTTTCGGCCACGTAGTCGTAGCGTGCCGGCCCGCCGGTGCGGTGTCCGGTCGGCTCGAGCGTGTATTTCGCCTGGAGCCGTTCGCGCATCTCCCTGAGCGGCAGGTAGGTGTCGACCCGGTCGATCCCGACCTCGCCCAGCGGCATTCCTTCGATCAGCGTCAGGCCGAAACCGCGGCCATGCGCCCAATGCAGCATCGGCTCGATTTCGTCCTCGTTGACGCCGCGCATCGCCACCATGTTGATCTTGATCCCGAGCCCGGCATCCGCCGCGGCGTCGATCCCATCCAGCACGTCGGCAATGCGTCCGCGCCGGGTGATCTCTGCAAAGCGCTGCTCGTCGAGCGTATCGAGCGAGACGTTGAGCCGCTTCACTCCGGCTTGCGCCAGCCCCACGGCATGACGACGCAACTGGCTGCCATTGGTGGTGAGGGTCAGTTCCTCGAGGCCTTGCCCGAGATGCCCGCCGATCTTCTCCACCAGTTCCATGATGTCGCGCCTGACCAGCGGCTCGCCGCCGGTCAGCCGGACCTTCTTCACCCCGCGGGCGACGAAGGCGGTCACGATGGTGTCGATCTCCTCGAAGCTCAGCACGTCCTTTTTGGGCAGGAACGTCATGTGCTCCGACATGCAGTAGACGCAGCGGAAGTCGCAGCGATCGGTCACCGACACCCGGAGATAGCTGATCTGTCGCCCATAGCGATCTACGAGGGGACGCTGCGCCCCCGTGGGCACTGGTTTCGCGCCCGTGGGGACGAGGTTCGGCTGTTCGAGAAGCGTCAGGGACATTCCCCTTTCTACTCCACTGCCGCCCTCACCGCAAAACAAGAAAGGGCCGGCTCATCGAGCCGGCCCTTCGAATTCGACAAAGGCGCCTGGCCTTACTGGTTCACCACCACCAGGGCGCCGACCCTGACGCGCTCGTAGAGGTCGGTGACGTCCTCGTTGGTGAGCCGGATGCAGCCGGACGAAACCGCCTGGCCGATGGTCCACGGCTCGGACGTGCCGTGGATGCGATAGAGCGTCGAGCCGATATAGAGGGCACGGGCGCCGAGCGGATTATCGGGGCCGCCGGGCATATAGGCCGGCAGGTCCGGAACGCGCTGGCGCATGGCCGCCGGCGGCGTCCAACCCGGCCACTCGGCGACGCGGGTGATGCGGTGCTGACCCGACCAGCGGAAGCCGTCGCGGCCCACGCCGATGCCGTATTTCAGCGCCTTGCCGCCCTCGAGCACCAGATACAGGCGGCGTTCGGACGTCTCGATGACGATGGTGCCCGGCTTGTACTTGGTGCTGTAGCTGACGATCTCCTTGGGGATGGCCTTGCCCCGCTTGGAGCCAGGCTTGATCGCGCCTGCGTCCGACCAGGTGTCGGTAACCGGGTCATAGACCCGCTTTGCCGCGGTAGCCGGTGCGGCCAGCGACAAAGAAAGGATCGCCGACAAAAGAGCGGCGACCACTAGCTTGGTCATGGAAATGTTCTTCAAACTGCGCCTCTTGACGTAATCGACCCTGATTCTGAGCCAGTCTCGGATGGTTGGTAAACTGTTCCTAACAAGCAGTGAATGGCCTTGCCACGATTCGGACAAACTCAGGACACCAGAGCCACATTGTGTTGCCCCGATGCGACATTTCCATTCACCTCTGCGTGAGAAGGCCAGGTTGACACGTGCCCCGCGCCTCTCCTAGGTCGGCCGCAGACAGGCAGGGGACGCCCATGAGCGACGAGCAGAAATACCGCGCGGCCGAAGCGGCGATGGCCGAAGTGACGAGCGGCATGCGACTGGGACTCGGCACCGGTTCGACCGCCAGGCACTTCGTCGATATCGTCGGGCGCGCCGTCCGCGACGGGCTCGAGGTGATTTGTGTGCCGACCTCGGAGGTCACCGCAGCGCAGGCGCGCGGTCTCGGCATTCCGCTGACCGACCTCGAAGCTACACCCGAACTCGATCTTACCGTCGACGGCGCCGATGAACTCGGCCCTGGCCTGGCGCTGATCAAGGGCGGCGGCGGCGCCCTGCTGCGCGAGAAGATCGTCGCGGCGGCTTCGAGGCGGATGATTGTCATCGCCGACCAGAGCAAGCAGGTCGAAATGCTCGGCCGCTTCCCGCTGCCGATCGAGGTCAACCATTTCGGTCTCGGCGTCACCACCGTGGCCATCGCCAGGGTGATGGCCGATTTCTATGCCGAGGGCCCCTTGCGCCGCCGCCTCAAGGCCGATGGCACACCCTTCGTCACCGACGGCGGCCACGCCATCCTCGACGCTTTTTTTGGCCGTATTCCTCAGCCAGAAGCACTCGCGCAGGCCCTCGTCGAAATCCCGGGCGTCGTGGAGCATGGACTGTTCATCGGTCTCTGCCAGCGGGCCTACGTGGCCGGCCCGGCCGGTGTCGACGTTCTGGACGGCTGAGTGCCGCTCGGATAGAGGCTAAAGTGAGCAAGGGGATGGTCGGCGTGCACGGTCACGGCGATCGGCTCCCGCAGGGGAAACACATAATCAGATGGGCACCAAGCCGATGACGTCCACCTTCAAACGCGCGCCGATGCTTGTCGCGGCATTGCTGTCGCTGTTCCTGTCGAGCTTTGTCGCATTGCCCGCGATGAGCCAGGAAGCCTCCGAAATCTCGCCCGAGCACCTGGCGCTGGCGCGTAAATATGTCGATCTCACCGACACTGGCGGCCTCTACGAGGCCACCATCGTCCAGGCGGGCATCAACACCTACAAGCAGTTGCTGCCGCAGAATCCTGAAATCGCCCAGCCGCTCAATGACGCGATCGAGAAGGTGATCTCCACCTACAAGGGCCGCAAGGGCGAGCTGTTCGACCAGTTCGCACGCGTCTATGCGCTGTCCTTCACCCAAGACGAGCTGCAGCAGATCGTCGATTTCTATTCGACCCCGACCGGCACCAAGCTGGCCAAGTCGAACTCCGCCATGAGTGGCACCATCAGCCGCATCATGGACGTGTTCACCGGCAACCTGAACACCGAGTTCTTTTCGGCCGTCCGCGCCGAGCTGAAGTCCAAGGGTATCGACAGCTGAGCTGTCGCACCCTATCTGCTACAAGGCCCCGCCATCGCGCGGGGCCTTTTTCGTTTCGGGTAGACTGGGGTAGGCAATGAGCGACAGTTACGATCTCGTGGTGATCGGCGCCGGGTCCGGCGGGGTGCGGGCGGCGCGGATCGCCGCAACCTATGGCGCCAGGGTCGCCATCATCGAGGAATACCGCGTCGGCGGCACCTGCGTGATCCGCGGCTGCGTCCCCAAGAAACTGTTCGTCTACGCCTCGCGCTACAAGGATCTGTTCGAGATCGCACCCAGCTTCGGCTGGGACGTCGGCACGCCGAGCTTCGACTGGGCCACGCTGGTGGCCAACAAGGACAAGGAAATCGCCCGGCTGGAGGCCGCCTATGTCGCCGGACTCGAAAAGCCCGGCGCCGAGATCATTCGCGATCGCGCCACCGTCATCGGACCCAACACCGTCCGCCTGCAGAAGTCCGGCCGCGAGCTCACCGCCAGGACCATCCTCATCGCCACCGGCGCCCATCCGTTCATCCCGGACATCCCTGGCAAAGAGCTCGGCATCACCTCCAACGAGGCGTTTCACCTCGAGACTCTTCCGCACTCCATCCTCATCGAGGGAGGCGGCTTCATCTCGGTGGAGTTCGCCACGATCTTCGCCGGCCTGGGCGTCCACACCACCATCGTCTATCGCGGTGACCGCCTGCTGCGCGGCTTCGACGAGGACCTGAGGGTCGGGCTCGAGGCCGGTCTCGAGGCACGCGGCGTCAGGATCATCCATCAGACCAACGTGCTCGGCCTGCGCCGTACCGGCAAGGACATCACGGTGAGCTTCTCCGATGGCGTCGACGCGCCGTTCGGGGCTGTCATGTTCGCCACAGGCCGTTCGCCCAATACCGCGGGCCTCGGTCTCGAAGCGGCGGGGGTCGAGCTGGCCTGGGATGGCGCTGTCGTAGTCGACGCTTATTCGCGCTCCAGCGTTCCCTCGATCTACGCCGTCGGCGACGTCACCAACCGGGCTCAGCTCACTCCCGTCGCCATCCGCGAGGGACATGCCTTTGCCGACACCGTGTTCGGCGACAAGCCGACCGCCGTCGATCACTCGCTGATCGGCGAAGCGGTATTCGCCGAGCCCGAGGTCGGGACCGTCGGCCTCGCCGAGCACGATGCGGCCACCCACGGCGATATCGATGTGTACATCACCCGATTCCGGCCGATGATGAACACGCTGTCGCTGAAGTCCGACCGCATGATGATGAAGCTGATCACCAGCGCCGATGGCGGCGAGGTGTTGGGTGTTCACATCCTCGGCCCCGGCGCCGCCGAGATCATCCAGATGGCGGCGATCCCGCTCGGCATGAAAGCGACCAAAGCCGATTTCGACCGCGCCATGGCCATGCATCCGACGGCAGCCGAAGAACTGGTGACCTTCAAGAAGCCCAGCTACGTCTACCGCAAAGGCCAGAAGCAGTAGCTGCCGCCGGCTTCACATCGCCCCATTCCCCTGCTATTTCGCCGCCGACCGGAGATCACGCCTATGCCGACGACTTGGACGCCGCAGAGCTGGAGACAGAAGCCGATTTCGCAGGTGCCGGTCTACCCGGATCCGGCGAAGCTGGAAGCCGCCGAGGCGCAGCTGCGCAAGTTCCCTCCGCTGGTGTTTGCCGGCGAGGCGCGTGAGCTCAAGCACCAGCTGACCGAGGTCGCCGAGGGCAGGGCGTTTCTGCTGCAGGGCGGCGATTGCGCCGAGAGTTTTGCCGAACATGGCGCCGACCACATTCGCGACTTCTTCCGCGTCTTCCTGCAGATGGCGGTGGTGCTGACCCATGGGGCGAGCAAGCCGGTGGTCAAGGTCGGGCGCATCGCCGGCCAGTTCGCCAAGCCCCGTTCGTCCGACACCGAGACCATCGATGGAGTGACGCTCCCCAGCTATCGCGGCGACATCATCAACGACATCGGCTTCACCGAGGCGGCCCGGGTGCCCGATCCGGAGCGCCTGCTGCTCGCCTACCGGCAGTCGGCCGCGACCCTCAATCTGCTGCGCGCCTTCGCTTCGGGCGGCTATGCCGACTTGACCCGTGTCCACGAGTGGACCATGGGCTTCATGAAAGGCTCCAACGCTTATCCGCGCTTCGAGGAGTTGGCCCAGAAGATCGATGACGCCATCGACTTCATGCGCGCCCTCGGCCTCACCCCGGACAACACCCCGTCGCTGCGCGAGACCAAGTTCTACACCTCGCACGAGGCTCTGCTGCTCGGCTTCGAGGAAGCATTGACCCGCCGGGATTCCATCACCGGCGACTATTACGCCACCTCCGGTCACATGCTGTGGATCGGCGACCGCACCCGGCAGGCCGACGCGGCGCATGTCGAGTACTTCTCCGGCATCCGCAACCCGGTGGGCGTCAAGTGTGGCCCGAGCCTCGCCGCCGACGACCTGCTGCGCATAATCGACAAGCTGAACCCCAGCAACGAAGCTGGCCGCGTCACGCTGATCGGCCGCTTCGGCTCGGACAAGATCGCCGATCACCTGCCGCGCCTGATCGAGGCGGTAAAGGCAGAGGGGAGGGTGGTGGTGTGGTGCTCCGATCCGATGCACGGCAACACCATCAAGGCTTCGAATGGCTACAAGACCCGGCCGTTCGAACGTGTGCTCAGCGAAGTGAAGAGCTTCTTCGAGATCCACCGCGCCATGGGCACCTATGCCGGCGGCATCCATATCGAAATGACTGGCGACGACGTGACCGAGTGCACCGGCGGCGGCGTCGCGGCGATCACCGAGGCGGGCCTGCAGGATCGCTATCACACCTATTGCGACCCGCGCCTCAATGCCAGCCAGGCGCTCGAACTGGCCTTCCTTGTGGCAGAAGAACTGCGCTCGCAGCGCCCGGCTCGCAGCGAAAGAATCGTGGCGGCCGAGTGAACTAATTCGCCGCTCTGGCCGTTGCTGGGCGGAGGGGCGGTTCGCGCCGCCTGACGATGAATCGCGCCCTCGGCGCGCCAGCTCGGTGATTGATGCCACGTTCGTTCTTTCCGCGTGCGGACGCCGCGACCAAAGCCAGGCTGGATCGGGATCCGGTCATGCTGCTTGCCAACAGCTTCGACTGGTCCGCCACCGAACTTGGTCCCATTGCCGAATGGCCGGTGGCGCTGCGTTCCGCCGCCCGTCTGATCATGACCGCCGCGGCGCCGATGGCCCTGTTGATCGGTCCCAACGGCGTCATGCTCTACAACTCCGCCTATGCACCTATTGCCGGCGGGCGCCATCCCGGCGCCTTCGGCTCGTCGGTGCTCGAGAGCTGGCCCGAGGTGGCCGAGTTCAATCGTGACGTCCTGCGGCGCGTCCTCGGCGGGGAATCGCTGGTGTTCAACAGCCAGCCATTCGTCTTCTATCGCAATGGCGGGCCTGAGAAGGTCTGGCTCAACCTCGACTATTCGCCGGTGCTCGATGATGACGGCAGTGGTCTGGCGGTCCTTGCCATCGTGCAGGAAACCACCGCAGGGGTGGTCGCCGAGCAGGCGCTGGAGGAAAGCCGCGAGAAGCTCGACCTGGCGCTGACCGCCTCCGGCATGGTCGGCACTTGGGATTGGAACATCTCCGACAACGTCGTCACCGCCGATGATCGTTTCGCCGCGCTCTACGGCGTGACTCCCGGTTCGGCAGCGGTGGGCCTGCCGATCGAAACCTTCCTTGACGGCGTTCATCCGGACGACCGTCAGCGGGTCATTGCCGAGATCGGCGACGCGCTCAAGCGCCCCGGTCCGGTCCGCCTGGAGTACCGCCTCAGCGCCCGCGGCGGCGCGCCCGAACGGTGGGTTGTCGCGTCCGGGCGGGTCATTGCCGACGTCAATGGCAAGGCGATCCGCCTCCCCGGGGTCGTGGTCGACGTCACCGAGGAGCGCCGGGTGGCCGAACAGCTGGCCGAGAGCGAGCTGCGGTTTCGCACCCTCGCCGACACCATGCCGCAGATGGTCTGGTCGACGCTGCCCGACGGTTTCCACGACTACTACAATGCACGCTGGTACGAGTTCACCGGCGTGCCGCAGGGGTCGACCGATGGCGAGGGCTGGAACGGCATGTTCCATCCGGACGATCAGGAGCGCGCCTGGGCCGTGTGGCGGCACTCGCTCGCCACCGGCGATCCGTACCGCATCGAGTATCGATTGAAGCACCACAGTGGCGCCTATCGCTGGGTGCTGGGCCAGGCGCTGCCGATCCGCGATGCCTCCGGCCGCATCACGCGCTGGTTCGGCACCTGCACCGATATCCACGAGGAACGCCTGGCGCAGGAGGAGCGCGAGGTGATCGCGCAGGAGCTCAGCCACCGCATCAAGAACATCTTTGCGGTGATCGGCGGGATCGTCAGTCTCGCGGCCCGCTCTCAGCCGGAGGCCAAGGATTTTGCCGACCGGCTGCGCGGCCGCATCCTGGCGCTTGGGCGCGCCCACGATTTCGTCCGACCGCATTCGCGTGAATCCCTGCCGCGCAGCAATCCGGCCTCGTTGCAGGCCCTGGTTCGGTCGTTGCTGCAGCCGTATCGTGATGGTGAGATCGAGCGTGTCAGTTTCACGGGCGACGATGCGGTGATCGACGACGGCGCCGCGACGCCGTTGGCGCTGCTGTTCCACGAACTGGCAACCAACGCCGCCAAGTACGGAGCGCTGTCGCGCGGTGACGGCCGCATCGAGATCACCACCCAGATCAGCGGCGAGAGTTATCTGCTGCATTGGCGCGAAATCGGCGGCCCGAGCCCGAAACCTGGAGCGGCGGGGTTCGGCTCAAGGCTGATCTCGCTCAGTGTGGAAGGTCAGTTGCGCGGCAAGCTGGAGCGCCGCTACGACGAGACGGGACTGGAGGTAAATCTCTCGGTGCCGCTGGCCGCGTTGCGCCGAAGCGCTGAACTCAGGCCAGCGCCGGAGTTTCGCCAATAGAGCCGAACAGCCTCAGCCGCCGCGGCGGCTGGATCTCGCTCTGCGTCCGGCGACGTACCGCGACGGCGAACTCCACCGCCTGGCGCAGTTCATTATTGTCCACAGGCTTGGGGATCACCCCGATCGTGCCCGGCACGCCGCTGCCCAGCTGAGCCGGGTTGGCCGTCATGTAGACGACGGTGACACCGCGCGCCGCCAGAGAGCGGCCGACCTCGATGCCGGTCGGACCGTCGACCAGGTTGAGGTCGACGAACGCCAGCTCGGCCTCCTCGGCCAGCGCCAGCGCCTGACGGCTGTCGGATGCGATGCCGACCGGCTCATGACCGAGATCGAACAGCAGGTTTTCGAATTCCGTGGCGACGAAAATCTCGTCCTCCACCACCAGAACCTTGCAACTCATAGCCTCATTCCGAAGTCAGTTTTTTACGTGTGGTCCCAACTCACTGGGGTGCCGAAGGTTGCAGCCGAGTTGTGCATGCCTCCGTTGTGGCAGGGGAAAAACCTACAATGCTTATCAAATTGTAGTCGTCGGATCGGATGTGACCCAATCCTTTGCACTTTGCCAGTCCATTTAGCGGAACATTAACCCTAACCAGCCATGAATAGCTCGTACGCGTTTGTTTGCGGAGCTTCCGATGTCCATCCGTCTGGCCACCAGTCTCGCCGTTCTCGCTGCCGCTATCGGCAGTCCGGTCCTGGCCGCCGATTGGAGCGAGGACTGGTCGCCCGAAGAAGTCTATCGCGGCGCATACTCGACCGAGCCCAAGGACTGGACCGAGCTGGGCGACGAGAGCGACGGCATCCATATCCAGACCGGGCTGCGCTATTGGTATTCCTGGGGCAGCCAGAACTTCGACCTCGGCCCGCTGAACTTCGAGGAAACCGACAACGCCCAATCGGTTGAGGCCCATATCCGCGTCGAAGAGGACGCGACTCGCACCTACGCCAAGGGGTGGGCCGGCTATACTTTCGCGATCAACGGCGAACATAGCGATCCTTACGGCACCGCTCCGGTGGTCGATGGCACGCTTGGCTATGCCGGTGCCGATTTCGGCTGGAATGCCTTCGGTGACGGCGCGGGCACCGGGGCAGGCGGTTTTATCGGCTACAACTACTGGAACAATTCGCCGCGCACCTCGCGCGCCAACTTCACCACGGCCACCTCCGACGGCGACATCAGCTACAACGAGAACAGCGGCGTCTGGTCGCTTCCCGGCGACAGCGTCGATGACAAATTGGAACTGCACATGTTGCGGCTCGGCCTGAGCGGCAAGGCCGAGATCAACGATTTCTTCGACATCAGCGCCGAAGTGGCGGCGGTGCCGTTCGCGACCCTTGGCGGTGTTATGGGAGGTCATGCGGGTGGCGGCGACGACTTCCTTGGGCCCTACGGGCCCTGCGACGTCCCGGCTCCCGGCGGCTGCGCCCCGTTGTTCTTCAAGGCCTCGCCGACCAACGTCAATGGCTGGGGCTATGGCGCGATGGCTGAACTGATGGCCGGCATCCACCCTACCGAGAACCTGACGATGCGCTTCGGTGGTCGCGCCTGGTATGTCGAGGGGACCTACGATGCCACCTACACCGGCGCTCTGGTGACCGCCCCGCAGTACCAGCAGGTCGAGGATCCGGATAACCCGGGCTCGTTCATTCCTGCCGACCCGCCATATGCCGCTCCGACAATCGAGCTCGACGACTACATCGAGACGGAAAACCCGTTCAAGCTCTTCCGCTACGGCCTGCTTGCCGAGCTGACCTACTCCTTCTGACCAGATCCATCGTGACCGGCTGTCCGCTTGCCCCGACCGGGGTGAGCGGATAAGTCTTGCCGCGTTTTCAACGGGGTGGATTTCGCACGTGACCGATCGTCTCCGCATTGCCCTGGCGCAGCTCAATCCGACGGTCGGCGCCATCGCGCAGAACCTCGCCCTGGCCAAGTCGACGCTGGCCGACGCCGCCGGGCAGGGGGCCGATATCCTGCTGTTCTCAGAGCTGTTCCTCACCGGCTACTTCCCCGACGACCTGCTGTTCAAACCGCGCTTCGTCGCCGATGCGATGGCCGCCGCCGAGGATTTTGCCCGCGCCACTGCCGGCACTGGCGTCAGCGCCATCATGCCCACGGTCTGGCGCGAAGGCGGCAAGCTGTTCAACGCGGTGATCGTCTGCGAGGCCGGCGAGATCACCGCCCGCCGTTACAAGCGCGAGCTGCCCAACGAGGATATCTTCTACGAAAAGCGCTATTTCGAGCGCGCCGACCTGCAGGAACCGGTGACCATCAAGGGCGTGTCGATCGGCATCCCGATCTGCGAAGACATCTGGCATCCCGATGTCTGTGCCCACCTGGTCGACCAGGGCGCGCGGCTGCTGCTCTGTCCCAATGGTTCGCCCTATTGGCGCAACAAGCAGGCCACCCGCTACAAGCTGGTCACCGACCGTGTCGCCGAAGACAACGTGCCGCTGCTCTATCTGAACCAGGTCGGCGGCCAGGACGAGCTGGTCTATGATGGCGCGAGCTTTGCCATCGAGCCGGGCGGTCGGCTCGTCGTGCAGGCGAAGAGTTTCGAGCCCGAGATCCTGATGTCGAACTGGGCCCGCACCGAGGACGGCTGGCGCTGCACCGATCCGCACGTCACGCCGCTCTCGAGTGTCGACGAAGCGCCGTGGCGCGCCTGCGTGCTGGGCCTGCGCGACTACGTGAAAAAGAACGGTTTCAAGTCGGTGGTGCTCGGCCTCTCCGGTGGCATCGACAGCGCGGTGGTGGCTGCCATGGCGGTCGATGCCATTGGCGCCGACAACGTCCACTGCCTGATGCTGCCCTACCGCTACACTTCGGAGGAGAGCCTGGCCGACGCACGCGACTGTGCCCGGCGGCTCGGCGTCCGCTACGACGTCGTCTCGATCGGCGATCCGGTGGAGGCCGCGCTCAACGAGCTGCAGCCGGTCTTCGGCAACCGCCCGCAGGATCTGACCGAGGAGAACATCCAGTCGCGCATGCGCGGCGTCTACCTGATGGCGGTCTCCAACAAGCTCGGTTCGCTCCTGCTCACCACCGGCAACAAGTCGGAAATGGCAGTCGGCTACGCCACCATCTATGGCGACATGAATGGCGGCTTCAACCCGATCAAGGACATGCTGAAGATGCGTGTCTACGAGCTGGCGGACTGGCGCAACAAGCACCGTCCGGCCGATTGCCTCGGCTCCGACGGACTGGTGATCACCCAGAACATCATCGACAAGGCCCCCTCGGCGGAACTGCGGCCCAACCAGACCGACCAGGACTCGCTGCCGCCTTACCCGATCCTCGACGAGATTCTGGTCGGCCTGGTCGAGCTCGAGCTCAGCGTGGCCGAGGTCGTCGCGCGCGGCGATGGTCGTTTTGACCGCGCTCTGGTCAAGCGGATCGAGAAGCTGCTGAACATTGCCGAGTACAAGCGCCGCCAGTCGGCCCCGGGGGTGAAGATCTCGCGCAAGGCCTTCGGGCTGGGTCGCCGCTACCCGATCACCAACGGCTACCGCGACGACAACCTGATCGCCGAGCCGATCGGTCGTCTGGATTCGAAGGGGCTGGAATGAACCGTCGGGAACGCGCCGGGGCAGTCGGCAGTCGAGCATGCTTCGGTTGCGACTGCCGATTGCCGACTGCCGAAAACGATAGCTCCCGATGACCACAGTCCGCTACGCCCCGTCCCCCACCGGCCGCCTGCACCTGGGCAATGCCCGACCGGCGCTGATCAACTGGCTGTTCGCCAAGTCCACTGGCGGCCGCTACATCCTGCGGCTCGACGACACCGACACCGCGCGCTCCACCGAGGCATTTGCCGAGGGAATCTACGCCGACCTCGCCTGGCTCGGTATCACCCCCGATCTCAGGGTTCGGCAGTCCGACCGCACGGCGCGCTACGATGCCGCGCGCGACAGGCTGATCGCTGACGGCCGGCTTTATCCGGCCTACGAGACCGAGGAGGAGCTCGACGGCAAACGCGCTCGCGCCCGTCTGCTCGGCCGGCCGCCGGTCTATGACCGCGCTGCGCTCAACCTCACCGACGAGCAGAAGGCGAAGTACGAGGCCGAGGGCCGCAAGCCGCATTGGCGCTTCAAGCTGGATGGGCGCCCGGTCGCGTTCAACGATCTGATCAAGGGGCCGCAGACGGTCAACACCGCCTCAATGTCCGATCCCGTGCTGATCCGCGCCGATGGTTCCTACCTTTATACGCTGCCCTCGGTAGTCGACGATATCGAGCTGGGCATCAGCCATGTCGTGCGCGGCGAGGATCACGTCAGCAATACCGGCACCCAGATCGAGATTTTCGAGGCGCTTGGCGGTCCGGTGCCGGCCTTCGCGCACCATAACCTCTTGACCGGGGCGGACGGCGAGGGCCTCTCCAAGCGCCTCGGCTCGCTCTCGCTCGAGCAGTTGCGCGCCGCCGGCTACGAGCCGATGGCGGTGGCCATGGCCGCGGTGCTGACCGGCACCAGCCTGCCGCTCGAGCCTTACGCCGACCTCGCCGCGCTGGGGCAGGTGTTCAGTCTCGATGTCGTGTCGCACGGCTCGGCCCGTTTCGACCCTGCGGAACTGGCGAGCCTCAATGCCCGCATCCTGCACCAGATGCCCTACGAACTGGCGAGGCCGCGCCTCGAGGCCCTCGGGCTGGCCTCGGCGCCACTATGGCTGGCGCTGCGCGGCAATCTCTCGGTGTTTTCCGATATCGCCGACCTCGCGACCCTGATTTCGGGCCCGGTTACCCCGGTGGTGGCGGAAGAGGATCGCGACTTCCTGCGCGAGGCCGCCAGCTTGCTGCCCCCCGAGCCCTGGGACGAGACCACCTGGTCGAAATGGACCGAGGCGCTCAAGGCCGCAACCGGTCGCAAGGGCAGGGCGCTGTTTCACCCGCTGCGGCTGGCGCTGACCGGCCGCGAGCAGGGACCGGACCTCAAGTCCCTGCTGCCTCTTTTGGGGCGTACGGCGTGTCTGGCCCGACTACCCTGACGCGCTTGTCGCCGAACCGAACGATGCGGCCCGGCTGATTGGCGGCGACCGGCGCCACCACAGCGACCGGGATCGGGGTTTCGCCCGGCGCGGCCGGACGGCGGCGCGGCAGCGGCACGTCGACGAATGTCGCCATAGCCACCTGGGTGACCGGTGCGTTCACCGTCGGGGAAATCCGCCGGCCGTCGCGCAGCGGCAACGGGAAGGTTGCGCCGCGGAATGTCACCATGGCGCGCGTTCCGCCGGTCGGAAGTTCGGCCAGCGTGATCGCACCCTGGTCCTGCGTCGAGGTGCACTTGCTGGCGGTGTCGAAGTCGGTGCGGAACTTGAAGGCATTGGGCAGTGCCGAATAGGGCTCGCCCCATTCGTTGACCATCTGCTCCGGTTCCTGCCCAGGGTTGTCGTAATAGTAGAGGTCGACATCGAGACCGGGGCATTGCGCCCGGCAGGATTGGGCGTCGTTGGCGACGTAATCGACCAGCGTCGAATAGCTGATCGGCCACCAGAAGCCGTCGGTCTTGCGCACGCACAGCGTTCGCACCGTATGGTAGTTGCCATAGGGGTTGAACTCTTCGCCGCGAATGCCGCCCTCGCCGTCGCCTTCACCGTCGGTGAAGACCCCGAACAGCCGCTCGAACAGGTTGCCGCGATCGCCGCGCTGCACCTCGACGCGCGACCGGCCATCGCAGTCGAAGCGTGCCATTTCCTGCAGGATCGCCTCGCGCTGCTGGGCCACCGCCTCGCCGGTGCTGACGCTCTGCGACAGCTGCTGAACGTCCTCGCGTCCGCGCAGCACTTCGCGCGCCAGGGCGCGACATTCGGGCGAGAGCCGCCGTCCTGCCTTGGCGTCGTCATTGCAGCCCTGCCGCACATAGGCGCTCTCGGAGCGCTGCACTTCGCGTTGCAGCCGCTTCAACTCGCCGCCCTGCGAGCGCTGGAAGTCCGAGTTGCGCTCCAGCGAGCGCAGCGTCGACTGCAGGCGCGCGCAATTGTTGGCCTGCGCGTGGGCTGTCGACACGTCGATCAGCAGCCCGGCCCAGGCCGTGAACAGCAAGACGGCAAAGCGGATGAACAGGGTGGTGGCGCTGAAGCTATGGCTGGGCATTCGTTCGGACCGGATGGTGTGGGCCTCCGCTGGAGCGCTTTCGGGGAACAGTTGCAGACTTTCCGGTTCGAACACGCGGGAAACCAAAGACTTGCAGCATTTCGGCGCCGCATGGAAGCAGTGAGAAGTGCTCTAGGGCCTCAATATGCCTAAAGCGAGACGCCGGGGCGAGATGGGGCAGCGGTATTCGCACAGCATCGGTTGTCGGTTAGCCTCTGATCGGCAGCCTCGCAATCGCCCGCAGCAACGATAACGCAGCCGTGACCGGGCGCTTCGACAACCGCGGCGCTTGCACCTCGGCGTTTTGCGAGCGGGGTGAGTCTCCGTGAATAGGGCGACAGCAGGGCCGCGAGCGACGCTTTCGTCGCTTTTCTGCAGTCGCCGGGCGCCGGTTCTGTGCTTAGGTACCCCATCGCGCCTTGTCGCCGGAGTATCACCTTGCAAGCTCGTGTCGCCTTTGCCGCCCTCGCCGGCATGCTCGTCCTTTCAGCTACCCCGCCAGCGCTGGCCCAGACCCCTGCGGATCTCACCAAGTTCAGCGAGACGTGCCTCAACGCCGAAGCCTTTCTGCTTGGCCAGGTGCCGGAAGGCGTCGACTCCTCGCTGATTCTCACGCCGCTGTGCGGATGCCTCGCCGGCGCCTTCAAGGACATGCCGCAGAAGGATGTCGATATTCTTGCCGCCGACCTGCGCGGCGAAGGCACTGACGAAGCGCACGCCGCCCATGGCAGCTATGACAAGGTCACCGAGGTGGCGCGCGAAGGCCTGACCACCTGCTTTGCGGGCCCTGAAGTTACCGCGGCGATGCAGGCCGCAACCCCTCCGGCGGCCGCCCCCGCCGATCCGGCGGCGCCAGCCGCCCCCGCGGCCCCCGCGCCGCAATGAGCCATCTCCAAGGGGCGCTTCGGCGCCCCTTGCTTTTTGCCCGCGCTGCGGTCAGATTGCGCGCCATGAAAACCGGCACCGCGAACTGCATTACCGGCTGCATTATTATCCGCTAAGCATTGCTGGCGGCGCGGTTTTCTTCATTTCCTGATCTGTAGTCCGAAGAACCCGTCCGCGAGCGTCTCATCGCGCGAGGAACCCTGACTTTGGGCGACATCACTCTGAAGCTCCACAATACGCTGACCCGGGCGAAGGAGGACTTCGTCCCCATCGATCCCATGAATGTCCGCATGTATGTGTGCGGGCCGACGGTCTACGACTATGCCCATATCGGCAATGCCCGCCCGGTGATCGTCTTCGATCTGCTCTATCGGCTGCTCCGCCATGTCTACGGCGCCGATCACGTCACCTACGTCCGCAACATCACCGACGTCGACGACAAGATCAACGCCCGCGCCGCCCGGGACTATCCCGGCCTTCCGCTCAACGAGGCGATCCGCAAGGTCACCGAGAAGACGGCGTCGCAGTATTTCAAGGATGTCGCCGCACTCGGCACTCTCGAGCCCGACCATCAGCCGCGCGCCACCGATTTCATCCCCGAGATGCAGTCGCTGATCTCGACCTTGATCGGCAGTCGCCATGCCTATGAGGCCGCAGGCGAGGTGCTGTTCGACGTGGGCTCGATGCCCGACTATGGCAAGTTGAGCGGCCGCAATCTCGAGGACAATCTGGTTGGGGCGCGCGTCGCGGTCGACGCGCACAAGAAGAACCCGGCCGATTTCGTGCTGTGGAAGCAGTCGAGTGCCGAAGAGCCGGGCTGGGACAGCCCGTGGGGCAGGGGACGCCCAGGCTGGCATATCGAGTGCTCGGCGATGAGCGAACGCTACCTCGGCCAGGTGTTCGATATCCATGCCGGTGGCCTCGACCTGATCTTCCCGCACCACGAGAACGAGATCGCCCAGTCGCGCTGCGCCCACGGCACGCCGGTGATGGCCAACTACTGGCTGCACAACGGCTTCCTGCAGGTCGAGGGGCAGAAGATGTCGAAGTCGCTCGGCAACTTCGTCACCATTTCCGAACTGCTCGAGAGCGACAAATTCGGCGGCCGCAAATGGCCAGGCGAAGTGCTGCGCCTCGCCATGCTGATGACGCACTATCGCGAGCCGATCGATTTTTCGGTGAAGCGTCTGGAGGAGGCCGAGCAGAAGCTGCGCGACTGGCAGCGCGCCAGTAAGCCGAAGCCCGGAACGCCGCCCGAGCCTTCGGTCATTGCCGAACTGGCCGACGACCTCAATTTCCATCGGGCGACGGTGGCGCTCGACGCCATTGCCCGCAACGCCAACCGCGGCGTCGAGACCGCCGCCAATTGCCTCGCCGCGACACTCGAGTTCCTTGGGTTCACCCCCGACGGCCTGCTGACCGCCGGCGCGGCCGACGCGCCCGCAGGCGTAGAACAGGCCGTCGCTGCCCGCCTCGCCGCGCTCAACGCCAAGGACTTCGCAAAGGCTGACACGATCCGTGCCGAATTGCTGACACAGGGTGTCCAACTGATGGACTACAAGGACGATGCCGGCCAGCGTCAGACCAAATGGGAGGTGGTGAGGTGACGCCAGACTTTCCCCTGCCGCAGCCGTCCGTCGCTCTTGCTCCGGCCGCGCAACCTCCGGTTGCGGACCCCTCATCCGGCGCTGCGCGCCACCTTCTCCCACAAGGGGAGAAGGTCGAGCGGCTCACCGATGTCGCGGCGTCGCCTTCTCCCCTTGTGGGAGAAGGTGCCCGAAGGGCGGATGAGGGGTTCTCTCCCCCCTCACCGACGGCTGCTAGGAGGCCGGTCGCGCCAAGGCTTCGCTCCTTCGCGCGTTACCTTCGGCGTGAAGCGACGCCACACGAAGAGGTGCTTTGGCATCTGCTCCGCGGACGTCGCTTCGTTGATTTCAAGTTCAGGCGCCAAGTCCCTGTCGGCCCGCTCATTGCGGATTTCGCCTGCCACTCGGCAAAGCTGATATTGGAACTCGACGGCGGCCAGCACGCAGAGAGCCAAACCGATCCCCGCCGCGATGCAGTGCTTCGGACGCATGGCTATCGCATCCTTCGCATCTGGAACAACGAACTCCACGAGAATCGCGATGGTGTGATGGAGGCCATCTGGCTGGCTTTGCAGGAGGGTCACCCATGACCGCCATCATCGACCATGTCGGCCTCACGGCCACGGACTTCGCCCTCTCGCGCGATTTCTACACTGCCGCGCTCGGTGCGCTCGGGATCAAGCTGCTTGCCGAGTTCGAGTATGACGGCGTGAGATCGGCCGGCTATGGCATCGAGCGCCCGACCTTCTGGCTCGGCAGCGGCAAGGTGCAGCGCGGTGGCGATACCCATGTCGCCTTCGTCGCCGAGAGTCGGGCCGCCGTCGAGGCGTTCTACACGGTGGCGCTCGCTGCCGGCGGGCGCGACAACGGACCGCCCGGTCTTCGCCCGCACTATGCGCCTGACTACTACGCCGCTTTCGTATTCGACCCCGACGGAAACAACATCGAGGCCGCCTATGTCGGCCCAAAGGGAGGACGCCTATGAGTGCCTTGGATCACGTGGCCATTTCGACCGCCGACTACCCGACCTCGCTGGCATTCTACGAGAAGGCGCTGGCGCCGCTCGGCATCAAGACGCACATGAAGTTCGAGGGGGACGAAGGCAACGTCGCGGGCCTCGGCTCGGAGCAGCCATTCCTGTGGATCGGCGACGGTGGCAAACTCAGCGGCGGCCGGGTGCATCTCGCCTTCAGGGCATCCACCCGAGCGGCCGTCGATGCGTTCCATGCCGCGGCGATCGCCGCCGGCGGCAAGGACAATGGTCCGCCGGGCCTGCGGCCGCACTATCACGCCACCTACTACGCCGCCTTCGTCTACGATCCGGACGGACACAATATCGAAGCGGTATGCCATGCCCCCGAGTGAGGCCCCCTTCACCGGCGGTTGCCAATGTGGCGCGGTGCGCTTTGCCGTCGGCCGGCTCGGCCGCGGCTCGATCTGTCATTGCCGGATGTGCCAGAAGGCTTTCGGCGCCTTCTTCGGGCCGCTGGTCACCTCGTTCGACGTCGTGTGGACCCGCGGCGCGCCGAAATACTTCGCGAGTTCCGACAAGATCAGGCGCGGCTTCTGCGCCGACTGCGGCACCCCTCTCACCTATGAGGAGATCGGCCGCCCGGCCGATCAGCAACTGGAGATCGCCATCGGCGCCTTCGACGATCCGACCGTCGCGGCGCCGGCGATCCAGGTCAACGTGACCGACAAGCTGCCGTTCTTCGATGGTCTTGCCGCGCTGCCGGTGCGCACCGAATATTCGCCCGGCTGGCTTGAGTTCATGGCCACCCTGGTCTGTCACCAGCACCCGGACCACGACACCGCCTATTGGCCCCCGAAACAAGGTCTTACCGCGTGACGCTACGCACCTACTATCCTGAGATCGAGCCCTATGCCTCCGGCCATCTCGACGTGGGCGACGGCCACCAGCTCTACTGGGAGCGCATCGGCACGCCGGGCGCCAAACCGGCGGTGTTCCTGCATGGCGGACCAGGGGGCGGCATCAGTCCCAACCAGCGCCGCGTCTTCGATCCGGCGCGCTATGACGTACTGCTGTTCGATCAGCGCGGCTGCGGCAAGTCGCGGCCCTTCGCCGAGCTCGAGCATAACACCACCTGGGACCTGGTCGACGATATCGAGCGGCTGCGGCAGATGGTCGGCGTCGAGCAGTGGCTGGTGTTCGGCGGCTCCTGGGGGTCGACGCTGGCGCTCGCTTATGCGCAGAAGCACCCCGACCGCGTCACCGAACTGGTGCTGCGCGGCATCTTCACGCTGCGACGTTGGGAGTTGCTCTGGTACTATCAGCATGGCGCCTCGCTGCTCTTCCCCGACAAATGGGAGCGCTTCATCGCCCCGATCCCGCCGGCGGAACGCGGCGACATGATCGCCGCCTACCGGCAGCGGCTGACCAGCGCCGATCGTGAGGTGCGGCTTGGCGCCGCCCGCGAGTGGGCGCGCTGGGAGGGCGAGACCATCACGCTGCTGCCCGATCCCGAGGTCAGCGACACCTTCTACGGCGACGAGTACGCGCTCGCCTTTGCCCGTATCGAGAACCACTATTTCGTCCATGCCGGCTGGATGGACGAGGGCCAGCTGATCCGCGATGCGGGAAAGCTGCGCGATATTCCGGGTATCATCGTGCAGGGCCGGTACGACGTCGCCTGTCCGCCGCAGACGGCCTGGGACCTGCACCAGGCGTGGCCCGAGGCAGAGTTCATCATGGTCGAAGGGCAGGGGCACGCGCTGAGCCAGCCCGGCATCCTCAATCATCTGATCGAAGCGACGGACCGCTTCGCGGGAGGTGGAATGTGATCGACGAAAGCTATCGCTTCCGCGAATATTCGGGCGGCTGCCAATGCGGCGCCGTCCGCTGGCACGCCACCGAGCTGCGCGACAACCCGCACTTCTGCCATTGCCGCATGTGCCAGAAGGCTGCGGGCAATGTGTTCATCGATCTGGTCGGCATCGGTCACGAGCACCTGACCTGGACGCGCGGCAAGCCCAGCGAGTTCAACAGCTCCGACGTCGCGGCGCGTGGCTTCTGCAGCAATTGCGGCACGCCGCTCTATTATCGCTCGCTGGGCGGGCCGCATGTGTCGATGACCATCGGTTCGTTCGATCAGCCGCACCTCATCCCCATTCTTTACGAGATGGGCCTCGAGGGCCGTCATCCGGGCCTTCGCCCGGTTCCCGGCGCCGAGCAGATCGGCACCACCGAGGAGGGCGATGGCGTCGAAGCTGTGGCGCGCGTTCGCGCGTCCAACCACCAGCACCCCGACCACGACACGGCCGAGTGGCCGCCCCGTAACTGAGTATTTCGCCATGACTGCCCAAGCCAAGGAACGCCTCTATCTGTTCGACACCACGCTGCGCGATGGCGCGCAGACCGCCGGCATCGAGTTTTCGCTCGAGGACAAGATCTCGGTGACCGCGCTGCTCGAGCGCCTCGGCGTCGACTACATCGAGGGCGGCTATCCGGGCGCCAATGTCATTGACGATCAGTTCTTCGCCGAAAGCCGCACGCGCGACGCCATCTTCACCGCCTTCGGCATGACCAAGCGGGCGGGACGCTCGGTCGGCAACGATCCCGGGGTCCAGGCGACGCTGAACGCCGTATCGGACGCCGCCTGTTTCGTCGGCAAGGCTTCCGCCTATCAGGTGAAGGTTGCGCTTGGCATCAGCCTCGAGGAAAACCTCGACAACCTGCGCGAGACCATCGAAGCCACTGTCGCTGCCGGCAAGCAGGCGCTGGTCGATTGCGAGCACTTTTTCGACGGCTACAAATCCGACCCCGACTATGCCTTGCGCTTCGTCCGCACCGCGCTCGACGCGGGGGCCCGCTGGGTGGTGCTGTGCGACACCAATGGTGGCACCATGCCGTCCGAGGTCACCGAGATCGTCACCGAAGTCAGCAAGGTGGTGCCCGGCGATCATCTCGGCATCCATGCCCACGACGACACCGGCCAGGCGGTCGCCAACACCCTTGCCGCCGTCGCCGCCGGTGTCCGCCAGATCCAGGGCACGCTCAACGGCATCGGCGAGCGCTGCGGCAATGCCAACCTCGTCACCATCATTCCGACGCTGGCGCTGAAGCCCGGCTTCGCCGAGCGCTTCGAGATCGGCGTTTCCAGCGAGCAACTGGCCGACCTCACCTCGATCTCGCGGGCCTTCGACGAGCTGCTCAATCGCGCCCCGGCCCGGCAATCGCCCTATGTCGGCACCTCTGCCTTCGCCACCAAGGCCGGCATCCACGCTTCGGCGCTGGCCAAGGATTTCTCGACCTACGAGCACGTGCCGCCGGAGCTTGTCGGCAATGAACGCAACATCATGGTCAGCCAGCAGGCCGGCAAGTCCAACCTGCTTGCGGCGCTGAAGCGGCATGGCATCGAGCTGGGCAAGGACGATCCGCGGCTCGAGCGCTTGCTGCGCACCGTCAAGGAGCGGGAGGCTCGCGGTTATTCCTACGACGGCGCCGATGCGTCGTTCTTCATCCTGGCGCACGGCGTGCTCGGCACGTTGCCGGAGTTCTTCGACGTGGAGAGCTACCGCACCAGCGTCGAGCGCCGCCACAATGCGCGTGGCGAGCAGGTGGTCGTCACCGAGGCGGTGGTGAAGATCCGGATCGGCGACGATTTGCTGATGTCGGTGGCCGAAGGCAACGGCCCGGTCAACGCGCTCGATCTCGCCATGCGCAAGGACCTGGGGGTTTTCTCCGCCCGCATCGCCGATCTCGAACTGGTCGATTTCAAGGTGCGTATCCTCGACGGCGGCACGGGCGCGGTCACCCGTGTACTGGTCGAAAGCCGCGACGGCACTGGCGAGCGCTGGTACACCATCGGAGTCAACACCAACATCATCGACGCCTCATTTGAGGCGCTTTACGAGTCGATTACCTATAAGTTGATGAAATCAGAGGCAGCCTGAGACGCCGGAGCGGTTGGGACAGGTTGCCCGCGTTCCCGGAGGCCCCGCTGCGCCCGACCGACGACCGCCGTACTTTGCTGCTCGCCCTTGGCGCCGCCGGGGTGACACTGGCTGTTGCCTTGGGCATTGTCGGGCTGCCTGCAGTCAACGCCTGTTCGACCGATCCGCGCGGCGTGGTCACCTGTCTGCGCGACATGGCCGACCGCAAGTTCGACCTCCCCGGACGGATACCGGGCCGGGTCGCCGACAAAGTCCCGGCCGACGCCATCCCCGGCGACCCCCCGGTGCCGCCGCCTCTCGATGTTGCAGAGATTCAACCTCCGGCGGCGGCCCCAGGACCGTCCGCTACTCCGTCGACTGCCTCGCCCGACCTGCCGGCGGAGGCCGCGCCTGCGCCGTCCGCCGATCCGTCTGCGGTCGATGCGGCTCGGCCCACGGTGGCGGCCCAAGTCCCCGGTTACGCCGTTCCGGCGTCGCCCGTGCCTGCATCTGGGGCGATCGAGCCTGTCCCGGCGGCCGATACCGCATTGAGTTGGGGCGCAGCCCCCACACCGGAACATGACGTTACTCGGGACGAGTCCGCTGCCCGCCCCGACAGGTTTGCGGTGGAACGCGGCTTGTCCGTTGAGGACGAGACGCCCGCTCTCGAAGCGGCAGTGCCCGCCTCGCCGCTTGCCGAAGAGCCGGCTGACGCGCCGGAGGCGGGCCCTGGCGCCGCGCCTGAGCTTGCCGTGCCTGCCGCCGGCGCCCCTGCCGGAGCGCCGTTGGTTGTCGCCAACGCCGAACCGGCGACCGCCCAACCACCTCCGCCGACCATCGCCGCACCGGTCGTCCTGGCTCCCACCATCGACGCCATCGAACTCGACGGCAGCAAGAGTTTCGTTTCGGGATCTGGCCCGGCCGGTGCATTGATGCGCCTTTACGCCGACGGCCGACTGATCGGCGAAAGCCCGGTGGAAGAGGGGCGCTGGCTGGTCGAGGGCAGCAACCTACTCGATAATCCGCGGCGCGAGCTGCGTGTCGAAGCCATCGAACCCGACACCGGCAAGCTGCTGGGTGTTGCCGCCATCACCGTCGAGATCGAGCTGCCCGATGGTGGCGCCCCACCCGACGAGCGGCCCGAACAGACGCCGGAGCTTGGCAGCGGCGTCGCCCCGGCGCCGCAGGCCGATCCCGCGCCGCCGGTGGCCACTTCGCCGCCTGAGCCGGCGCAGCCGCCTGCCACCGCCACTCCTCCCGATGCGTCGGCAGTCGCCGACAGCGCGCCGGCAGCGGAACCGGGCGATCAGCCGCTGCTTGTGGAGGAGCCGGAGGCGGAGCCCGAGGTCGCCCCCATCGAACCCGACTTGCCCCCCGCGCCGCTGCCGCCATTGGACAGCGTGCTGCCGCAAGGCGAGTCCGCTTCGGTCGAAATTCTCGCTCCCTCGACGCTGCAACCGACCACGTTGCCATCCCCGACCGGTACCGAGCAGCCGTCGACGATTACCCTGCCGGCACCCGAGGCCCCGGCGCTGATCGCACAGTTCGACGCCCCCGAAGCTGCGCCGACCGTCGCCGCCGGCCAGCCGGTCACCATCCTGCGCCTCTTGCCGTTCGGCGATCCGGATGAGGGGCGCTACAATGTCGGCAAGGCCATCATCCGGCGTGGCGATACATTGTGGAGCATTGCCCGCCGCTACTACGGCCATGGCATCCACTACCGCACCATCTTCCACGCCAATCGCGAGCTGATCCGGCGTCCATCGCGCATCTTTCCCGGCCAGATCTTCGAGCTGCCGCTGGTGACCGACGACTGAGGGCACGGCCCGCCAATCCCTGACAGCGTCGTGCCGCGAATCCGGTTCAACTGCCCAGTCAGGCAGGTGGTTTCGCCTTGCCTTGGCGAGGCCGATCTTTTATCGCTGAATGACGATGAACCCGATGCACGACGACGACATCGCCAATGTGATGCGGGCGCTCGGACACCCCGTCCGGCTCAACATCCTGCGCATCCTCGCCGCCCAGCGCGCCGGCGATTGCTGCTGCACCGATGTCACACAGAACCTGTCATTGGCCCAGTCCACCGTGAGCCAGCACATCAAGGTGCTGCTCGATGCCGGCCTGGTGGAGCGTCACCCCAAGGGCACCCGCAACTGCTACTCGTTGCGCGCCGATCGGCTGGCCGATTTCGGCATTGCCTGCAGCGGTCTGTTCACCGGCCTCACCGATCACCCGGTCAAAGAGCTAGCCTGATGTCTTCCGCCGATGAGGCAACCAAGCGCCCCACCGTCAGCGCGGAGGAGGGTGGCCTGCTTGCCACTGTACGAAACCTCTGGGGCTACATGTGGCCCGAGGGTCGCCCCGATCTGAAGTGGCGCGTCGTCCTCGCCATCGGCGCCTTGCTGGTGTCGAAGGTGGCGACCACCCTGGTGCCCTTCGTCTACAAGTGGATCATCGACAGCCTCGACGGCACGACGCCTGATACCGCGCTGGTCATGGGCGTTGCCATTCCCATCGTGCTGGTCGTCGCCTTCGGCGTCGGCAACATCATCGATGCCGGCTTCCAGCAATTGCGCGACGTACTGTTCGCCTCGGTCGGCCAGCATGCGGTTCGCAAACTGGCGCTGCAGACCTTCGAACATCTGCACAAGCTGTCACTGCGCTTCCACCTTGCCCGCCGCACCGGCGGCCTGAGCCGGGTCATCGAACGCGGCACCAAGGGTATCGAGACCATCGTGCGCTTCACGATGCTCAACACCGCGCCCACGCTGGTCGAGTTCGTCATCACCGGCATCATCTTCATCGTCATGTTCGGCGTCAGCTACCTCAGCGTGCTGGTCGTCACGGTCTGGCTTTACCTGTGGTTCACCATCAAGGCGTCGAACTGGCGTATCGCCATTCGCCGCGACATGAACGACAGCGACACCGATGCCAACGGCAAGGCCATCGACAGCCTGCTGAATTTCGAGACGGTGAAGTACTTCGCCAACGAGAAGATGGAGGCACAACGCTTCGATGCCTCGATGGAGAAGTATGAACGCTCCGCCATCCGCATCTGGACCTCGCTCGGCTTCCTGAACTTCGGTCAAGCGGTGATCTTCTATTCCGGCACGGTGATCATCCTGATCATGGCTGTATTGGGGGTGATGAACCGCACGCTGACGCTGGGCGATTTCGTGCTGCTCAACACCTTCCTGATGCAGATCTACCGGCCGCTCAATTTCATCGGCTTCGTCTATCGCGAGATCCGGCAGGGGCTCACCGATATCGAGGAAATGTTCAAGCTGCTGGATCGGGCTCCGGAGATCCAGGACAAGCCGGGCGCCAAGCCGCTTGCCGTCACCGGCCCGGTGGTGAAGTTCGAGGATGTGAAGTTCCACTACGATGCGGATCGCCCGATCCTCAAGGGCATCAGCTTCGAGGTACCGGCGGGCAAGACCATAGCGGTGGTCGGGCCGTCGGGTGCCGGTAAATCCACCATCTCGCGGCTGCTCTATCGCTTCTACGATGTCATCGAAGGGCGGATCACCATCGACGGCCAGGACCTGCGTGACGTCACCCAGGAGAGCCTGCGCGCCGCCATCGGCATGGTGCCGCAGGACACGGTGCTGTTCAACGACACCATCGCCTACAACATCCGCTATGGTCGCCCGGACGCGACCGAGGCGGAGGTGAAGAAAGCCGCCGAGCTGGCGCAGATCGGCCACTTCATCGAGAGCCTGCCCAAGGGCTACGAGACGCCGGTGGGCGAGCGTGGCCTCAAGCTCTCGGGCGGCGAGAAGCAGCGCGTCGCCATCGCCCGCACCATCCTGAAGGGACCGCCGATCCTGATTCTCGACGAGGCGACTTCTGCCCTCGATTCCAAGACCGAGGAAGACATCAAGTCCGCCCTCGACGTGGTCTCGGCCAACCGCACCACCCTGGTCATCGCCCATCGGCTCTCCACCGTCGTCAATGCCGACGAGATCATCGTCCTGCGCGACGGTCAGATCGCCGAGCGCGGCACCCACCATCGCCTGCTGGCCAAGCAGGGGCTCTATGCCCAGATGTGGAACCGCCAGCGCGAGGCCTCGGAGGCCGAAGAGCGCATGCAGCGCGTCGCCAACGACCCCGAAGGCTTCGTCAAGCGCGGTCTGCCCGCGGCGGAGTAGCAGAGGTTTGCCGTCACAGACGGCCCCCTCCCATCCTCCCCCATAAAGGGAGAGGTGCCCTGCCGGTGCGATTGGCACTATCGATGCCAGAGCCTCGACTCTTCACCTCCCTCTTTATGGGGGAGGCCGGGAGGGGGCCGTCTCTGACAGTCAGCACCACCAAGAACCGGCCGCTTACCGGAACCCACCCTTTGACCAATCCGTTGCGTCCGACCATCACAGCATCGGCCAAATGACCTCATCCGCTTCCCGCAACGCTTCCCTCGACGCCCTGCGCGTCCTGAGCCTGTTCGGCATCGTCACCCTGCATGTCGCCGGTGGCGGCTTCGCCGACAACAAGCCGCTCGGCTTCGTCGTCGATGAGCTGAGCCGCTTCGCCGTGCCGGTGTTCTTCCTGATGTCGGCCTATTTCTGGAAGGACGCCGACCTCGCCGCGCCGCTCCGGCTGGCCGGCAAGGTGGCTCGCCGGGTGATGCCGGCGTTTGCGGTTGTCCTCGCCATCACCGTGGCACTGCGCCTGCTCGAGGGCGATCGGCCCGGCTTCGAGCTGACGCCGGATGGTCTGCTGTTGCTCCTCTGGTCCGGTGGGCCGGCCTTCCACCTGTGGTTCCTGCCCGCCCTGGTGCTCGGCAGCGCCATTGTTGCAACGCTGATCAAATTCACCGGCCTGCGCTGGACCCTCGCCATCGCGCTAGTCCTCTACGGCGTCGGCACCACCATCGGCGCCTACTCAAAGCCGCTGTTGGGCCATGGCTTCCCGTTCTGGATGGATCGCAACGGGCTGTTCTTCGCGCCGGTCTTTCTCGTCGCTGGCATCGTGCTGCGCCGCAACCGTACCGCGCTGGCCGGCCTGCCGGTCCCGGCGATCGTCGCATCGCTGGTGCTCTTTGCGGCCCTGCATCTTTCTGAAGGCTATTTCGTCGTCGGCCGCTATGCCCTGGGTCACGATTACTCGCTCGCGACCCTCGGCTACGCCCTCTCGGTGGCGGTGCTGTTCATGCGCCTCGAACTGAAGAGCCCGATCTGGTCGACCCTCGGCCAAGCTACCTTCGGCGCTTACCTCATTCACCTGTTGGTCCTGCAAGTCCTCGCCGGCGATCTGGGTCTCGGCCGCCACTCTCTGCTGATGATCGGCCTCGGCTTCAGCATCAGCCTTGGTCTGGCCGTGGCGTGGAGGGCAGGGCGGCCAAAGTTGGTTCGCGCCCCGGTAAAGGCATGAACTATCTGTCGTCTCGCTCGGGAGGGTCGTGCTTCACCTCCCATGTTGCCAAGGCGCGATAGACCTGGTCGCGCATCACTGATGCTCTTATGCATTAGTCGTTCCAGCTCCGGTCGATCGGGGCCCGGCGCCTTACCGATGAGCGCCTGAAACATCGTTGGTGACAACACGATCGCGGCGCCGACTCCTTCGTGCACGATTTCCACCGGTTCAGCTCGCGCAGTTTCGATTACCGCGTCGAGTTCGTAGCCAGCTTGACCAACCGTTATGCGGCGCGTCGGCATGCTCCTGAGATCGTCTGCGTCGAAGCATAGCAAAAGGGGCCCGGTTTCCACCGGGCCCCCTTTTTGCGTGTCTCTATAGTTCAGCTTACTCGGCAGCCTGGCGGCTGACCACCGTCACGCCGTCCTGCTCCGTCTCGACGAGGCCCGAACCTTCGGTCTTGATGAACCGCTTCGAGCTGTCGATGTCGGCCGGGATCTCCACCGTCTCGCCTTCCGGCGTGACCGCGGTGTGCTTGCGCCGGCCGAAGATCGCCCGGAACGGCCAGGCGATGGCGTTGCCGATGGCGCCGAACACTGCACCGAACAGCCGGCCTATCCAGCCGTGACGGATCACGCTCGGGGCGGTGATCATCACCGGCACCATTACCAAGGTGAGGGCGGTCGAGACGAACAGGCCAGAAACCAGAGCTGCCGACAGGTGCGTGAACCACGAACCGGCGAGGCCACCCCAGACGATCTCGCGCCGGATGAAGTCGAACTCGACGTTCACCGCCATCGGGATCACGCCCAGGGCCGTCACCGTGGCGGTGAGCAGCACCGGCCGCACGCGCTGGGCTGCGGTGATCAGCATCGCCTTGGTCGGCTCGACCCCGTCACCACGGTTGTAGTGGTTGTAGGTGTCGATCAGCACGATACCGTTCTTCACCACGATACCGGCCAGCGCCACGATGCCGAGCCCGGTCATGATGGCCGAGAAGCTCATCCCGGTGATCGTCATGCCCAGCATCACGCCGGCCAGCGACATGACCACGGTCGAGAGCGTCACCAGCACCTGGTAGAAGCTGTTGTACTCGAGCAGCAGCACCAGGAAGATGATGAACAGCGCAGCCCCCAATGCCTGCATGATGAAGGCATTGGTGTCGCCGATCTGCTCGTCAGCACCGCCGAACGCCACCTTGGTGGTCGAGGGGAAGCCCTGCTCGGCCACCCAGGTCTTCAGCTGGGCGACCTTGGCATCAGCCGGCACGCCCGGCGCCAGGTTGGCGGCGACGCCCATTACATAGACGCCGTTCTTCCGGCTGATATTGGCGACCTTCGGCACCGCCTCACGCTTGATGAAGTTCGACACCGGCACCAGACCCTGGGCCGTGACGATCCGCAGCGAGTCGAGGCTGTCGAAGCTGCGCTCGTCCAGCGGCAGGCGGACGCGGATATCCAGTTCGTCGTCGGCGTCGTCCGGCCGGTATGAGCCAAGCTTCACGCCCGAGGTCACCAACTGGACATAGGGGCTGAGCTCGCGCACGCCGATGCCGTACTTGGCGGCGGCGACGCGATCGATCGTCACTTCCCAGTCGATGCCTGGGGAGGGACGTCCGTCTTCCACGTCGATGGTATCGCCAAGGTCATTCTCCACATAGTTGCGCAGTTTGGTCACCACCGGCGTCAGGTCGGCATAGTTGGTGCTTTCGACCGTCAGGTTGATGGCCTTGCCGGCCGGCGGACCGTTCTCCTGCGCCGCGATCTGCACCTCGAGGCCAGAGATATCCTTCACCCGGTCACGGATGTTCTGGAAGATCTCTTCGGCCTTGACGCGCTCGTTCCACGGCTGCAGCTGCAGGTTGAACTGCCCGATGGTGTCCGGCGGACCGCCGCTCGAGAAGCTGCTGCCACCACCGGCGAAGGTCATGATCGAGTCCTGCACACCCTGCACCTGCAGGATCTGGTTCTCGACTTCCACCAGCATGTCGCGGATTTCCGTCGGCGAATAGTTGCCGCGGGCGATCACGTTGACCGTGCCGAACTCGGCTTCCGAGGCCGGGAAGGCTTCCATGCCGGTCGGGTGGGCGATGTAGGCGTAGAACATGAAGCCGACGATGGTGAAACCGGTGAGCAACGACAGGATCGGATGGCGGATCAGGTGCTGCAGCGTGCGCACATAGACGCCCGTCGGACCCTTCACCTTCTTCACATCGAACTTGTCCGGATACATGACGACGTCCGCGGCTTCCTTGGCCTTGGGGTCGACATGGCTCGAGGCGATGATCGCACCGATCACCGGCATGAACACCAGCGCCGACAGCAGCGAGGCGCACATCACCACGATCACGATGATCGGCAGGTAGCTCATGAACTTGCCGATGATGCCCGGCCAGAACAGCAGCGGGATAAACGCGCCCAGCGTCGTGAAGGTGGCCGAAACCACCGGCACGAACATCTTGCGCGCCGCAAGGATGAACGCCTCTTTCTTGCTGACGCCTTCCTGCAGCTTTCGTTCTGCGTACTCCACCACCACGATCGGGTCGTCGACGAGCACGCCCACTGCCAGCACCAGGCCGAACATGATCATCATGTTGATGGTCATGCCGAGCATCTGGACCACGAGGAACGCGATCATGAACGAGATCGGGATCGAGGTGCCGATCATCAGCGCCGGGCGCACGCCGAGCGTGGCGACGCAGGTGATCATCACCAGCGCCACGGCGGTCAGCACGGCCGCTTCGAGCGAGCGGAACAGGTTCTTGGTGGAATCTGCCTGATCGACGAGGAAGCTGTGCTGGATGCCGGACGGCCAGTCCTTGGTGAACTCGGTGGTGACGGCGCGGACCTTGTCGGAGATATCGATGACGTTGGTGCCGAGCTTCTTGATCACACCCAGCGTGATCGCCTGCTGGCCATTGACGTGCGCGTATTCGGTCGCGTCCTTGAAGGTGCGCGTCACCGTCGCCACGTCGCCGAAGGTCACGACATTGTCGCCATCCGCCTTGATCGGCAGCGAGTAGACGTCCTGCGCCGTGGTGATGAGGCCCGGCACCTCGACGTTGAACGAACCCCGTCCGGTATCGAGCGTGCCGCCCGGCACCACCATGTTGTTCTTGGCCAGCGCGTCGAGCAGTTGCCCGGCAGTGAGGTTATAGGCCTCCAGCCGGTTCATATCGATGGTCACAGCCAGCATTTCGTCGCGCGAGCCGGAAATGCTCACGCTCTGCACTGTCGGGATCGCTTCGAGCTCTTCCTTGAGATCCTTGGCGCGTTGCACCAGGGTGCGCTCAGGCACGTCGCCATAGACCGCCACCGAGATCGACGGCATGTCGGTGAACGAGATTTCCGTCACTGACGGCACGGTCGCGTCGTCCGGCAGCTCGCCGGCGACGCCGTCGAGCTTGGCGCGGATGTCGGCCAGCGCCTTGTCGGCGTCGGCGTTGACGTCGAACTCGAGGAACACCGAGGCGTGGCCGGTCGACGAGGTCGAAGTGTAATTCTTCAGCCCGTCGATGTCCTTGACGCGATCCTCGATCGGCTTGGCCAGCAGCCGCTCCGCGTCACGCGGAGAGACGCCGGTCTGGCTGGTCGACACGTAGAAATACGGGATGTCGATCGCCGGGAAACTCTCCTTGGGCAACGACACATATGCGCTGAAACCGGCGAGGAGCAGCAGCGCCATCACCGTCAACACGACCCGCGGCATGCGCAGGACGCGTTCGAGGAAATTCATCATGAGTGCACCCCATCAGCAGCGGCTTCGGCTTCTACCGAATCCGGCTTGCCCGTAACGTTGGTCGCGTTGACCTTCTGACCCGGCACGACATACTCCTGGCCCATCGTGATCACGTCGATCGACGGGGGCAGACCCGTGACCCAGACGCCCTCACGGGAGTCCGAGATGATCGTCACGGGATAGAACTCGACGACGCCGTCCTTGACCGAGCGCACGCCGAGCGTGCCCTCGTCGTTCAGCGTCAGGACCGACTGCGGCAACAGATGCGCAGGCACCGTACCCATGGTGACCGTGGCCGTCGCGGTGATGCCCGACAGCACCTTGCCGTCCGCATTGGGGATCTCGATCTCGACCGGGAACGAGCGGGTGGCATCGTCGGCAAGCGAGGCGATGTAACTCACCTTGCCGTCCACCGTCTGGCCGGTCACGGTTTCCACCTTGGCCGGCAGACCCAGCTCGGCACGGGCGATGCGGGCCTCCGGCACCGAGGCGACGAACAGCATCGGGTCGAGCTCCACCACCGTGGCGCACGCCTGGCCCGGGCTCAGCACGCTGCCGACCGTCGCCACCGGATCCTGCACGATGCCGGCGATCTTGGTGGTGACCTTGGCGCGGTCGAACTCCTGCTTGGCCTGGTCGAACGCCGTCTGGGCCTGGCGCAGTGCGGTCTCGGCCGCGATGCCGGTATTGCTGGCCGCGAGGCCCTTGTCGCGCAGCGCCTTGTTGGAGTCGTAGGCCGTCTGGGCCTGGGCCAGTGCCGCTTCCGCCTGCGCCACCGCGGCAGCGCGCGTGCCTTCCTCGAGGGTGCAGATCACGTCGCCCGCCTTGACGGCCTGGCCCTTGGTGACGTTCACCGCAGTGACCACACCCGAGGTTTCCGGCGTGATGGTGGTGACGTTCTTGGCCTTGGTGCGGCCGCGCAGCGGCACTTCCACCGGCATGGCCTGCATGGTGTAGGTCTCGGTGCGCACCGATTGAGCCGGAGCAGATGCGCCGCTCGCCTCGGCGACCCGCTGGGCGATGGTCAGTGCCGGATCGACCGCGCCCTCGGCGGCGGGGTGGTGCGTCGTCTCGGCGCCTTCGGCGTCCTTGCTGAAGAACGAGATAATCGGGCGTTCGCCCTTGCCGGGGCCATTGCCGCCCGCCACGAAAACGCCGCTGCCGAGCCACAGGGCCCCGACAACGACAATGGCGCCGGCAACGCCGTAGGAAACGATCGCACGCATTCTGATACCCTCTATTCCGCTGCTGCAGCGTCGTCCCTGTCGGGACGGGCCAGCGCTATCAGTTCATCCCCGTGCGCCTCGATGTAGTCACGAGCCGCTTGCATGCAAGTGCGCCCGTAATCGATGACCCAGGCGTCTCCGGGGTGGTTGTGTTGTTGTTTGAGCCGGTCAAAGTCGGCGAGCGTCGCGTCGATTTCGACGATTCGTTCATTCAGTCGCTGCTCGACCAGCGATTGCGGAAGCTCTGAAGCGAAGCGCAGGAACAGCAGAAATTCGCTGCGGAACTCGTCTTCGCCAAGTTTCTCGAACATCGACTGGATGAACGCTGCCCGCCCGGCCGCAGTGATCGAATAGATTTTCTTGGCGGGCTTGCCATCCTGCTGTTCGACACGCGCCGTAACCAGCTTTTCCTGCTCGAGCCGGGCCAGAGACGGATAGATCGCCCCATAGCTGGCGTCGATGAAATACGAATACTCTCCTTCAACGGAGAGCTTTCGGATCTCATATCCAGTCGCGTCGCCATCGTAGAGGATGGCAAGGCAGATGGTTCTGACGTTCATTGGCTTCCTGTTCGGCCGTCATATAACGGACCAGCATATGCCGGGCCTATATATGGAGGCGGAAAAAAGCGCAACAAGGGCCGGGAGAGGGGCTGCCATGCATTTTCTTCATGGCCAACCGTTTGAATACTAACGGTTTCGTCTCATGCGTCGGCGAACCGCAGCATTTCAGCCAGGGCCCGCAAAGCCAGTTTTTCGCTGGCGGCGGCCACAAACCAGGCATTGAGGAAGCCGTCCTCGCGGTGTCCGCAAGTCAGCGGCAGGCCGTCCATTCCCAGTACCACACCCCCGGCAGCCTGCAGCACCGCCTGGCCGGCCGCCGTGTCCCATTCCGAAGTTGGGGTAAATCGCGGGTAAAGCTGCGCTTCGCCTTTGGCGAGCAGGCAGAACTTCAGCGACGAGCCGACCGACACGTCCTCAGCCACCTCGAGGGTATCGCAGAGTTCGGCCAGCGCCGCGTGGCCATGCGACCGGCTGGCGACGATGCGCAGCGGCTGTTTGCCCGCCGCTACGCGCAACGGTGCGACGGCCTCGATCGCATCGCCCGCCAGTCGGCCACCGAACGCGCCATCCGGACCGCCCCAGTAGATTTCGCCGGTAGCCGGCGCCAGCACGACGCCGCTGATCGGATGCCCGTTCTCGCAATAGGCGATGTTTACGGTGAACTCGCCGTTGCGCTTGAGGAACTCCTTGGTGCCGTCGAGCGGATCGACCACGAAGTAGCGCGTCCCCAGTTCGGGGATCCGTCCGGCCGCGACGCTCTCTTCGGCGAGCACCGGCAGTCCGGTCGCTGCCAGATGCTCGAGGATGATGGCCTCGGCCCGCTGGTCCGCCTCGGTGACCGGCGAGCCGTCCGGCTTTTCCATCGCCAGCACCGGCCGATGGTAGACTTCGAGGATCACTTCGGCAGCGGCAATGGCCGCGCGATTCATCAGCTCGGCAAGGGACAGGCTCATTGGATTTCGACGTCCAGTCCGAGATCGAGCGGTCTGGCACCCATGGTGATCTGGCTCGACGAGATGTAGTCGACCCCTGTTTCGGCGATGCTGCGTACCCGCTCGAGCGTCACCCCACCCGAGGCTTCGAGCCGTGCCCGACCGGCGGTCAGTCGCACCGCTGCGCGCAGCAGATTGTTGTCCATGTTGTCGAGCATGACGATGGTCGCGCCCGCTTCCAGCACCTCGCCGAGCTCGTCGAGGTTGGTCACCTCGATCTCGATCGCCACCAGGTGACCGGCCGCCTCTCGCGCGGCCCGGTAGGCCTTGCCCGCGCCGCCCGCTACCGCGATGTGGTTGTCCTTGATCAGGATGGCGTCGCTCAGCGCGTAGCGATGGTTGGAGCCGCCGCCGCAGCGCACCGCATATTTCTCGAACGCCCTCAATCCGGGGGTGGTCTTGCGGGTGTCGCAGATTTGCGCACTGGTCCCTGCCACTGCTTCGACGAACTTGTGAGTGTGGGCGGCGATGCCGCTGAGGTGATTCAGGAAATTGAGCGCGGTGCGCTCGCCGGCCAGCAATTGCCGCGCATCACCTGACACCACTGCAACGATGTCCCCCTTCGTCACCGCGCTGCCATCGGCCACCTGCGGATCGAACGACACGGCCCCGCCAAGCTGCTGAAATACTTCGAGTGCGACCGGCAGCCCGGCGATCACTCCGGCCTCGCGGGTCGACAGTGTCGCCGTCGCCACGGCATCGACCGGGATCGTTGCCTGCGAGGTGAGGTCACCGGCCAGTCCCAGGTCTTCGGCGAGGGCACGACGAACCGCGTCTTCGATGAGGGCGGGGGGCAGGGCGCCGATAAGGGTGTCGGGCATGTCTTGGCTCTGATGCTGGCGGCGAGCGGTTTACGCGAGCGCGCAACCCCACGCAATGCCGCGCTGACGCCACTCATTACCTCCAGGGTCGGAACAAATCCGTTCGGCGCCCGTTCCGACCCAGCGCCAGTTCTGGGCGGGTTGGCTGTTGCATCACAAGAAGAACGGAGAAAAACCATGCAGCTTAAGCGCTTATTGCTTACGACCACGAGCCTTTGCATGCTCTCGCTGCTCCCCCAGACTGCCGGGGCGCAGGATGCGGGGCTGACGGCGGCCTACAATGCCTATGTCGAGGCCCAGAGCGGTGACGACGCAGAGGCCAAGGCGGCCGCCGAAGCGGCATTCTTGGCCGAATGCCAGCGCGTGGGTGCGCCCGCGCTTCAGCAGTGCATTGCCATTGCCACCGGTGCTGCCGACGCAGAGCAGCCCGCCCCCCCGGCTGAGGACCAGCCGCCGGCGAGCGAGGAGCCGGCGCCTCCGGCTGCCGAGCCGGCCCCGCCCGCTGAGCAACCCGCCCCACCGCCGGCCGAGCCGGCGCCTCCGGCGAAGCAACCCGCGCCTGCTGAACAGCCAGCTCCCGCGGCCGAACAACCCCCTGCCGCCGACCAGCCCGCTCCCGCCGAGCAGCCGGCGCCTCCTGCCGAGCAGCCCGCCGCCCCCGCGGAGCAGCCCGCCGCCCCCGCGGAGCAGCCCGCGGCTCCGGCCGACTCCCCGGCAAATGACCCGGCCCTGATCGCAGCGTTCGAGGCCTATGTCTCGGCCAGCTCCAGCGGTGATGCCAATGCCAAGGCGACTGCCGAGGCGGCCTTCCTCGCCGAATGTAACCGTCTGGGCATCCAGTCGCTCGACCAGTGCCTGGCGCTGATGGGCGGTGCCCCGGCGCCGGCGACGCCGGCCGAACCTGCAACGCCAGCCGAACCGGCTCAGCCGGGCGAAGCTCCGGCGACCGACCAGTCGGGGCAGCCGCTCGAGGTGGTTCCCGACCAGGAGACGCCTGACGCTCCGGCTGCTCCGGTGCTGGACAGTGCCAAGGATGCCGGCGAGGCCGGTGCCGGGCAACCGGCCCCAGCCCAGCCGCCGGCTGCCGAGGCTCCGCCGCCCGCTACCGATGCCGAGGCCCAGGCCCAGACGCCGCCCCCGGCCGAGGAAGTCGAGGCGACCGTCGCCACCGAAGGCAAGCGCGTCGAGCAGCTGCCGGCTCCCGAAGCCCCACCGGCGGCCCAGGAGGCAAAGAAGGATGGCGACAAGCTGATCGTCAATATCGGCATCAACATCAATATCTTCACGCCATACAAGGATCGCGACCGCATCGGCCGTGGCGACGAGGTCTATTATGAAGAACTCGACAATGGTCGCTACCGGCAGACCGTCATCCGGTCCGACGGCACCCGCGTGGTGACGGTGTGGAACCGCTATGGCGAGGTCATCCGCCGCGTGAAAGTGCTGCCCGACGGTACCCGCATCGTCCTCGTCTTCTCCCCCGATGACCGTCGCGATGACGACTGGCGCGATCCGGGCGACGACCTGCCGCCGTTCTACCTGCCGATCCCGGTGAACGACTACGTGCTCTACAGCGAGCGCTCCGATGAGGCCGATATCGAACGTTTCCTCAGCGAACCGCCGCTGGAGAAGGCTGCTCGCGTCTATACCGTGGACGAGGTCAAGCGCTCGGCCCGCATTCGCGACACCGTTCGTCGCGTCGAGATCGGCGACCTGACCTTCGATACCGGCTCGGCCCAGTTGGGCCGCGATCAGGTCGGCTCGCTGGGCAAGGTGGCGGACGCGATCAAGAAGATCCTCGACCGCAACCCGGGCGAGACCTTCCTGATCGAAGGCCATACCGACGCCGTCGGCTCGGACGAATCCAACCTCGTCCTCTCCGACGAACGCGCCGGCACCGTCGCGGACCTGTTGACCGAGTTCTACGACATCCCGCCGGAGAACCTGACCACTCAGGGCTACGGCGAACGTTATCTCAAGGTCGAGACGGAGGGCGCCGAGCGCGCCAACCGCCGCGTCACCATTCGCCGCATCACCTCGCTGGTGTCCGGCGGCCAGAGCTGACGGACGACAGCTTCAACCACGAAAGCCCCGGGGATCATCCCTGGGGCTTTTCTTTGCCAGCCGAGACGGCGGCAACCATGCCGCCTGTTGTCGGGCCAGCACGAGCGGCTGTTCAGCCCAGCCGATACGGCACCACTTCGCGCCGATCGACATCGATCTCCAGCCGCGCATCCATCGGCGGCACCGAGCGCTGGATGCAGTTGCCACGCGGGCAAATCCGGCAGCTGATGCCGATCGGCTCGAAGCCGCGCGTCAGGTCGAGGTCGACCGCATAGGTCAGCTTTCCGGCGTGGGCGACCTCACAGCCCAGCGCATAGGCATAGCGCCGTACCGGTCCGCGGAACCCGCCGGTGTGCTTTTCTTCGGACCAGGCAAGGCAAAGGTAGCGGTTGCCGTCCGGCGTCTCGGCAAGCTGGCGAGCGATCCGGCCGTTATGCTCGCCGAACACCCGGTGCACGTTCCACAGCGGGCACGCGCCGCCGAAGCGGGGGAACTGCAGCGGCGTCGCCGAATGCCGCTTGGTGATGGTCCCCGCCGCATCGACCCGGGCAAAGAAGAACGGCACGCCGCGCGCCTTGGGCCGCTGCATGGTCGAGAGCCGGTGCCCGACCTGCTCCATCGATGCCCCGAACGCGAAGGCCAGTTCCTCGATGTCGTAGCCACTCTGTTCGGCTGCCGCGAGAAACGCGCCATAGGGCATCTGCAGCGCCCCGGCGAAATAGTTGGCGAGCCCCAGCCGGCAGATATCCGCTGCCTGCCTCGTCTTGAACTCCGCCTGGCCGACGATGTGGTCGATCAGCTCAGCCTGCTCGATCAGCGCCAACTGCACTGCCAGTTGAAAATACTGCGTTGCCGGCGCCAATCGTCCATTGAGGACGATGGTGCGCGACGAGCGCTCGAAGCGCCGCAACTGATCGGGCGAGTTCGGTTCCTCGAACACCACGGAGATACGGTGGCGCGTCGTGAGGTAGGTCGCCAGCCGCTCGAGCCGACCATGCAGAGCCAGCCCGATCGTCGCCGCCAGCGTTTCGGCGGCGAGATCGAGCGGGTCGATATAGTTGTTGGCATAGTGGAAGAAGTCGCGCACCTCTTCGTAGCTCGTCTGCAGCCCCGGCGCGCCCACCATCGCGGCATCCGCGCCCATCAGCCGCTCGTTGACCTTGCGATAGGCCTCGTAGAGCCTGAGCAGTGCTCGCGCCGTATCGGGCGCGCTCGTTGCCAGCGACTTGAGCTCGATCAGCCCCGGCGCCGCCGCACCGAACAACGGATCGGCCATCGCCTCGCGCAGGTCGGCCAGCACTCGATCGGCGCCCTCCGAGGTGAGTTCGCCGAGGTCGAGCCCGAAGTTCTCTGCCAGCGTCAGCATCAGCGCCGCCGTCAGCGGCCGCTGGTTGTTCTCGATCTGGTTGAGATACGACACCGAGATTTCGAGCCGCCGCGCCAGCTCGCGCTGGGTCAGTCCCGCCTTGATACGCGCTGCCCGTACCCGCGCCCCGGCAAAGATCTTTCGGTCGGCCATTTGCAAGTTCGCAATTTCACAGTTCGCAACTTTGCAGAATTAGCAGGTCCGCACATTCCTGTCTCTCGCCGCGTCAACGAAGGATGTATGTTGCCCATAGGCTAAGGGCAGGGGACTGCATGCAGAAGATCATCGCCGCACTCGACCAGCGGCGCAGCGAGGCGCGTCTCGGCGGCGGCCAGAAGCGCATCGATGCCCAGCACGGCAAGGGCAAGCTCACCGCGCGCGAGCGTCTCGACGTGCTACTCGATCCGGGTTCGTTCGAGGAATACGACATGTTCGTCACCCACCGGGCGGTGGATTTCGGCATGGAGCAGAACATCATCCCCGGCGATGGCGTGGTCACCGGCTGGGGCACCATCAACGGTCGCCTCACCTATGTGTTCAGCCAGGATTTCACCGTGTTCGGCGGCTCGCTCAGCGAGACCCATGCCCAGAAGATCTGCAAGATCATGGATCTGGCGGTGCAGAACGGCGCGCCGGTGATCGGCCTCAACGATTCCGGCGGCGCCCGCATCCAGGAAGGCGTCGCAGCGCTGGGCGGCTACGCCGAGGTGTTCTGGCGTAACGTCCAGGCTTCCGGTGCCATCCCGCAGATCTCGGTGGTGATGGGCCCCACCGCCGGCGGCGCGGTCTATTCGCCCGCCATGACCGACTTCATCTACATGGTGAAGGACACTTCCTACATGTATGTGACCGGCCCCGATGTGGTGAAGACCGTCACCTCCGAGATCGTCACCCACGAGGAGCTCGGCGGCGCCTCCACCCACACCAAGGTCAGCTCGGTCGCCGATGCTGCCTTCGACAACGACATCGAGACCCTGCTCGAGGTCCGCCGCCTGTTCGATTTCCTGCCGCTGAGCGCCGCCGACAAGCCGCCGGTCGTCGCCGTCAACGATTCGATCGATCGGGCCGAGCCGAGCCTCGATACGCTGATCCCCGACAGCGCCAACAAGCCCTACGACATGCGCGAGGTGATCCTGAAGATCGCCGACGAGGGCGATTTCCTCGAGATCCAGAAGGACCATGCCGGCAATATCCTCGTCGGCTTCGTCCGGCTCAACGGGAGCACCGTCGGGGTCGTCGCCAACCAACCACTGGTGCTGGCCGGTTGCCTCGACATCAACTCGTCGAAGAAAGCCGCGCGCTTCATCCGCTTCTGCGACGCCTTCTCGATTCCCATCCTGACCCTGGTCGACGTCCCCGGTTTCCTCCCCGGCGTCGCCCAGGAATATGGCGGCATCATCAAGCACGGCGCCAAGCTGCTGTTCGCCTATGCTGAAGCCACGGTCCCCAAGGTCACCGTGATCACCCGCAAGGCCTATGGCGGCGCGTATGACGTGATGGCGTCCAAGCACATCCGCGCCGACGTGAACTACGCCTGGCCCACCGCCGAAATCGCCGTCATGGGTGCCAAGGGCGCGACCGAAATCCTCTACCGCTCCGAACTCGGCGACAAGGACAAGATCGCCAAACGCACGGCGGATTACGAAGCCCGCTTCGCCAACCCCTTCGTCGCCGCCGAGCGCGGCTTCATCGACGACGTGATCATGCCGCACGGCACGAGGCGGCGTGTCGCACGGGCGTTCGAGACGCTGCGGCACAAGAAGCAGTCGGTGCCGCCGAAGAAGCACGGGAACATTCCGCTGTGAGGGGCCTCACCGCCAACCACCGGCGGCGCCCGCGCGTCTCCCTCCCCCGTTGCGGGGAGGGATCAAGGGTGGGGGGAGCAGCCCGCTCGAAACCCCAGGCTGAGCACCGATGAGCACGGAACTCGCCAGAAAGCTCCGCCGGAGTCCGCCGGAGCCTGAGCGCCGCATGTGGGGAATCCTCTTCCCGCTGCGTCGCCAGGGCTACAACTTCCGCCGCCAGGCCAAGATTGGCGCCTACTACGCCGATTTCGCCTGCCGCCATCCGGCGATGGTGATCGAGGTCTATGGGGAAACGCACACGACCGACCTTGCCCAATCCAACGATGCAACCCGCGACGACTATTTCGCCGGGCGCGGTTTCCGCGTGCTGAGGTTCTGGAACAACGAGGTCATGGAAAACGCTGAGGGCGTCTATTTGACCATCGCGGCGGCGCTTGCCGAAGCATCCAGCGTGACCGCTCCCCCCACCCTTGATCCCTCCCCGCAACGGGGGAGGGAGTCGACTGACAGATCGAGCCCCAAGCCAGCGGCATCCGACAGGACCACCCCCTGAATGTTCACCTCCCTCCTCATCGCCAATCGCGGCGAGATCGCCTGTCGCGTCATCCGCACCGCCAGGCGTATGGGCATCCGCACCATCGCCGTCTATTCCGACGCCGACCGTGACGCCGTGCACGTGAAGCTCGCTGACGAGGCCGTGCATATCGGCGGTTCCGCCGCCCGCGAGTCCTACCTCTCGATCGACAGGATCGTCGCCGCCTGCAAGGCCACCGGCGCCGAGGCCGTGCACCCCGGCTATGGATTTCTGTCGGAGAACCCGGACTTCGCGGCCGCGCTCGAGGCGGAGAACATCATTTTCGTCGGCCCGCCGGTCAAAGCCATCGAAGCAATGGGCGACAAGATCACCAGTAAGAAGCTTGCCGCTGCGGCCGGCGTCTCTACCGTGCCCGGGCATATGGGGCTGATCGCCGATGCCGAGGAAGCCGTCACCATCTCGCGCTCCATCGGCTACCCGGTGATGATCAAGGCCTCGGCCGGCGGTGGCGGCAAGGGCATGCGCATCGCCCAGACCGACGCGGAGGCCCGTGAAGGTTTCGAGCGCTCGAAGTCGGAAGCCGCCTCCAGCTTCGGCGACGATCGCATCTTCATCGAAAAGTTCGTTACCGAGCCGCGCCATATCGAGATCCAGCTGATCGGTGACCAGCACGGCAATGTGCTCTGGCTCAACGAGCGCGAATGCTCGATTCAGCGCCGCAACCAGAAAGTCATCGAGGAAGCGCCGTCGCCGTTCCTCGATGCTGCAACCCGCAGGGCGATGGGCGAGCAGTCTGTCGCCCTCGCCAAGGCGGTGGGCTACACCTCGGCCGGCACCGTCGAGTTCATCGTCGACAAGGATCGCAACTTCTACTTCCTCGAGATGAACACCCGGCTGCAGGTGGAGCATCCGGTCACCGAGCTGATCACCGGCCTCGACCTGGTCGAGCTGATGTTCCGTGCTGCGGCGGGTGAAAAACTGCCGCTGACCCAGGCCGAGGTGCCGCTGAACGGCTGGGCCATAGAAAGCCGCATCTACGCCGAGGATCCGTTCCGCAACTTCCTGCCTTCGACCGGCCGGCTCACCCGCTACCACCCGCCCGCCGAGGCGGCCTCGCCCGAGCTGGTGGTGCGCAACGATACCGGCGTTGCCGAAGGCGGCGAGATTTCCACCTTCTATGATCCGATGATCGCCAAGCTCTGCACCTGGGCGCCGACCCGCACGGCGGCGATCGATGCCATGGAAGTGGCGCTCGACGAGTTCGAGCTCGAGGGCGTCGGCAACAACATCCCGTTCCTCTCGGCGGTGATGGGGCAGGAGCGCTTCCGCTCCGGCCGCTTGACCACCGGTTACATCGCCGAGGAATTCCCCAATGGTTTCAGCGGGGTGGCGCCGGATGCGGAATCACTTACGCATCTGGCGGCGCTCGCCTGCTGTTCCGCTTTCGCCCTCGACAAGCGGCTCTACCCGACGACCCCCGAGCCCCGCGCCGTGATCATTGGGTCGGAGCGCTGGGATTTCTCGGTCCGCGCCGACGGCATCGAGTATTGGCTCACTGCGCCGGACGGCCGGAAGCTCCTGGTCGAGAGCGGCTGGAAGCCGGGCAACAGCCTCTGCATCGCCCGCGTCGATGGGCGGCTCCATCATGTGAAGCTCGACCGCGTCACCGGCGGCTTCCGCCTGCGCTGGCGCGGCGCCGATCTCGTCGCCCGGGTGCTGCTGCCGCATGTCGCCGACCTGATGCCGCTGATGCCGGTGAAACTGCCGCCGGACCTGTCGAAGTTCCTGCTCTGCCCGATGCCCGGGCAGATCGTCCGCATCGACGTCGCCGAAGGCGATATCGTCGAGGATGGCCAGACCCTCGCCATCGTGGAGGCGATGAAGATGGAGAACGTGCTGAAGGCGGAAAAGCGCGCGCGCATAAGTAAGGTGTGCGTCAAAGCCGGCAGTGTGCTGGCGGTGGACGAGGTGATTCTGGAGTTCGAGGCGGTATGACTTCGCTGACGGATGGAGACGACCCCCTCCCATCCTCCCCCATGAAGGGGGAGGTGCCCTGCCGGTGCGTCAGGCTCGATCGAGTCACAAACGCCACTCTTCACCTCCCCCCTTGGGGGGAAGGCCGGGAGGGGGCCGTCTGCTGATGGCAAGCACGCCCACCTTCGCCGACTGGGTCAGACTCGCCCAAAAAGATCTTCGCGACACGCCGGTGGAGTCGCTGAACCGCGACTATGGCGACCTGCCGATCAAGCCGGCCTACTTCCCCGAGGACGTCGCGGCCGACCCCGGCCTTCCCGGCGCCGCGCCGTTCACCCGCGGCGTTCGCGCCACCATGTACGCCAACCGCCCCTGGACCATCCGGCAATATGCCGGCTTCTCCACGGCGCGCGAGTCCAACGACTTCTACCGCAAGAACCTTGCCGCCGGGCAGAAGGGCCTCAGCGTCGCCTTCGATCTCGCCACCCACCGCGGCTATGACAGCGACCATCCGCGCGTCACCGGCGATGTCGGCAAGGCCGGCGTCGCCATCGACAGCGTCGAGGATATGAAGATCCTGTTCGACGGCATCCCGCTCGATCAGATGAGCGTGTCGATGACCATGAATGGCGCGGTGCTGCCGGTGCTCGCCATGTTCATCGTCGCCGCGGAAGAGCAGGGGGTGAGAGAGGCGCAGCTCGACGGGACCATCCAGAATGACATCCTAAAGGAGTTCATGGTCCGCAACACCTATATCTATCCGCCCGAGCCGAGCATGCGGATCGTCGGCGACATCATCGCCTACACCGCCGAGCACATGCCCAAGTTCAACTCGATCTCGATCTCCGGCTATCACATGCACGAAGCCGGGGCGACCGCGGTGCAGGAGCTCGCCTACACCATCGCCGATGGCATCGAATATGTCCGCTCGGCGCAGGCGCGCGGTCTCGACATCGATGCCTTCGCGCCGCGGCTGAGCTTCTTTTTCGGCATCGGCATGAACTTCTTTCTCGAGGTGGCCAAGCTCCGCGCGGCGCGCACGCTCTGGCATAGGTTCATGACCGAGCTCGGCGCCAGGGACGCGAAGTCGCTGGTGCTGCGCACCCATTGCCAGACCTCCGGCGTGTCACTGACCGAGCAGGATCCGCACAACAACATCGTCCGCACCACCATCGAAGCGCTGGCCGCGGTGCTCGGCGGCACCCAAAGCCTCCACACCAACTCGTTCGACGAAGCCATTGCTCTGCCGACGGAATTTTCCGCCCGCATCGCCCGCAATACCCAGCTGATCCTGCAGCACGAAAGCCGCGTCACCGACGTGGTCGACCCGCTCGGCGGCTCCTACTACGTCGAGAGCCTCACCGCCGACCTGGTGCAGCGCGCCGGCGCCTTGATTGCAGAAGTGGAGGCCGAAGGCGGCATGACTGCCGCGGTGCAGGCCGGCACCCCGAAGCTCGCGATCGAGAAGGCCGCCGCGCTGCGCCAGGCCCGTGTCGACCGCGGCGAGGATGTCATCGTCGGCGTCAACCGGTACCGGCTCGACAACGAGCCGCCGATCGCCATCCGCGAGATCGACAACAACAAGGTGCGCGACGAACAGGTCGCCCGTCTTGCCGAAATCCGCCGCACGCGCGACCCCGACGCCGTGGCCGCTGCCCTCGCGTCGCTGCAGCAGCAGGCGCAAACCGACGGCAACCTCCTCGCCGCCAGCATCGCCGCGGCGCGCGCCCGCGCCACCCTGGGCGAGATTTCCGCGGCGCTGGAGCAGGTGTTCAACCGGCACGCCGCCGTCACCCGGGTCATCTCAGGCGTCTATGCGGAGAGCTACGCCGCCGACCCGCAATATGCCCGGCTCACCGAGCGCATTGCCGCCTTCGACAAAAAGGAAAAGCGCCCGCCGGCGCTGTTCATCGCCAAAATGGGGCAGGACGGACACGACCGCGGCGCCAAGGTCATCGCCACGGCATTCGCCGATCTCGGCTTCACCGTCCACATGGGCGATCTGTTCGAGACCGCCCCGGAAGTCGCCGACCACGTCGCCGACCTCAAGGTCGACGCTGTCGGCGTCTCCTCCCTCGCCGCCGGTCACAAGACGCTGGTGCCCGAACTGATCGGCGAACTCAGGGGCAGGGGGCTCGGCGACGTCACCGTCATCGTCGGCGGCGTCATCCCCGAGCAGGATTACGATTTCCTGCGCGAGGCCGGCGTCGCCGAGATCTTCGGCCCCGGCACCAACGTGCTCGAAGCGGCGTTCTCCGTGCTGAACCAGATCGAGGGAAGGCTGAGTAACCGATGAACGCACAATTACCTGTCGCCGTCTCTCTTCACCTCTCCCTTGGGGGAGAGGTCGCCGCAGAGCGGCGGGTGAGGGGGCCTTCGCCAGCGCATCGGCTCTCCCGATGATCGGCCGCCTCAACCACGTCGCCATCGTCGTGCCCGATCTCGCTGCGGCCGCCGCGAGATATCGCGACCTGCTCGGCGCCGAGGTGCACTCTCCGCACGACCTGCCCGAACACGGCGTCACCGTGGTCTTCGTCCAGCTCGAGAACACCAAGATCGAGCTGATGACGCCCTTGGGCGAGAACTCGCCGGTGCGGAAATTCCTCGATGCCAATCCCGCCGGCGGCATGCACCACGTCTGCTACGAAGTCCCCGACCTCGCCTCATCCATCCGCACCCTGGTCGACGCCGGCGCCCGCATCCTCGGCGACGGCAAGCCCAGGCTCGGCGCCCACGGCCTGCCGGTGGTGTTCCTGCATCCCAAGGATTTCGACGGCACGCTGATCGAGCTGGAAGAGGTGAAGCCGGAGCTGCAGCCGGCTTGAGGGTCTTGGCAATCCCCAGGCGTGGCATCGCTGCAATTGGCCTTGGCTGCGCCCTGTGCTAGGCGAGCACTCGTTTCACCGGCCTGGGGCCCTTATGCGCAAGATTCTCCGCAACGCGCTCACCGACATCGTCGGCGGCTACGAGCAGCGCCGCGTCTGGATCGCGCTGGCCACCGAAGACATCTTCGACCAGCACCGCCGCACGACACTGGGGCCACTGTGGTTGCTGGTGAACTATCTCGCTTTCGCCGGCACGTTTATTTTCGTTTTCAACCCCGGCGCAGTAGATCCGCACTACGCTGTCTATGTGGCTGTGGGCCTGCTGGTGTGGACCTACATCAGCGACAATGTCACTCAGGCGGTGAACCTCTTCCAGCGCGAGGAGAGCTTTATCAGCGGCACCACCCTGCCGCTGACGGTCTATGTCATGCGCCTGTCCCTGCAGAACATCATCCGCGCCGGTTATGCTGTCCTCGGTTGTGCTGGCCTCCTCTTGCTGATGGGAGCGACGCCCACTTCTGCTTGGCTGTGGTCACTGGTTGGCGTGCTTGCCGTGCTCGTCATTTCGCCTGCGATGATCGTGGTGTTTGCGTTCCTCGGCGTCTTCTTCCCCGACAGCCAGTTCATCGTTTCCAACCTGATGCGCGTTGCCATGTTCGCGACGCCGGTGTTCTGGGTTCATGGCGGCGAGGATGGTTTGCGTCGCGCGCTATATGACTGGAACCCATTCACCTATCTGCTCGATGTTGTACGCCAGCCGATCGTTGACGGCACGGTGCCGGTGCTAGCGCTGAGCGCGTGCGTTATCGTCGGCCTTGCATTCTGGGTGCTTGCCATTTTCCTCCTGGGCACGCTGCGGCGGCAGGTTGCGCTGGTCCTCTGATGATTTCGATCAAAGCAAACGACCTGCGGCTTGCCTATCACGTGCGCGAAAAGCTCACGCTGCGTCCGCGCGACAAGCGCTTGCCGCAGCAGACGGGCGGTACCATTAGCGGCACGGGCCGCCACCGCTTCGTGACTGCCCTGGATGGAGTCAGTTTCGAGCTGGAAGCAGGCGATCGTCTTGGCCTGGTCGGGGCGAACGGCGCTGGCAAGACGACGCTCCTCAAAGTGCTCTACGGCATCTACGAGCCGACCGCCGGTAATCTTGAAATCAGGGGCAGGGTCGATGCCCTGTTCAACATCAGCATCGGCTTCCGACAAGAAGCGACTGGCCGCCGAAACATTCTGCTGCGCGGCCTGATCAACGGCTGGACCGAGGACCAGATCGCCGCCCGCACCGAAGAAATCATCGAGTTCTCCGAACTCGGCGAGTTCATCGACATGCCGTTCCGCAGTTACAGCCAGGGCATGGCCGCTCGCCTCGCGTTCGCCATAGCTACTACGCTCGACCCAGAAATCTTGCTGATGGACGAGTGGATCGGCGCCGGGGACGCCGCCTTCCAGGTGAAGGCCAAGCAGCGCATGGATGATCTCGCTGAAAAGGCCGGCATCATCGTTCTCGCCAGCCACAGCGAGGAGCTGCTCAAAAAGACCTGCAACAAGCGGCTGGAGCTTGAAAAGGGCAGGGTGAAGTCGTTCGGGTGAAGCAGATGACGGTCGCTGCTGGCGACGGGACCCCGACGGAGCGGGATGCAGCTATGGAGGTCGGGATATTGCCGACGTGCGCCGTATGTGGAGGATCCGTGTTTACCGCCACGGAGGTGTTGTGGTCCGAACTCATCGCCGAGTGGGAACTCGACGCGGTCGAGGTCGCCTACATCGATCGCCAACAGGGAACCAAGTGCGCCGGCTGTGGCACCAACCTTAGAGGATGCGCATTGGCCTCAGCCGTCAGCGCGTTCATGGGCGTGACTGCACCGCTGCGTCAGTGGGGTGCGCAGAGCATCAGAGTGCTGGATCTGAATGGCTGCCAAGGTGTATCGGACGCCCTCGCAAACTTGCCGAACTATCAGCGCCACGACTACCCACACATTGATATGCACGCGATGCCGTTCTCCGACGGGGCATTTGATCTGGTGATCCATTCGGACACTCTCGAGCACGTCGAGAATCCACGCCAAGCTCTTCGAGAGTGCATGAGAGTGACAGCTTGGCGCGGTGCAGTGATCTTCACGATACCGATCATCGTCGGCCGCCTTTCTCGCAGCCGAGACAACCTGCCACTCAGCTTTCACGGCGCGCCCAGCTTTGCCGGGCGCCAGGACTTCGCAGTGAGGACCGAGTTCGGCGCCGATTTCTGGACCTACGCGCTTCAGGCGGGCGCGTCATCCGTAGCCATCTCGACCGTGGAGTTTCCGTCGGCACAAGCGATTACGCTGCGCCAGTGGCCCTAGCGGGCGGGCCAGCTCGAACAACCAGGAAAACAGATGACCACGGTGGCCCTCGAGGCAAAGACGGCAAGCACAGTGCGGCCCCAGTTGCCCGGTCTTGAGGCAACCCGCTTTTTGGCAGCCATGGCCATTGTGGTGTTTCATCTTATCTGGATGTCGCCGGACCTTGCGATCCCCGAACAGTTCAGTTTTATGGGAAACTATTTCGGCTTTGCGGTGCCGCTCTTCTACATCGTCAGCGCCTTCGGCCTCTGTGTGGGCTATGAGGGACGACTCGCCACCGCAGGAGAAATCTCGGAGTACCTTCGCAGGCGCTTCTTCAGGATAGCTCCGCTGTTCTACGCGATGATCATCGTCTACGTGGCTTATCTGTACCTCGAATATGGTGCCGTCCCCGCCCTGACCGTGATCGCATCATCTGCGCTTTTCATCTTCAACATGATCCCCCAGCACGTGACCGGCTACGTCTGGGCATCGTGGTCGATCGGCGTCGAGATGCTGTTTTATCTGCTCCTGCCTGTTCTGTTGATTGTGACGACCTCGTTCAGGCGGGCGGCCGCGCTGTTCGCCGTCTCCATCTTCGTCACCGCACTGTGGGCCGAGGCCTTTGCGAGTGCTCCATCGACATTGCAGGGTTTTGGCCAGTTCTTCATCCTTGCATATGCGCTCTACTTTGCAGCAGGTATCCTTGGGTACTTCGTCTGGCGGGCGATCCGTCTTCGGGTGCCCCTCGCTCGGCAGAGCCTGGTCGGACAATTGCTCCTGCTGGCGTCAGCCGCAGTTGCACTCTGGCTGATGACGGAGGGATCTGTGCTTACTGGCGCATATGGCGGTCCCGCAGCAACGAAGTTCGTCTGGGCCATTGCCTTTTCCGGCGGGGTCGTCGGGATTGCCCTCGCACCGATCAAGGGACTCGTGAACCGCATCACAACCACTCTCGGTAGAGCGAGTTTTAGTCTGTACCTGCTGCATCCGCTGGTGATCGACGTGCTCAAGCGCAGGCATGCCTTCGACTGGTTCTATGAGGCCCTTCCAGAGGCGCCGGCCTTCCTGCTCTCGGTGGCTCTCACGCTGGCGATCCTGGTGCCGCTGTCCCTCATGACTTACAAGTACATTGAGGTTCCCGGCATGCGTTTGGCCGTGCGGAAGCGAGAGCTTGCCTTGGCCACGAGTGCAACATACGGCGTCGGCACCGGCTGATCCCGCCCGTCACGAAGGCAGAAAGTCAGAGTTTCCGCAGGACGTAAGTATCCTGGTGCTCCCACCAGCCAGCCGGCTCGAACTCGAGGTACTCGACCACGTCCTCAAGTTCCTTGATCCGCGCTTCAACGAAGCTCTGCGAGGTGATGGTCTGGCCGTAGGTGGCCGTCTCAAGATCGCCCTGCTCGCTGCTCTTGTCGAACCAGAAGCCAGATCGATCGAGTACCGCTTGCGGAAAGTACTGCATGCTGGTCTGCCCATGCGTAGTGAAGAGCAGCACCCCGCCTTGGCGGAGCCCGCCGCATAGCCGCTTTAGCCAGCGCCCCCAGGTTGACCTAGGCATATGGGAGAAGAAGGAAAGCGCAAAAATGGCGTCATACTCGGTCGGCAGCACGAGAGCTTCGGGTGTATCTACCGACTGGACGGTATCGACCGACATCTGCCGCTCTAGGAAAGCATTCGCCTGAGGGTGGATGTCGGAGCTGTGCAGCGTATGGGGCAACAGGGCCCCCACCGCGTGGCGGGTTACGGCGCCATATCCGGCAGCGAACTCGAGGATTGTCTTGTGCTGCCCGTCGTCACCGAGGAAACGGTCGACAAACGCCCGCACCTTCGCAGCCGATCTGGCCCCGTCGCTGAAATAATAGTCAACCGCCGAAGCTTTGCTCGGGAACCCTGGATGGTCATGAATGAAACGGAAGATGAAATCCTCGGCGTGGACTTCCGGCGATACCCCGAAAGAAATAGCCGCCGTTTCACACAGCGATCGAATATCTTCTGGCCAACGGGTTTCCACCATCGCGAGCGGCGCCTTGACCGACGAAACCTCGCGACGCGTGTCGCGAGGTTTCGTCGCAACGTAAACCTCGGTAAACTCGCCGATCAGCCCGTGACTGTGGTCATGAAAGCGAACGACTTCGACATCGAGACCTGACCAGTCGAAGACGCGCTCGGCGAAATCGTAGCCGTAGTGGAACGTTACTAACGACCCGGCATCGTTGATCGGATTGCCATGATACTCGGGTGCCGCGTGGTGCAGGATCGATCCATCGGTATTATACAGCGCTCGCCGCTCACTGGTTACGCGGTCTTTGTAGGTCGGAGAGGTGAAGATGTAGGCGCCTCCCGGCTTCAGGGTCCGTTCAACTTCCCGCAGCACGTCTCCCGGCTGGTTCACGTGCTCCATCACATCGAGCGTCACGACCAAATCGAAGCTCTCATCCAGGAAGGTCTGGACTTCGAGATCTTCGTTGCGGAAACCATCCACTACCATTCCCAGGGGTTTGCCAGGGAAGTAGTGGGAAGCGACGTACGATTTACACTCCCGCTTCAGCTTCAGCGAGGCTCCCCTTGGATGAGGCGATGACTCATGGATGGCGAGGTTGCGCCAATTCGGGAAACGCCGCCCGAGAACGAGCGCCAGCGCCCGCTCGCGTGGAATCGATCCGCATCGCGAGCAAAGAAGATGGTCGCGATACCAGTCATGCTGTGCGGTGAACTCAACGTCGGTTTCGCAGATCGGGCAATGACCCGAGGCGTGATAGACGAGCTTTGGTGCTGTTGTTATCGACATTCCGCTCTGGTCCCCGACACAACTATCCTTTTTCCGCACACGCATTGGCCTTGTTGCCAGGCTTTCTCGCGGTCTGATCCGCCCGGCCGGAGGCAGATGTGCGTGGATATCGTCGACGGGCTGTGCATTGGAAAGACGGTGTTCTAGCCCGTTTGTCTCCAAGAAATGGGCAAACCTGTCGTATAGAACGCGATATCGCGCCTCGAGCTGATCGAAGTCGGCCGCGTTTGCGAGCGCGATTGGATCCAGTCCGACAGCATCTTCGATCGTCGCGTGAGGAATGCTCATCAGTTCCGACAATTCAGTTGTTCTCGAATCGTGGTTAAGCACCATCGCGGGAACACCATTCGTCAGAGCAATCAGATTTCCGTGGAACCTCGAGCCAACAGACAAATCGAAATCCTTGATGTACTGGTCCCACTGATCAAGGTTGAAGAAGGCGTGGTAGCGCTCCCGCACGTGGGCAGCGTACTGTGGAACTCCGAGCGGTATCGCATGGCGCTTCACCTCGCTCTGAAGTGTGTCGACAAGTTCGTTCGATAGTTGATCTCCCGCGAGGATCTGCATCTCCGGGAGCTCACTTTGCAGGACGTAGCTGTGTCCGCGTTCTATGGTAAGCCGTATCAGGTCGCTCTCGACACGTGCTGCCAATGCGGGCGAGCGGGAATGTTCAACCGTATCCCGCGAACCGTTGATCGAAACCCTCGCTGGTGCAGCGTCTTGCGGTCGCCTGACGTGGAGGTCGCGTTTGTGTGATCGATAGAAACTTGGGCAACCGACGACGCATACGTTTGTGATGCCGAAGTCTCCCATCACTTCCGCTGAGAAGTGCCCTCTAACACCGATCAGTTTGCTTCGCTCCGAGATAACCTTGAGGAAGCGCTTGCTGCCTTCCGGGATATCGAGAAACTTCGCGCCGGCTTGTGGAGCCTGGGCGCCGAGGCCCGCGACAATGACGGGAAGTGTGGTCGCTTCGATAAATTCGGCGTAGTGAGAAAGGTCAAATCCTTTAAAGATGAAGTTGGCGGCCGCAACCGCGATCAGGTCGTATTCTTCGTTGACCCTCGCCGGAGACACATCAAGCCCATAGCCATGCGCCGATGATTGCAGCACATCATGGAGTGACTGACCTATCAGCAGGTTGCCAGTATTGTGGCCGACGTACCCAAATCTGTTGGCGAGGCTCAATTCCGCGTCGGGGGGGGCGATTGGTGCCCCAATGAACAGAATTCTCATTCTACTGCTGCTGGTCTAATTCAAGGCGCATGAATTCGGGATGGTCTCGAAGAGTCGGACTGTCAGGCGTTGAAAGGCCGAACTGATGGTAGAGCCGCTCCGCATAGGCCTCGGCTCGTTGCATGGCGGCCTCGCCCAAGGCATGTCGTTGCACTACCTCGCGCTGCACCTGGATGATTTCCTGCAACTGGCGGGCATTGAAGTTGCCCACCGTGACGCTGCTGGCATGGCGGCGGTGTGAGTTCAGCGAACGAGGCGAGAAGGCGATCGAACCCCGCTCCAAAACGCGCAGGTACGCCACCCAGTCGCCGGCGAAGCGAAATGATCTGATCTCTTCGCCATACTCGGAGAGCACCGCCTGCAGGACTTCCCGGCGAAAAACGACGGCACTCACGTTCGGAATGGTGTTCTTCACGTGAAGAGCGGTGGCAATCTCCTCGTCGCCGGCTACGGTATAGGCCTTGGTCCAGCGACCGCTATCGATATCGGCCACATAGTCGAGGTAATGGTCGCTGAGGATTTCGCCCTTGGAGCCCATCTGGCGCGATTGGCAGAACGCCAACACCACGTTGGGATCAGCGAACTTCGGAAGCAGTTCGGCGAGGAAGTCCGCGTCAGCGAGGTCATCAGCCTCGGCAATCCAGACAAAATCTCCACGGGCGAGTTCGACGCCACGTTGCCATTGCTTGAAAACATTGCCGGAGTTGTCATCGTTGACGACCAGCGTCGAAGGGATCGAGATCTCGCGGAGGAAGTCCCGGATCACTTCGACGCTTTCATCGCTCGAAGCGTCGTCCAACACAATTAACTCGTACGGCAAGACGCTCTGTCCGGTGATCGAAGCGAGACGATCCCGCAGGTACCGGGCATAGTTGTAGTTGGGTACCACCACCGAGATCCGCGGCAGCGGGCGCCCGGCAAACTTCAGGAGGTCGTACGCGTAGTCGCGAACGTGGAACTCGCGTTCGATAATCTCACGCCCGTTCCTGCCCATCTGCGCGGCGTCGTCCGGACGCTCGAGAAGGTCCTCGATCCCCGAGGCCATGGCGGTCGTATCGAAGGCCGGTATGGCGATGCCGCAGCCTCGCCGCAGCAGGTCCACGAACCCGCCCGCCTCTTCGAATGCGACCACGGGAAGGCCGGCGTCCATCGCCTCAAGTACCACAGAAGGGAAGGGGTCCTCGCGCGAAGTCAGGGCATAGACGTCGGCAGCCTGGAAGAACTCCTGCGGCTCATCCACAAGTCCGGTGAAGACGATCCGGTCGGTTAGTCCAGCAGCACGGACCCGCCTCTTCTGAGCGTCGCCGAAGCGCCCATCGAGGTGTCCAACCCACACGGCGACCGCCTCATGGTTGCGCTCGAGCAAGTTCAGGCTCATATCAACGAAGAGATCCAGTCCCTTCCGATGATCGCCATAGCCAACGCCCAGGACGAGGCGCGACCCCGTCGGCAGTCCAAGCCTGGTTCGGACCGCGCTTCGCAATTCACTGCGGGCAGCCTGGTTTCCCAAGTGCGTGCGGTTGTAAAGACCCTGGGGCCTGATCTCCGCTTGCTCGAGGCTGCGCCCCACCACCTCCTCGAAGCCGTCTTGGACAACCTGGGCGGCAAAGACGATCTTGTCGGCGTGCTCAGCGATGGCTCTGGCGTGCTCGGTGAGCTTGTAAGTGCGGAGCACTCCGGGCAGTTCGTGAATCAGCGAGACCACTCTGAAGCCCGCCTGCTTGAGCAGAGGGACAAGCAGCCCAGACACTGTGGTGTTGGCGATCGCGACCTCGGCCCCCGCATGCAATGCGCGAAGTCGATCGAGGACTGCCCTGCCGGACTCTGCCCGCAGATCGATCCGATGGACCTTCGCCATTTCGGCGAACCGCGGTAGCAGCGGTCCGTCGCCAAGGACGATCATGTCGGTGTCGAAACCCATCTCGCCAAAGGTGCGCGCCATATTCAGGGCCAGCAGTTGGGCACCGTGCGGGTGCGCGTCGTGCGAGACGATGACGATGCGGCGCCGATCGGTGCGACGGACAGCCTGCCCCTCGAGGGCGTCGCGCGTAGCCTGCAACCAGGCGTAGCCGTAGCTGGCGTCCGGTTCGAGATGCGCCCCTTCAGCCCATTCGTTCCAGGCATTGACGAAAACCAACCGCTGGTCGGGCTCTTCGAAGCGCGACGCGGTGTCGGCGATCGCGCGCGACAGCCACTCGCGATAGAGTTCGGGCGAGTTGTTGACGAAGACTGTGCCCGCGCTCTTGCGCCTCGCGGTGTTGTCCCAACTGGGGCAAACGCTGCGATACAACGTGTACCGGGGCTGCTCGTAGCGCGCGCTGCGTTCGTTGAGGACGCTCCAGTCGTAGACTTTCATGCTGAAGTCGCGGTCGAGCGGAGTCACCGCGTTCGTCAGGTCGGGCGGCCGCGAGCGGTTTGGTGGAAATTCTATCGCTGCGTCGAACCCATAGTTCCGCGGATCCACATGCTCGAATGACTGGGTGTAGGCCAGGTGGATTTCGCCAATGCCGTTGTCCCGGCACCACTGCCGCCAGCGCGCGGCGGTTTCCTTGGACGAGGGCAGCAGGCTGGGACGATAGACGACCAGAAGCGGCTTGCCGTCGACGCGGATATAGCGCTCGTCGCGGAGAAAGGGCGCCACTTCCTCGATAAAGGCGATGTCGTCCTCAGGCGAATGTCGCTGTGCGATCAGCACCTCGGCGTCGAGTCCGTCCCACCGGCGCGTCCAGTTCTCGTTCGCCCAGCAGACGCAGAACGGCAGATCCAACGACTTGTCGTTCAACCAGTTCTCGAGCGGCTTCTCAAGGAGCCGCTTGCCACCGAACCAATAGAAGTAAAAGCAGAAGCCGCCAATGCCGTAGAGTTTGGCCAGTTCCACCTGCCGGTGCTGCACAGTGGGGTCCAGAAGGTCGTAGTAGCCTGTGTCGATGGGCACGTGCGGTTGGTAATGACCTTTAAAATGCGGCTTCGCCGCCCGGACATTGGTCCACTCAGTAAAGCCTTCTCCCCACCACTGGTTGTTTTCGGGAATGGCATGAAATTGCGGAAGATAGAGCGCAATCACCCGTGCCGGCTTCGTCGCTAGCGGCTCCGCGGTGGTTATCGGGACGAACTTAGGTACTGGTGGGCTGAAGGTCTTGCGTTGAGACGGCGGCTCAGCACGGTCCGGATGCGCGCGCCGCCCCTCGATGCGTCCCCGAACAACGTAATGCACAAGCGGGTTGATCCCACTCGCTCGCACGTCTGGATGCTGCTCCAGATAGTACCTGGTAGAAAACACTGCGCTCGGATCGCGCCCCTCGTGCCAACCAGTTAGCAGATAGTGCTCGAATGGATCGATGCCTGCTGCGGCCACGTCGGGGTTTTGTAACAGGTAGTATGCGCCGTCGAATGCAGCGCGCGCCCGACCGACGCGCAGGCGACGCAAAATCGAACGCAGTCTTCGTGCCACCGGATTGGCCCCCAGGATGCCCCATCTGCTCTGCGGCGGCGGGGGGCTTCGTTTGGGAGCCTCGGATGCTTGCCGCCATTGCTCGATGGCAGTGCGCAGCGCGAGAAGTTGGCTCTCGGCGTGCCGCAATTGATCGCCGATATGCTCGATCTCCGCCTGCTTCTTGGCCGCCTGGGCCTGCAGTTCATCGCCCACAGAATGCGATGCCTTCACCTCGCTCGTAAGGGACGCGATTTCGTTATGCAGGCTGCCGATGTAGGAACCGTCGGACATCAGGCTGTTAGCAATTGCTGGCAGTGGCCCTGACGACGCAACCGCGACGAAATACGGGACGTTTGGGAGACCGGTGTAGCTGTCGTAGGCTAGGCCGTCGGCGCTGTTGAGGACGCTCACGCGTGCCGATCCGCCCCGCTCAGCGACAATGGCGGAACCGTAGAGGGATCGTTGCTCGAACACTGCGACGTTTGCAAACCGCGCCAGCAGTCCGGCGCGAAATTCCTCCCGATCCAACTCGCGAACATGAAACTCATTCACGTGCCCGCTCAGCTCACTATAGACGACGCGATTGGGCGATGAGATTACGAGCAGTCCGCCTGGCCGTAGTACCCGCGAAACCTCCTGAAGGAAGCGCTCGTGGTCCTGGAAGTGCTCTATGGTTTCGAAGCTTGTAACCACGTCCACGCTAGCCGAAGCCATCGGTATCGCAGTGGCGTCTCCTACCAGAAACTGCAGACGCTCGGAGGTGTACTGCTCGCTCGCGTATCGCACGGCGTCGGCATCGTTATCCACGCCAACCACCGAGCTTGCGACCTGCGACAGAAGCCAGCAGCCGTAACCTTCACCGGATGCGATATCGAGGACGACCTTGCCAGCGCAGAGCGGCGCAGCGAACAGATACCTGTGATGATGCTCGTGCTGTATCGGACCAGTCAGTCCGGAGACGAACCGCTCTCCGGTGAACGGTAGTTTAGTCCCAGGCTTGGGAAATGTATATCGCACCATGGGCTTGTCGAAATCAGCGGTCACGATAGATCTCCAAGCCACAGCGATTCATATCAATGCAGCAGGGGTCTTTGCAGATAAGATAGACAGCGGTACCGCGGCTTGTCAGTGGACCGATCGTCACGTCGCCACCCTAGATTGACTGATGCCAGGTGCCCCCGCATCCTTCCCCGAAACAACGGGCACCCCCCCCCAGCGGCCATTGCACCCCAATTGCCGGGTCATCCCACCGGATGCTCCTCTCGCTCGCGGCGTGCCAGAAATCTGTGGTCTTGTACAAAAACTCGGTCCCATCCTCGAGCGCAAGGAATCCATGGGCGAACCCCGCCGGGATCCAGAACTGCTTGCGGTTCGCCGCGCTGAGCTCGATCCCGACCCACTTGCCGAACGTCGGTGAGCCCTCGCGGATGTCCACGGCCACATCGAATGCCGCCCCGGCAACCACGCGCACCAGCTTGCCCTGGGCGTGTGGCGGCAGTTGGTAGTGCAGCCCGCGCAGCACCCCCTTGTGGCTGATCGAGTGGTTGTCCTGCACGAAGCTGCCGGTGAACCCCGTGGCTTCGCGGAACTTCGCCTCGTTGAAGCTCTCGAAAAAGGCGCCGCGCTCGTCGCTGAAGACGCGCGGCTCGAACACCATCAATCCGTCAATGTCCAGTTTCTGGACCTGCATCAGCCTCGCCCTTCGCGCAGCAGCGCCATCAGATACATGCCGTAGCCGCTCTTTTTTAGTGGTTCTGCGAGTCGCGCCAGCGCTTCGTCGTCGATCCAGCCATTGCGCCAGGCGATTTCCTCGGGGCAGGCCACCTTGAACCCCTGCCGCTTCTCAAGCGTCGCAATGAACTGCCCGGCTTCCAGGAGAGAGTCATGCGTACCGGTATCGAGCCAGGCAAAGCCCCGGCCCATCCGTTGTACGCTGAGGGTGCCGCGTTCGAGATAGAGCCGGTTGAGATCGGTGATCTCCAGTTCTCCACGCGGAGATGGTTTCAGGCGTCGCGCCAGGTCGACCACTTGCTCGTCATAGAAGTAGAGTCCGGTCACTGCGTAGTTGGATTTCGGCACCTTCGGCTTTTCTTCGATCGAGATCGCCGCGCCGGCAGAATCGAACTCGATCACCCCATAACGCTCGGGATCGTTCACATGGTAGGCGAACACGGTCGAGCCGTGCTCCCGGTCGTCGGCGCTCTGCAGCAGCTTTGGGAGATCGTGACCGAAGAAGATGTTGTCGCCGAGGATCAACGCTGACGGCCCCTGATTGACGAAGTCGGCGCCAAGGATGAAGGCCTGCGCCAGCCCGTCCGGGCTCGGCTGCACCACGTAGCTCAGCTCCATCCCCCACTGCCGGCCATCGCCGAGCAGGGTGCGGAAGCGCGGCAGGTCTTCGGGGGTCGAGATCACCAGCACTTCGCGCATGCCGCCGCTCATCAGCGTCGACAGCGGATAATAGATCATCGGCTTGTCGTAGACCGGCAGCAGCTGCTTGGAGACGGTGAGCGTCGCCGGATGGAGGCGGGTGCCGGCGCCGCCGGCGAGGATGATGCCGCGGCGGGTCATCGGGTGGGCTCCGGAAGCAGACTGTCCAACGTGCCTTGCAGGTCGGCTGGCCAGTCCGGCAGGTCGATGCCGAGCGCGCGGCGCAGCTTGTAAGTGGAAAGGCGGGAATTGTGAGGCCGCCGCGCCGGTGAGGGGAACTCGGCGGAGGGTACGGGGACAATTCGCTCGAGGCTCGTCCGCAGTGGCAGGCCATGCTGGAGTGCTGCATCGACCACGTAGCGCGCATAGCCGTGCCAGCTGGTCTCGCCGGCGGCGGAGAGGTGATAGGTGCCGTTGTCCAGTGGCCGACCCCGATCGATCTGCTCGATCGCTCGTCGCGTGATCTCGGCGATCAGCCGGGCGCTGGTCGGCGCGCCGACCTGGTCGTCGATCACCTTGAGTTCTTCGCGGCTCTGCGCCAGGCTCAGGATCTTGGCGGCGAAACTGTTGCGTCCGGGGGCATGCACCCAGCTGGTGCGGAAGATCAGATGCCTGGCGCCGGACTCGCTAATCGACACCTCGCCGGCTCGTTTGGTCTCGCCGTAGACATTGAGCGGTTGCGTTTCGTCGTCCTCGACATAGGGCGCCGGCTTGCGTCCGTCGAAAACATAGTCGGTGGAATAGTGGATCAGCCACGCCCCGCATGCCACCGCCGCGGCAGCCAGTGCCGCCGGCGCGTCAGCGTTGACCACTCGAGCCAGGTCAGCCTCGTTCTCGGCCTTGTCGACGGCCGTATAGGCGCCAGCATTGACGATGATATGAGGTTCTACGCTCTCGACGAGCGCCCGCAGCTTCCCGGGCTGCGATAGATCGGCGCCATCGCGTCCGAATGCAACGATCTCGCCGAGGGGCGCCAGCACCTGGGTCAGCGCCGTGCCGACCTGGCCATCGCGGCCGAGGATCAACAGTCTCATCCGTACTGCCTCGCCACCCAGTCACGATAGGCACCGCTGGTGACGTCGGCGACCCACGTCTCGTTGGCAAGGTACCAGTCGACCGTCCTGGCGAGCCCGGTCTCGAACGCCTCGGCCGGGCGCCAGCCGAGCTCTCCAGCGAGCTTCCTCGGGTCGATGGCGTAGCGCCGGTCGTGTCCCGGCCGATCGGTCACATGGGTGATCTGCGCCGCATAGCTGGCGCCATCGGCGCGCGGACGCTTCGCATCGAGCAGCGCACAGATCGCCCGCACCACTTCGATATTGGTCTTCTGGTTGTCGCCGCCGATATTGTAGGTCTCGCCCGGGACGCCGGCTTCGAGCACCCGCCGCAGGGCCGAGCAATGGTCGCCGACATAGAGCCAATCGCGCACCTGCAATCCGTCGCCATAGATCGGCAAATCCTTGCGGTTCAAGGCGTTATGGATGATCAGCGGAATCAGTTTCTCAGGAAACTGCCAGGGCCCGTAGTTGTTCGAACAGTTGGTGACGATGGTCGCGAGCCCGTAGGTCTCGCGATAGGCTCGCACCAGATGATCCGAGGATGCTTTGGAGGCGGCATAGGGGCTGTTCGGCTTGTAGGGATTGGTCTCGGCGAACGGGGCCTCATCGCGCTCCAGCGTGCCATAGACCTCATCGGTCGAGACGTGCAGGAACCGGAAGCCCTGCCGCTTCGTCTCGTCGAGGCCGGCGACGTAAGCCCTTACCGCCTCGAGCAGGTGCAGCGTCCCCATGACGTTGGTCTCGAAGAACGGGGCAGGGCCCGAGATCGAGCGGTCGACATGGCTCTCGGCGGCGAAGTTGACCACCGCGCGAACCCCTTGGCCGCGCAGCAACTGCCCGACCAGCGCCGCATCGCCGATCGAGCCGCGCACGAAATGGTGCCGGCTGTCGCCGTTGAGCGAGGCAAGGTTGGCGAGATTGCCAGCATAGGTCAGCGCGTCGAGCGTCACGACGGGCTCGTCATTGGCCGCCAGCCAGTCGAGGACAAAATTCGAGCCGATGAAACCGGCGCCGCCGGTCACCAGGATAGTCATGGTCTTATAGTCCCCTTCCCGTTGCGGACCTTAGCGGCAACGCCCATGATCTACTACCGCCTCAGAGCTTGCCCAGCAGGCCCGCTGCATAGAGCGATACCTGCCCCAGCGCAGTCTGCCGATACACGCCGGAGCGCCACAGGTCCACCAGCCGGTCAGGCAGCCGCCCCGAGCGCGCCTGGCGGAACCGATGGAGGGTTTCAGTTGCCGCGGGCGTCAGCAAATCGCGGCAGGCATCGAGCGCCGCCAAATTGTCGTCGTTCCACCGTACGAAGCGCCCACCAAACGCCGCTTTCATCCGTGCCAGCCGTGCCCGCCAACCCTGGTTCGACCCGACAAGGTTCTCGCCATGCTGGCGGTAACGCACGTGCGGCGTCTCGTCATAGATGACGCGGCCGCCACCACCGGCGACGATCAGATAGGCGAACCAGTCGTGGCTGACGAACCCCGTGCGCGTCGCCGCCTCCCGGAGCAATTGGTGCGCCGCCCGATTGAGCACCATGGTGTTGCCCCCGCCGATGCTCTGCACCAGCGCGTTGGCAAAATCCGGCGGTCGGCGGAAGAGCGGGGAGCGCGACAGTTCCTCTCCATCCGCATCCGTGATGATGGTGCGCGCGCAATAAAGCGCCGGCCGGCTGCCGTAAATCTCCAGGGCGGCAACGGCGGCCTGGGTTTTCTCAGCGAGCCAGACGTCGTCCTGGTCGCAGAACGCCACGTAGTCGGCGTCGATCTTCGCGTTGGTCAGCAATGAACGGAAGTTTGCCGCAAAGCCGCGGCCGGGGCCGGGCAGGCGCATAAAGTCGCCCTTGCTCCAGTACACCGCCCAACGCTCCAGCGCGCCGAGCGTCCCGTCGGTCGAACCGTCGTCCGACGTCCAGACGTCGATGATCGGCCATGTCTGCTGGTCGATCGAGCGCAATTGCTCATCGATGAACCGGGCGCCATTGAAGGTCGCCATCAGCACTGCCAGCCGCCCCCCAGCTGCCGTCATTGCCGCCGGTCCTCGTCAATCGTACGCCAGTTCGCAACAAACCACCGCACGCGAAGACCGAAATCTCTGCGTAGCATAACCACTTAGCCTTGTATCCCTGCCCCGAAGGGCCGGGCGTTGTCGACGGTCCACACTGACGACTGCGCCGTGCAACATAGCTAGTGCGATAGAATGATCAAGCGCCATTGCTTGCCATCACTTTTAGCGTGCACGAACAAAGCTTTGGCTCCCACTCGCAACCTGACTGGCATTGTCGATGACTTCGCGATCCACACGCCGTTGCATGGCAGATCTCCGATTCACGTGGGGTGCATCAGCGCCACTTCCCGAGTCCACGGCGGAGCAATGCCATGCTAATCACCCTCATCCTTGGAGGAGGACACCATGCTCAAGGGGCTCGATCCCATCCTGAATGCCGATGTGCTGCACGCACTCAAATCCATGGGGCATGGCGATGATCTCATCATCGCCGACATGAACTTCCCGTCGGATTCGATTGCCCGGCAGACCGTCTACGGCAAGTTGCTGAAGCTCGAGAACGTCACTGCCGGCCGCGCCGTCGAGGCGGTGCTGTCGCTGATGCCGCTCGACAGCTTCGTGCCGCATCCGGCGCTGCGGATGGAGATCGTGGGCCAGCCCGACGAGGTGCCGCCGGTACAGCAGGAGGTGCAGGCGGCGATCGACAGGGCCGAGGGCAGGCCGGCACCGATGGGCTCGATCGAGCGCTTCGCCTTCTACGCGGCAGCCAAACAATCCTACGCGGTGATCCAGACCGGCGAGCGCCGGTTTTACGGCTGCTTCATTCTCAAGAAGGGCGTGTTGCCGCCGGACGCATAACCGAAACTGTGCATTCACTGATGAAAGCAGGCACTACTCACCAATGAATGCAACCCCCACTTTGTGCGTTCGGCGGGCTACCGGCCCTCGGCAACATGTTGACTCCTAACATGTCAGCTCCATACCATTCCTCAGCATCCCGCATATAAGGGAGCGCTCCCTGGGGAGGGACGTAGGCAGGGGTTGAGGGACTGGGTTGCGCCGTGGCGCGGCCCGACCTGCACGTGCACTTCCTATCGAGCGCCGGCGCGGAGGCGACAACGCCGCTGGAAGCGGCGCTTTGAGGGAGAACAGACGTGAAACTCGAACTCTACAACCGGGTTATGGCCATGCAGGCCAGCCGCCGCAGCTTCATGAAGGGCGCCGCCGCGTTGGCCGCCGGCACCGCGCTCAGCGGCACCTTTGCCGGTCGCGCCCTGGCGCAGGACGACCTGCGCGCCCAGATCCTGCAGATCCCCGGCGTCGGCAAGGGCTCGCCCACCGATGCCGATTGGCAGAAGGTTGGCGAACTCTGCCTCGGCGCCACCAAGGCCAATGTGGCCGAAGGTGAATTCGCCGGCGTCGAGCTGACCTTCATGGGGCTCAACAACCAGAACCTGCACAACTTCCTGTTCCGCGGCTTCCTGAAGCCGTGGGAGGCCTATACCGGCGCCAAGATCAACTGGATCGACCTGGCGCAGGCCGACTACAATGCCCGCCTGCAGCAGTCGATCGCCACCGGCACGGTGGATTTCGACATCACCGAGATGGGCGCGCCTTTCGAGGGCGACACCGCCGGCAAGGGCCTGCTCGACGAGATGCCCGAGTGGGTCGCCACCCAGATCGATTCCAAGGATCTGGTGGGTTACCTGCAGCCGCCGGTCGGCACCTGGAACGGCAAGACCTACCGCGTCAACCTCGACGGCGACACGCACACCTTCGCCTATCGCAAGGATTATTTCGGCGAGGGCTCGATCAGCGGCCAGCCGGTCCCCACCCATTGGGAGGAGATCGCCACGTTGCCGGCCGCGCTCGCCGGCAAGAACGATCCGCTCACCGGGGCCCAGGCCTATGGCTTCCTCGATCCGCTGAAATACCAGTGGGGCGGCTTCGGCTTCTACTTCCTCGGCGATCGCGCCGCGGCCTATGCCAAGCATCCGGACGATCCGGCCTGGCTGTTCGATCCCGACACCATGAAGCCGCGCGTCAACAATCCCGGCTGGGTGCAGGCGATCCAGGATGTGCTCGACCTGGTCAAGGCCAATGCCTATCCGCCCGATCAGCTCAACGCCGATCCCAACACCACCGCGTTCAGCCAGTTCCTCGGCGGCACTGGTGCGGCGCTCTGCTGGTGGGGCGACGTGGGCTCCAACGCCCGCACCTCCGATACCTCGGTGGTCGGCGATGTCGTCGGCTTCTCGATCAACCCCGGCGCCAAGAAGGTCTACAATTCCAAGACCGCCGCCTGGGAAGAGAAGGAGAACTTCGCGCCCAACCTCGCCTATCTGGGCTGGGGCGTTTACGTGACGAGCCGCGTCTCCGGCGACGAGAAGAAGCGCAAGGCCGCCTGGTCGGCCGCCGCGCATCTGGGCGGCAAGGACATTTCGCTGTGGATGGCCGCCTATCCGTCGGGCTTCCAGCCCTACCGCAACTCGCAGTTCCAGTATGACGAGTGGGTGGCGGCCGGCTACGACCGTGACTTCGTCGAAGATTACCTCGGCTCCAACCTCGACAGCTACAACCACCCGAACGGCGCCATCGAGCCTCGCATCCCCGGCATCTTCCAGTACTATTCGATCGCCGAGGATGAGCTGGTGAAGGGCATCAACGGCCAGTACGCCTCGGCCCAGGAGACGGCCGACGCGATTGCCGCGGCTTGGGAGAAGATCACCGACCAGATCGGCCGCGAGGACCAGATCAAGCTCTACAAGGCTTCGCTCGGCATGTGATGCCGCGCCCGGCGTGATTGACAATCCACGGCTGGTGGCGGACCGTCACCAGCCGATTTAGTTCCGAGCTAGAACTATCGGATGAGGCATGGATGGCGTTGACTGAATCACCGAGCTACGGCGCCGTCTCGCGTCGCCGCAAGGACGGGGGCAGGGCGCTCATCGCCGCGGCCAGCGTTCTCTTTGTCGCCGTCGCCGTGCTGCAGGCGCTGAACTCGGCCGGCGTGCTGCCGCTCGGGCTCAAGGACTGGCGGCCGACGCTTTACGCCTTCCTCGTCTGGTCGGTGGCACTGGGCGTCGGCATGGTGCTGGCGCGCGGCGAGGCGGGGCTGAAGGCGCTGTTCATCCTGCCGGCGGCGCTGTTCACCGCGGCGATGGCGATTTTTCCGACCCTGTTCGGCCTCTCCATCGCCTTCACCGACTGGAACCTCGCCTCGTTCACCGGGCAGAAGTTCAACGGCATCGACAACCTGCTGCAGCTGGTGCGCGACCCGTTCTACTGGAACGCCATGCGCAACATGGTGATCTACGTACTCTTCGTCTTCGTCGAGTATGCCATCGCCTTCGGCCTCGCACTGCTGCTCAACGCCGAGATCCGCGCCCGCAAATTCTGGCGCGTCGTCTTCCTCATCCCGCTGATGCTGTCGCCCGTCGCCGTCAGCTGGATGGTCGGCAAGTCGATGCTCGAATACCGCTTTGGCCCGGTGGCCCGCTTCGCCCGCTGGCTCGGCGTCAATAACCCGAGCTTCTTCACCGACCCGTGGGTGGCGCGCCTGTGGATCGAGGCGATGGATGCCTGGGTGTCGATCCCGTTCGTGATGATCCTCCTGCTGGCGGGCCTCCAGGCCATGCCCAAGGAGGTCATCGAGGCCGCCAAGGTCGACGGCGCTTCGCCCTGGCAGCGCTTCTGGCAGGTGATCTTCCCGCTGATGCTGCCGGTCTCGATCACTGCGATCGTGTTGCGCATCATCTTCAAGCTCAAGCTCGCCGACATCATCATCACCGTCACCTCGGGCGGCCCCGGCGGCGCCACCGACAGCGTCTCGAGCTTCATCTACCGCGAGTATCGCGACCGCTCGAATGTCGGCTACGGCACCATGCTGGCGATGTTCTACCTGGTGGTGATCGTGATCTTCGTGACCCTGCTGCTGAAGTTCCTGCGCAAGCACATGCAGAGGATGACCTGATGGCTGCCGAAGCTACCCTCTCTGTTCCGGCCTCGGCCGATACCGGCGCAGCCACCCGGCGGTTGAAGCATGTCGCCGGCAAGGTCGGCATCTATGCCGCCCTAGTCATCTGGGCCTTCGTCTCGCTGTTCCCGGTCTACTGGACCATCACCACCTCGATGAAGGTGGCCAAGGATGTGCAGCTCGGCCACCTGATCCCGTGGGTCGATTTCCAGCCCAACTGGCTCGGCTGGCGCTCGTTGGGGCTCTCACCCGACACCATCGGGCAGGTGTCGACGGTGCGCGACGAGTTCCTCGATCGCTTCCTCAATTCGATCTACACCGCCTTTGGCGCCTCGTTCCTCGCGGTGCTGATCGGCGCGCTCGCAGCCTATGGCCTCAGCCGCTTCCAGTACAAGTTCCTCTGGATGAGGAACCAGGACCTGAGCTTCTTCTTCCTGAGCCAGCTGATCCTGCCGCCGGTGGTGCTGGCGCTGCCGTTCCTCGTGCTCTACCGCGAGCTGGCATTGCTCGACAGCATCATCGGCCTTGTCCTCCTCTACACCCTCACCGTGCTGCCGATCGTCATCTGGATCATGAAGGACCAGTTCGACACCATCCCGATCGAGCTCGACGAGGCGGCGCAGGTCGATGGTCTGGGGCCCTGGGGCTCTTTCTTCCGCATCATCCTGCCGATGGCGCTGCCGGGGATGGTGGCGGCCTTCATCCTCAGCCTGATCCTCTGCTGGAACGAGTATTTCTTCGCCGCGCTGCTCACCGGCTCGGAGGCCAAGACCCTGCCGGTGATGGTCGCCAGCCAGACCGGCTCGCAAGGCATCAACTGGTGGAGCATGGCCGCGCTCTCCACCGCCGCCATCGCGCCGCTGGTGGTCGTCGGCGTGCTGCTCGAGCGCTACATCATTCGCGGCCTGACGGCGGGGTCGGTGAAGGGGTAGGGGCCAGCACGCTGCCGGCCAAATACGCCGGCCCCATCTCCCCCTTGACGGGGGGAGGCAAGCGAAGCTTGGGAGCAAAGCGACCTAGCGTAGCTCGGAGGGGGTGCGAGGGCGCCTCGATACCTGCGGCCGGTGCACCTGCCCAAGAGCTGCAGGGTCATCTCGCTGCTCTTCATTCCATCCGGGTCAACCCGCAATGGCGGTAGCTCTTCCGTTGGGACGCAGATCGAGGCGAGGCGGACGGTATCTACCTCGACGATCACAGCTACAGGTGACGTGAATGCTGACGACCAGGCGCAAGCCCGCGAGCGTAGGCGAAATCCTCGTCGAGGAGTTCATGCGGCCCCTGGGGCTCACCCAGGCCGCCCTCGCCGAGGCCATGGGCGTACAGCGCAACCACGTCAATGAACTGTGCAATAACCGCCGAACGGTGACTGCGCCTACGGCTCTTATCCTCGCGCGTGTCTTCGGAAACAGCGCCGACTTCTGGCTGAATGTGCAGCGCCGTACCGACTTGTGGCAGGCGATGCACGATCCTGAAGAGGTGAAGCGAATTACGCGGGCAAAGCCGCTCGCGGACGCCGCCTAGAGCTCACAGCTCCCGCATCAGATCCTTGTTCCGCTCGTAAAGCTCCCGGAACACTCGATAGCGCCGCGCGTAAAGCTCGCGCAGGTTCTCGTCCGGGGTGATCTCGTGGTCCACCGGGTTCCAGGTGCGGATGTCGTCCGGTTGCACGTCGCCGATCGCCAGGGCCGCGATGAACGCATCGCCGTACGAGGCCCCCACCGTCTTCTGCCGCACGATCTGCGTGCGGCCCGAAACGTCCGAGGTCGCTTGCGCCCACACCCTGTTCTTGGTGCCGCCGCCGGCCGCGAGGATCGCCCTCGGTGGCTGGCCGACATCTGCATAGGTCTCGAACACGTGGTACGTGCCGAAGGCGATGCCTTCGAACAGCGCCCGATAGATGTCGCCGCGGCTATGCGTCAGGTTCATGCCGAACAGCACGCCCTTGGCCTCGGTGTCGTGGATCGGCGTCCGCTCGCCCGAGAAATAGGGCAGCATCACCAGCCCGTTGGCGCCGGGCGGCGAGCCCTCGGCCTCGAGCGCCAGCGCCATCACCGCGGTCGCCGGGTCGAGCTCTTTGCCGAACTGCTCGCGGAACCAGTGGCTGAGCGTCCCCGAGGTCGCGAGCCCCGACATCGCCGCGTGCTTGCCGGGGAAGAACCACGGCGCATACCAGAGCCTTGCATCAGGCACCCGCACCGGGGTGATCTCGATGATGAAGATGGTCGAGCCGTACATCAGCAGCATGTCGCCATCGTCGAGCACCCCGACGCTCAGCGCCTCGGCGCCGGCATCGATCGTGCCTGTGGTCACCGGCGTGCCCACTGCGAGCCCGGTCTCGGCGGCGGCTGCCGCCGTCACCGTGCCGGCGATATCGGTGGTCCAGATCGCCTCGGGGAGCTTGTCGAGCCCGATGATGTCGTCGGCCAGCTCGTCGGTCCATTCGAGCTTTTCGACATCGTAGAGCGGCGAGAAATTGGCGGCCGAATAGTGGTCGATCACATAGCGGCCGGTGAGCTTGTGGACGATGTATGTGGTCGAGGTCAGGATCTTGGCGGTCCTGGCGTAGAGCTCCGGCCGGTTCCGCTTCAGCCACAGGATCTTCGGTCCGATCGACTGCGACGTCAGCGCGTTGCCGCAGCGGCTCAGCAGCACGTCCTCGCCGATCCGCGCCGTCAGGTCCTCGATCTCCTTTGCCGCCCGCGTGTCGACGCCATAGAGCACGCCGTTCATCAGCGGCTCGCCCTCGGCATCGACCGGCAGCATGCAGGGGCCGATGGCGCTCGCCGCCACGGCCTTGATATCGTTGGGGTCGACGCCGCTGTCGGCGATCAGCTTGCGGCTCAGAAAGCAGAAATCGCCCCACCAGTCCTCGCGGGGCCGGTGCTCGGCCCAGCCGGGCTGCGGCACCAGCATCTTGTGCGGCCGGGCGGCACTGGCGACGATCCGCCCCTCCGCATCCACCAGCACGCCCTTCGATTCAAACGTCCCGATATCGATGCCGAGATAGTGCCTCATCCGATGTAATCGTCCCGGTCGAGGCTGAACTTGTTGTCGATCCGCGGCAGCGCCTCCACCAAGAGCGCCGTCAGCTGCTCGAGATCGGCCAGGTCGCAGACCTCCCGCGACGAGTGCGAATAGCGCATCGGAAAGCCCACATCGATCGAGGCGACGCCCTGGCCGACCAGTTGCACATAGCTGAGGTCGGTCAGCGCCCCGATATGGGCGCTCCGCTGCAGCGGCAGCTTTCTCGCCGCTGCGCTCTCTTCGAACAGCCGTACCATCGCCGGATGCGGCAGCGTGCCGTTGAGCGTGCCGCGCCCATGGAACGAGTAGAGTGAGATCGCCGGCCCGCCGCCGAGCTTCACGTCGCCGCGCGCCGCCATGTCGGGCGTGTCGGTCGCAAGGATCAGGTCGAGCTGGATCGCCACATCGGGCATCAGCACCTGCGCCGCGGTCACGGCGCCACGGAGGTTGAATTCCTCCTGCACCGAGAACACGAAATGCACCGTCGGCCGCTTCTTGACCTCGACCAGCGCCTTCGCCACCTCGATCATCACCGCGCAGGCGGCGCGATCATCGACTGCCGTGCCGGCAATCCGCCCGTTGGCGAGCTCGGTCACCTTGGGCGCGTAGACGATCGGCGTTCCCACATCGATCCCCGCCGCCAGCACTTCGGCCGCCGACTTGAACCCGGCATCGACATAGAGCTCGGGGTAGGGCAGGACCTTGTATTTCTCGTCCTGCGATGTCGCGTGGTGGCTCTTGTGCGCGATCAGCCCAGGCACATCCTTGCCCTCGCCGATGCAGAACAGCACCTCCGTGGAGGGCAAGGCCCGCTCCGGCACGCCGCCCAGCCGCTCGACCCGAACCATGCCGTTGGCTTCGATCTTCCGCACGATCAGCCCGAGCTGATCCATATGCGCGAACAGCATGACGCTCGGCGCGCCCTTGTCGCCCGGAAGCGTCGCGATCAGGTTGCCCAGCCGGTCGGTGCTCGAGGTGATCCCCAGCCCCGCCATTGCCGCCTTCAGATACTTGCGGACCCGCCCCTCATAGCCGGCGAGCCCGGGGATGAGCATCAGGTCGATCACCCATTGCTTCAAACTCATCAGTACCCCCGCGCGGCGCGGACCAGCCGCATGAATTCGGCAGCCCGATCGGCGTCGACCGCCTTCCAGGTGTCACCGTCGACCTTCAGCGACGAGCCGACGATGCAACCGTCGGCCACCTTGAGCACATCCGCCACCGTCGCGTGCTTGACCCCGGTATTGGCCAGCACCGGGGTGGTCGGCAGCGCCTTCTTGACCGCCTCGAGGTCGACCATTTTCGCCGCTTCGCCGGTGATGGCGCCCGAAACGAGGATCGCATCGGGGATCGACGAGAACACCGCGCTGCGCGCCCGGTCGGCCAATGGTCGCTGGTCGAGCGAATAGGCGAATTCGGCCGAGACGTTGTAGAGCAGCGCCAGGTCCTGCCGACCGAGCCGATCGCGATAGCGCATCGCCTTGCCGGCATCCGGCGTCCAGGGCCCCATATCCGAGGCGTAGGTGCCGGTGAAGATTTCGCGCACGAAGCGCGCGCCGGTCGCGGCGGCGAGCGCGATCGAGCTCTGCGGATCCCACAGCACGTTCACCCCGAACGGCACGGTGATCTCTGAGCGGAGCCGCCCGATCACGTAACCCATCGTCGCCGTCGAGGCGGTATCGACCTGGAATTCGTACGGCCGGTCGTTCTCGTTGCCAAACATCACGGCATCGAACCCCGCGGCCTGCAGCGCCATCAGGTCCTTGCGGGCCCCCTCGATGATGGCCTCCACCCCTCCCTCATAGTCGTGCAGCGGCGAGCCCGGCAGGGCCCCCAGGTGCACCATGGCGATCACCGGCTTCTTGTCGCCGAACACCGTCTTGAATTTGCTTGTCATTGTTTTTTTGTAAACCGCTTTACTAGACGCCTATGCGTAGCAGCGGCGGAGCCCGGCGTCTATGGCTCCAACGAGCTGTGGCGCGCCCCACACCAATCCTTAACCACGATCGACTAGAGTGCGGAGTAATGAGTGCGAGGTTCCCAAGATGGAACTGCTCTTTCTCCTCCTGCTGATCCCGGTGGCCTGGCTGCTGTTGCTGCCCAAACGGCTCGCGAGGCGCGCCCGCAAGTACCGCTTCACCGGCGCCGGCATTCTTCTGGGCGTGATGGTCGCGGGCTGGGTCGGCGTGCAGGCCCTGTCGAAGCCGCCTGCCGAGACTGTCGACTATGCCGCCGGCGACAGCGAACTGCGCGCCATCCTGCTGCGGCCCGACACCGCTCCGCGGTACAGCTTCCGGGACTAGTTTGCCGCAAGTTGCCCCACCGTCCCCTCTCCCCTCAGGGGAGAGGGCAAGCGTAGCTTGCGAGCGTCAGCGAGTTAGCGAAGCTAGGGTGAGGGGTTCAGCCTCTTAGCATGCTGGTTTGTCCAGCTAGTGGCGCCGCTTCACCCCTCAACCGGCGCTACGCGCCACCTTCTCCCCTGAGGGGAGAAGGGAGTGGCTGCGCTCTCAGTCCTTCACCGAACCAGACGAAATCCCCTGCGTCCCCCGGTCGCAACCGCCCCAACCCCGCTGCCCCGATCGCCTCTGCCGGATAGAGCGATGCCATCTTCAGGCAGTCGCCGAGCTCCATGCCGAACACCTGGTGCATGTAGCGCACCGCCGCGTCGAGCGTCAGGTCGGCGCCTGCCAGGGTGCCGTCACCGAGGCGCAGCGCGCCGTCCTTGCGGTAGATCGTCCGCCCGTTGAGCATGAAGCTCGACATGTCGGTTCCGGCCTGCGACATCGAATCCGAGACGAGGAAGATCCGTCCCGGCCCGTTCTTGGCTCGGAGCGCCAGCCTCAGGGTCGCGGGGTTGACGTGGATACCGTCGGCGATCAGCCCTGCCCACACGCGGCCATGGTGCAGTGCCGCGCCGACCACGCCCGGGTCGCGATTGCCGATCTGGCTCATCGCGTTGAACAGGTGCGTCGCCATGCCGGCACCGGCCCTGATCGCCGCCGAGGTGATCTCGAACGACGCATCCGAATGCCCGATGCTGACCACGACGCCGGCGCGCACCAGCCGGGCGATCTGCTCGGGCGCCACCGTCTCGGCCGCCACCGTCACCAGCAGGTGGGGCAGGGCGGCACGCGCGCGCTCCAGGCGCTGCAGGTCCGCCTCGTCCATCGGCCGGATCAGCGCCGGATCGTGCGCGCCCTTGCGCGCCAACGACAGATGCGGCCCCTCGAGGTGCAGCCCGAGAAAGCCCGGCACCCGGCGTCGTGCTGCCTCGGCACCGGCCGCCAGCACCGCATCGGTAACTTCGGCCGTGTCGGTGATCAGCGTCGGCAGCAGCCCGGTGACCCCGAACGCGCGGTGGGTGGCGCAGACCAGGGCAAGGTCGTCCGCCGTCGTCGCCGGCCCGACCAGGTGCCCGGCGCCGCCATTCACCTGCAGGTCGATCAGCCCGGGTGCCAGCACCCCGCTGTCGAGGGCGACGTGCGTGGCGTCAGCCGGTGCAACCCCGATGGAATGCACGACGCCGTCGACGACGACCAGCGCAGCATCATCGTGCCAGGCCTCGCCATCGAAAATGCGGGCGCCGGAATAGGCAATGATATGGGACATGGGGGGCTCGATGTCTCGGTGATCCTCCCCCGCGTGGCGGGGGAGGGGGACCGCCGAAGGCGGTGGAGGGGGCGTAGGAGTCGCCGTGAGTCTGGCTTCCCCCTCCACCAGCTTCGCTGGTCCCCCTCCCCGCTACGCGGGGGAGGACACGGCGAGGCCGGTGGCCCATGAAACGTGTCCCGGGCGTCAGGGTCAGCTTCCGCCCGGGACTTCGCCGTCAGCCTTCCTTGGCCATCGACTTCTTGAACTGCGGCAGGTGCTTCTGCTGCGCTTCCAGCATGCGCTCGCGGTACTGGCCGTAGATGATGTCGGTGTCGTGCAGCGTCACACCCGGGATGGTCGGCGATGCGAACACCGGCAGCTCGATGCCGCGGTCGGCGAGCTTCTGGGCGCTCTCGGCGAGCAGCTCATGCATCATCATCATGGCGAGCACGGTCGACGAACCGGCCACCGGACGCGACCAGCCCTTGATGTCGACAATCGCGTCTTCCACCGGCGAGCCGGTGTCGATCACGATATCGGCGGCGTGCGGCAGGCGCTTGCCCGACGAGTGCGTCGCCGGCTTGCCGGCGTTGGATTTCGCCGTGATGGCGATCACCGTCAGCCCACGGGCCTTGGCATAGAGCGCGGTGTCGATGCCCGAGGCGTTTGAGCCCGAGTGGCCGAAGATCACGATGGTGTCGCCGGCGTTGAGCGGCTGGTGGTCGAGGAACTTGTCGGCATAGTTCTCGGTGCGCTCGAGCCACAGCAGCTCACGCACGCCGCCGGCGCCCAGAATGTTGTGCCACATGACGCGTGGGTCGGTCAGCGGGTTGAAGCCGACATACGAGCCGTAGCGCGGGTAGGTTTCCTGCACCGGCAGCACCGAGTGGCCCGAACCGTAGAGATGCACCAGGCCCTTGTTGGCGAGGGTTTCGGCAATGGCGGACGAAGCCTTGTCGAAGGCGTCGGCATTCGCGGCGGCCGCCGCCTCGGCGATCTTCACGAGCTTGCTGATATACAGGGTGGACATAGGTTTGCCTTTCAGAACAAAGCGTTACACGTAGAGTGTGGAGCGGATCTCGTAGCGGTCCGCGCGCATGGTGGAGAGGGCGTATTCGAACGGCCCCTCGAGTCGTAGGCGATGCGTTCGACCTCGAAGGCCGGCGTGCCCGCCGTAAGCTGGATCAGTTCGGCATCGGCGGCCGCGACGCTGCCGACGCGGTAGACTTCCTTGGCCTTCACCGGAGTGATGCCGCAGCGCTCCTTCAGCCAGCCATAGAGTGACTGGACGTTCGCCGCGTCCTCCAGCAGCCCGGGCACCCGCGCCTCGGGCAGGTGGCTGGTCTGGATGCCGATCGGCATGCCGTTCCCGAGCCTGAGGCGCTTGAGCTGCACGACGGGGTCGCCGATGGCGATCTCCAGCGCATCGGCCATCTCTTCGTCCGCGACGACCCGGTGCGCTTCGATCAACCGGGTTCCGGCCTGCAGCGACAGCGTCTTCATTTCGTCGGTGAAGCTGGTGAGGCCGCGCACACCGGCGACCACAGTCGCCGAGCGCACGAACGTGCCGCGCCCATGTTCGCGCCGCAACAGCCCCGCCTCTTCGAGGTTGCGGAGCGCATGGCGCAGCGTGATGCGCGAAATGCCGAGCATCTCGCCAAGCCGATCCTCGTTGGGGATCTGCATGCCCGAGCTCCATTCGCCGCGCTCGATCAACTCGCGCAGCGCCATCTCGGCCTGATGCCACAGCGGCTCCGGCCGCCGCCGATCGGGCTTTATGAGACCGTTTGGTTCATCCATGCCCATTCCTCCAGTTCGGCCCATAGGCGCCGGCGAAAGCCGCACCCACCAGTCCCGCCTTGGGCCCGAACTGCCCGGGGCGGATATCGATTGCTCGCAAGTGTGGCGGCAGCTGTCGCTGCAGCGCCGGCAAAATGAGCGGCTTCAGCACATCGAGCGACGCAGCGACGCCGCCGGCAAGAATGATCGCCTGCGGCGCCAGCAGCGCCACCGCTCCCGCCAAGGCGCTGCCGAGGGCCTGCATCGACGGGGCCAGCGCATCGATCGCGGCGGCATCCTGAGCCCTTGCCGCCCGCACCAGGCTTGCGCCATCCGGCAGGCCAATGCCTTGCGCGGCGGCATCGAGCGCTCGTCCGGATGCCTGCCGCTCCAACCAGCCGCTGACATCTTCGCCCGGGTCGTCGACATCCGCCACCGCCCAGCCGAACGAGCATGCCGCGCCGCCGGCGCCGGTCACGATCCGCCCGCCGGCCAGCACCGACGAGCCGATCCCGGTGCCGATGGCGAGGAGGATCGCATCCTCGAGGCCCACCGCCGCGCCGGCCGACGCTTCGGCCAGCAACGCCAGTTGCGCGTCGTTGCCGAGCCCGATCGAGACCTCGGGCAGCGCCGCGGCCAGGTCGAGCCCGTCGAGGTAGGGGAGGTTCGGCACCCAGCGGCACACTGTGCCTTGCGCCAGCCCGGGTATGCCGAGCCCAAGCCGGGTTGCGCCATGCTCGGCCAGTTGCCGGCGCAGCAGGGCGAGAAAATCATCGCGGCTCTGCGGCGCCGCCCATTCCCCCACCGCGGCCACCGCTTCTGGTTTGTCCGCTTCGGCGAGGCCGGCGCGGAAGCGGGTGCCGCCGAGATCGATGGCGAGGATCGCACTCATCCCTTCACCCCCGAACTCACCACCGAGTCAACGAAGAAGCGCTGCAGGATCACGAACAGCAGCACCGGCGGCAGCACCGCCAGCGTGGCGCCGGCCATCACCAGGCCGGTGTTCATGGCGCCGCGGTTGTAGCTGAGGAGCCGTGAGAGCGAGATGACGATGGGGTACTGGTCGGCGCTGCCCTGCAGCACGGTCAGCGGCCAGAGGTAGCTGTTCCAGTGATAGACGAAGGCGAACAGCACCAACGCCGCGATGGCCGGCATCACCGCCGGAGCGACGATCTGGAACAGCACGCGCAACTCCGATGCACCATCGACCCGCGCCGCTTCGATCAGTTCGTCCGGCACGCCCTTGATGAACTGGCGCATCAGAAAGATGCCGAAAGCATTGGCGAGGTTGGGAACGATCACCCCGGCGAGGCTGGCGTTCAGCCCCAGATAGCCGGTGATCCGGTAGAGCGGGATCAGGGTGACGATCGGCGGCAGGAACATCGTTGCGATCAGCAGGGCAAACAGCGCTTCCTTGTAGCGGAACTCGTACTTGGCGAAGGCGTAGCCGGCCATCAGGCTGGTGACGATGATGGCGATGGTCGTCACCAGGGCGATCACCGCCGAGTTGAGGAACGAGCGCCCGAGGCTCACCACCTCGGCCACCTGCGTATAGGCGTCAAGGTTCGGCGCACCCGGCAGCCAGACCGGGGGCACCTGCATGGTCTCCTGCGGCGTCTTGAGGCTGGTGAGGATCATCCAGGCCAGCGGAAACGCGGCGATGACTGCCACCACGATGATGGCGAGGGCCAGCAAGGCGCTCGCCGGCGTGGCCTTGAAGCGCGGACCCTCGAGCGGGCGGCGGTCTGCTGCTGCGGTGCTCATGCGGACTTCGCCTCCCGCGAACGGGCAAAGGCGAACAGCAGCGCGATCGCCACGATCAGCGCCAGCATCAGCGTCACCGCCATGGCGGAGCCCAGTCCGCCCTGCGCGCGTTCGATGCCGACGCGACGGATATGATAGGTGAGCACATTGGTGGCATTCACCGGGCCGCCCTGGGTGATCAGCGCCACCGGCTCGAACACCTGCACGGCGTTGATGATGGCGATCACCGAAGAGAACAGCAGCGTGTTGCCGAGCAGCGGCAGGGTGATCGAGAAGAAGCGCTGGATCGGGTTGGCGCCGTCGATCCTGGCCGCTTCGTAGAGCGAATCCGGAATCTGCGTCAGCCCTGCGACCACCAGCACGGTGAAATAGCCCACCTGTTGCCAGACGTTGAGCAGGATGATCGAGAACAGCGCCGTCTGCGGCGCGCTCAGCCAGGTCTGCGGCGGGATGCCGACCCAGCCGAGGATCTGGTTCAGCGGCCCCTCGGTGGGCGAATAGAGTTTTGAGAATACCAGCGCCACCGCAATCATCGGCACCATGTAGGTGGAGAACAGCACGGTGCGCAGGAACACCCCGCCCGGCGCGATCTTCTGGTGCACCAGCAGACCCAGCAGCACCGACAACGGCAGGATGATCGCCACTGAGCCCACGGTATAGAGCGCCGTGTTGACCAGCGCCGCCTTGAAGTCGCGACCCACCGAATTGTTGGCGAAGATATCGATGAAGTTCTGCACGCCGACAAACGTCGCGGTCTCGAACCCGGTCTGCGTCGACCAGTTCTGAAAGCTCAGCCAGATGGTCAGCAGCATCGGAATGATGATGAAGACCGCCAGCAGCCCGGTCGCGGGCGCCAGCATCACGATCGCCGATCGGTGTTGGGTTGAAGTCATGGACTATCCCATCCACCGGTGTCACCCCGGCGAAAGCCGGGGCCCAACCTGAGATCTCTCCATATCCGTTACCGGTCGTGAAGTCTCGGAGATGGATCCCGGCCTCACGCTGGGATGACACCGTGGGTTGTTGGTCAGTCGGGGCATGGCCCCGACATTCTTACTTCGCGTTGCGCTCGAGGATTTCGGCCGCGTCGGCTTGCGCCGTTGCCTGCGCATCGGCGGCCGAGAGCTGGCCGAACTGGATGGCCTCCAGCGTCTTCTGCAGAGATTCCGAGAACTCCTGGCCGCCCAGCACCACCGGGAACGGCTTCGCGTTCGCGAGCGTCTCGGTATAGCCCTTGAGGAAGCTGTCGGCAGCGAGCTTGTCGGCAAACGCCGCGCCATCCGAGGTGCGCGACGGCAGGATGCCCATCGACATCAGGATATCACCCATGGCGGAGGCGCCGTTCGGACCCGATTCCGGCCCGTTGAGCCAGTTGAGGAAGTCCCAGGCGGCGGCCTGTTCCTCGGCCGAGGCCTTGGCGTTGACCACGGTCATCCACGAATAGGAGATCGAGCGGGCAGTGTCGCCGGACGGTCCGACCGGGATCGGAGCCGTGGCGATATCGGCGAAATTGTCGCCCATGCCGGCCTTGAGCGCCGATTCCCACCAGTTCGCCATGATGATCATGCCGGTCTTGCCCGAGACGAAACTGTCAAGGAACGGCCCGGTGGTGTTGGCGTCGGCAGTGGCCATCGCCGGGTCGGAATAGCCCGACTTGATCAGCTTCTCGTAGAGCTCGAAGGTCTGCTTGGCGGCTTCGCTATCGAGCGTCGGCTTGCCGTCGACCACCAGGTCGCCGCCATTCGAGACCAGCAGCGACGAGAACGGGTGCAGCACGCCCGCTGCCCACGAGTTGATCAGCCCAAAGCCCTGCTGGCCCTTGGCCTTGTCGGTCAGCTTCTCGGCCGCGGCGAGGAATTCGTCCCAGGTCTTAGGCGCCTCGGTGATGCCCGCTTCCGCGAACAGCTTCTTGTTGTAGTTGAGCGCGTAGACGTCGATCTCGTTGGGAATGCCGTAGAGCACCCCACTGATCGAGGCCGCGCCGATCACGCCGGCCGGCCAGTTGGCCTTGGTGTCGGCCGCGATCGCATCGGGGACCGCTGCCACCAGCTGGTCCTTGGCGAGGTCCGGCAGCCATGCATCGTAGATGCCGGCAATCGTCGCGCCGCCAGCGCCGCCGCCCGACGTGCGCAGCGTCGTCAACAGGTCGCCGAACGGAACGGCGCGAACGGTGATCTTGGTGTCCGGGTGGGCCTGGGTATAGGTCGCGGCGGCCGCCTCCAGCTTGGCCACCGTGTCCGGTGCCCAGTGGGTGAGGAACGACACATCCGCGGCCTGGACCAGCGCGGTGCTCGAAAGCAGGACCGCGACCGCCCCCGCGGAGCGCGTGAAAGCCTGGAACAGCTGCATGTTGAATTTCTCCCTGTGCGCGCCAGCCGGACTCCGTGCCCGTCTGACGCCAGAGAGTTATGACGTTATAACGACATTGGTCAAGAGGGAGTCCGGGGTGACCCACGGCCAGAGGGAACTGCGGCGCTCTGAGGGCCCAGCGGCTCGACCGGACGGAGTGGCGCATCGAGCTTTGCGTCAGGCCGCCGACACTCGAAGAACGACAGGCCGGACGGACCGGCCTGTCGCAGCGTCTCACTCAGTCGGCAAGCAGGGAGTCGATATAGGCCTTCACCGCCGGATCGGTGGATTTGCTGATGGCGGCCAACGCCGCATCCCGCTCACCGACGGCCTCGTCGAGAGCTTGCTGGGCCTCGGCAAGGGCGATCCCCTCGGGGCTCGCGAGCGCTGCCGCCTGCTCCTCGGCCGTGAGCGTATCGAAATCCGGATAGGCCTCGTCAAACGCCGTCTGGGCATGGGTCACGGCCTGTTGCAGCTCGCCCGACTGCACCGCGGCGTCCAATGCGGCATAGGCGCGAATCTTGCCGACCATCGACTTGTCGCTGGCATGCGCCAATCCTTGCTCCGACGCATGCGCCGCGTTGCCGCCACCGGCCTGCGAGGCGAGACTGCCATTGCCATTGCCATTGCCGTTGCCGCCGCCCGCATTCTCATGGGCGGATTCCGACTTGCCGGGGCTATCGGGACGGCCGCCGGCGACGGCGCCGCTCAGACTTCCTGCGACCATTGGCGCCAGGGCGAGCAGGCCGACAAGGGCGAATTTCGATAGAGCTTTCATGATCGTGGCCTCTTTGATGGAGAATGCCCGTTCAGCGGGCGCCACGTGGGTAGCAAAGGCGCGCTGAGTTCCGGCTGAGGCGTCATGTCAGCCAAATCACAGGAACCGAAACACGGGTGGTGGATCGACATCCCTGCGGCCAATCAAGTTCGTAACGGCAACCGACCTTCGCCGCCGCTCCGGAAGCGGTAGCGAAATCAGCGCGATAGGTCTGTCACGACGCCGTTTTGAGGGCTGGTCGTTGAGCTGTGTCAATCGCCTTGCAGATGGCCCATTGGCTGCTGATCCGCAATGGACGGGTCGCTCAACGCTGGTCCCGCCGAGGTCTCGAAAAACAGACCGACGGTGAATGCCACCCGCGCTCCCCGTCTCACCCTGACCTTCAGGTCCATCGAGGGGCCATCACCCGGTAGAAATTCCCGAGCCATCTCTGTCAGCGCAAGGACAGCCTGGAAGCGAGCGCGGCCATCGTTCGCGCACTCCAGGCCGGCGTCGTCACGCGTCCAGTGATCCCCCTCGAAAATGTCGAAGTAGTACCGCATGTTACCTCTCCAGGACGATCTTAATACGCCGGTCTCGGAACTTGGTTGCACCCGTGCTTCGCGGCAGGCGCATCGGCTTGCAGTCGTGTCGAGCGGCATCTTCGCCTCGATGTTCGCAGGTCGGGGCAGAAGCGGAAGGACATAGGCCCGAGAGTGCAGCACCATGCTCAGAGGCCGGCACGGCGCCTGGGTGGGCAATTGTCATCGCTCTATTGGGTGTCGCATGGTGGGGAGCCTGGCCCATATGACACCTCAACACAGTGGCGGCACGACCGGTACGCACACCCTCTCACTTTATGCGCCGCCATAGCCGCCGACGATCGGCAGAATCTCGCCGGTGATGTAGCTCGACATCTGCGGGCTGGCGAGAAAGACATAGGCTGGCGCGATTTCCTCCGGTTGCGCCGGGCGCTTCATTGGCACCTTCGAACCGAACTTGCTGACGTCGTCGGCCTCCTTGTCCGAGGGATTGAGTGGGGTCCACACCGGTCCTGGCGCAACGCAGTTGACCCGAATATGCCGCTTCAACAGTTGACCCGCCAGCGATCGGGTGAAGGCGTGGATGCCGCCCTTGGTCATGGAATAATCCAATAGTGCCGGGCTGCCCTCGATGCCGGTGACCGAGCCGGTGTTGATGATGGCTGAACCTGGCTTCATCACCCGCGCTGCGGCCTGCGCCATGAAGAAATAGCCGTAGAGGTTAGTCTTCAACGTTTCGTCGAAATGCTCTTCGCTCAGGTCCTCGATGCGCTTGGTGTGGACCTGAAAAGCAGCGTTGTTGACCAGGACGTCGAGATGGCCGAAAGCGGCGATCGTCTGCTCGACCGCGGCTTCGCAGAAGCTGCGGCTGCGCACATCTCCCTTGATCACGATAGCGCTGCGGCCTTCATTTTCGACAGCGGCCTTGGTCTCCGTCGCGTCTCGGTCTTCCGAGAGGTGCGCAATCGCCACGTCGGCGCCCTCACGAGCAAATAGCACCGCAACCGCCCGACCGATGCCGGAGTCGCCGCCGGTGATCAACGCTACCTTTCCAGCGAGCTTCTTCGAGCCAAGATAGAACGGCGCGTCATATAGCGGAGCGGGGTCCAGCTTGAACTCCGCGCCGGGCTTGGATTGATGCTGCTTGGGAAATGGCGGCTCGGGATAGCGGCGGGCACCCGCCTGCATGGCCACCTCGCGCTTTTTGGGAGTAGCGGCGTCGGCCGCAGCGACCTCCGCCTGGATTTCCCGCTGTCGCCCAACCGTGGGTTTGGATGCCATTGTGATCTCCTTGATGCTGATGGCCTCAACTTCGGCGAGTGGGGCAAGGTTGCGCCCGGCACGAACCTGACGTCTTCGCGTCAGTGCGCCGGTGCTTACCGGCAATTCGCGCTGTGCTGATTGGTCAACGCTGGGAGCCGCATCCAAATCCGGTCAGGGACGTTATCGATGCCACCATGAAGCAAGTACCTTCCGGTCGCATCAGTGGACTGATTTACCGCTTCGCCGACTTCCTCGCGGACTGGCGGGGATTCGTTGCCACGTTCATGGCCTTGATGCTGGGTGTCGGAATTGGCGCCGCCTTGCAGTTCAATGAAGGCTTCATGTTCGCCTTCAATATCTTCCTGTCGGTTGCAGCTATTGTGATCAGCGGCGTTATCCTTGTCGCTGGCGCGCGCAGCGAGGCGGCGTTGCACGTCAAGCTCGACTACCTCATCGAACATTCGCCCGCCACGAACAAGATCGTCGGACTCGAGCACCTCGATGCGCGCGAGATCGAGGAAGAGCGAAAGCGCGTCGAGCGAGAAGCTGCGGAAGCCGTCGAGGACGCGATGGAAGGCGCTGGCCTGACGCAACGCTGAGTCTCCCCTGATGCCGGGACAACATGCCCAATCGAAAGACCCTCGGTCATGACTACGCTCGCCACCTTCAACGTTAATGGCGTCAATGGACGCTTGCCCGTGCTGCTGAGGTGGTTGGCCGCAACCGACAGTGATGTGGTGTGCCTGCAGGAGTTGAAGACCTCCGACGAGAAGTTTCCCGAGGCTGCCATCGCGGAGGCCGGGTTCCGATCGATCTGGCATGGACAAAAATCCTACAACGGCGTCGCCATCCTGGCTCGCGGGACCGTGCCGATCGAGCGTCGCCGCGGTCTGCCCGGAGATCCAGATGATAGTCACAGCCGCTACCTCGAGGCCCAGGTCGGCAATCTCGTCGTGGGATGCCTTTATCTCCCCAATGGCAACCCCGCGCCCGGACCCAAATTCCAGTACAAGATGCGCTGGTTCGAACGCCTGCTCGATCATGCGCGGGCGCTGCTGGCCGCCGGCGCACCCACAGTGCTTTGTGGTGACTTCAACGTGGTGCCGACGGACCTGGATGCAGTCGTGCCTGGCCGATGGGTTTGGGACGCGGTGATGTTCCCGGAAGCGCGAACAGCTTATGCGAGGCTGCTCGATCAGGGCTGGATCGACGCTCTCAGGGTGATCCACCCCGACAAGGGCATCTACACTTACTGGAACTTCTCATACCGCGGTGGCCACGACCGAAGCTCGGGCTTGCGCATGGATCACATCCTGATCAGCCCCACGCTCTCCAATTCATTGCTGGACGCCGGCGTCGATGTCGAGACTCGCAGTTGGCAAAAACCGAGCGACCACGCACCGGCGTGGATCAAGCTGGCCAGTCAGTGAGCCTGACGTTCCGCGGGCTCAAGGTTGCCTGAAGAGGGAACTGGCGGGTCGCGAACCGTCCTCTGAACCATTGCTCTGGTCGGCGCCGATCAAAACCCCCGACCTTGCCTGCTGTTTCACGGCCGCTTGAGATAAACATCTTGGCCGCTGGCGCGACCTCAGCCGATGATCTTCTCGCGTACCAAAGCTGTGCCACGGAGCCGCCGACCCCCTGGAGAAACATTCAGAAACGCACCGAAATCGGCGGCCCACGCTCGGCACACGCCAGGGCTCTCGACCTGCAGTAGCGGCGACCGCTAAATAGCTGATACTTCACAAGGAGAGGGCTGGCTGGGGAACCTGGATTCGAACCAAGATTGACGGAGTCAGAGTCCGCAGTTCTACCATTGAACTATTCCCCAAGCGCTTAGCCTGGATGCCGTCGGCGTGGCCGTCAGCATTTGGTGCGCGCCTTCTAGCGATAATCGATCGTCTGATCAACACCCCTTTTGCGGCATTCTGCAGCGACCTCGATCCGCTCACGCACCGTTCAAGTTTGCGGCAGATTCAGGGCGTTGCGTTGGCTCCGATCATCCTCTACCCTCATTGGCGACACTGAAATATGCCCGCGTCGGGCGCCCACGGCTTCGGCCGGCAGTCGGCGACCGCACGGGGAAATGGAGCAAGGTTGACCGATCAAGATCGGTCCGCCGCCGCAGCCGGGACGGAGCGCCCGGAGCGGCACCGTGACGGGCAGGGCCGAGGCCCGAGTCCGAGCACCGCGAATCCCGGGGGGCAACCTGGAGCTGGCGGAGCGGAGCGGCGGACGCACCCTGCAGGCAATCCCTCGTCGCGCCGGTCGCGAGGCCCGCTCTATGCGGCGCTGGATCTCGGCACCAATAACTGCCGCCTGCTCATCGCCCGCCCGCACGAGAACAGCTTTCGCGTGCTTGACGGCTTTACCCGCATCGTCCGGCTCGGCGAGGGCCTCTCGACCACCGGCCGGCTGTCGGATGCCGCCATGGAGCGGACCATGGAGGCGCTGCGGCTCTGTCGCAACAAGCTGCGCGAACACGAACCGACACGCATGCGCCTGATCGCCACCGAGGCGTGTCGTTCCGCCGCAAACGGCGCCGAGTTCATCGCTCGGGTCGAACGCGAACTCGGTCTCGTGCTCGAGGTCGTCGACCGGCAGACCGAGGCCTCGCTGGCCGTCACCGGCTGCGCCGACCTGATCGAGGAAGCCTCGTCAGGCGCGCTGATGTTCGATATCGGCGGTGGGTCGTCCGAGTTGGCATGGCTCGATTTCCGCGGTGGTCGCCCGCGCCGCCAGGGCCGAATGTCGTCGTCGATCCGTTCCTGGCAGTCCCTGCCGGTGGGTGTGGTGTCGATCGCCGAGAAGTTCGGCGGGGTGAACGTCACCCCCGACACCTTCGAGGAGATGGTGGGTTTCGTCGCCGGCCAGCTTCGCCAGTTCCGCGGGCGCGAAAAACTGCGCCAGATGATTGCCGAGCACCCGGTGCATCTGATCGGTACCTCCGGTACCGTCACCACGCTGGCCGGGCTGCATCTGGGCCTCGAGCGCTACGAGCGCCAGAAGGTCGACGGGCTGTGGATGACCCGTGCCGATGTCGACGCCACCATGAGCGCGCTGCTCGGCATGAGCTTTGACCGCCGTGTTGCTCATCCCTGCATCGGCAAGGATCGCGCCGACCTGGTGCTGCCAGGCTGCGCCATCTTCGAGGCGATCCGCCGCGAGTGGCCGACCGATCGGGTGCGGGTCGCCGATCGCGGACTGCGTGAGGGCATCCTCATTTCACTGATCGACGCCGACCGGGCCGGTCGCGCCAACAATCGCAGGAGCCGCTGATGCCGAAGGGAACAGGGCAGGGGACCGGCCGCCGCTCGGCCACCGATCTCAAGGTGCGGGTGAAGACCGCCAAGGGCCGCAAGATCGGCTCGACCCTGTGGTTGCAGCGCCAGCTCAACGATCCCTACGTGGCGCGCGCCAAGGCCGAAGGCTATCGCTCGCGCGCCGCCTTCAAGATCAAGGAACTCGACGAGCGCTACCACCTGTTCAAGAAGGGCCAGCGCATCGTCGATCTCGGCGCGGCCCCCGGCGGCTGGTGCCAGGTCGCCGCGCCGATCGTCGGCTCGACCGAGGAAAAGCCGCTGATCGTCGGCATCGACTATCTTGAGATGGACCCGATTCCCGGCGTGATCCTGTTGCAGAAGGATTTCAACGACGAGGATGCCCCGGCTGCGTTGATCGCGGCGCTCGGCGGGCACAAGGCCGACATCGTCATGTCCGACATGGCAGCGCCGACGACGGGACATCGCGCCACCGATCACCTGCGTATCATCGCCCTGGTCGAGCTCGCCGCCGATTTCGCCATCCGCGTACTGGCGCCGGGCGGCACCTTCATCGCCAAGGTGTTCCAGGGCGGCACCGAGCACGAACTGCTGCATCTGTTGAAGCAGCATTTCACCACCACGATCCACGCCAAGCCCAAGGCCAGCCGCGCCGATTCTGCCGAGACGTATCTCCTGGCTCGGGGTTTCAAGGGCAACGCGCCGGAGTGAGGGGGTACACGCCGGAGTGAGGGGGTACACGACCGAGGCTTTGCAGGTCCCACAAACTCGGTGTCATCCCCGCGAAAGCGGGGAACTCCGTTTTGCGATCGTGCAAACGGCCAGAAAAACAGAGGTTCCCGCTTTCGCGGGAATGACCCGGTGGGTGGGGAGGTCTAGGACCGAGCCCCACTAATTGCGCTCACGCAGACCATGGTCCCTCGCTCACTCCGCCGCCGCGCCGCTCTCGGCCTGGTGGCTATGCATGCTCGCCGTCCTTGGCACTCTGAGGAAGATCAGGGCGGCGATCAGTGTCACCGTCGCCATGACCCAGAATGCCACGTGGAAATCGTTCAGAGCAGGGGCGCCGCCATGCAGCAGGTGGACGCCCTCGAAAATGCCGCCACCGACTGCGACACCGAAGGCCAGCGACAACTGCACGCTGACCTGGCTCAGCACGTTGGCCTGCCCGGCATCCTTGTCGGAGACATCGGCGAAGATGAAGGCGTTGGTCGTCGTCCAGAACAGCGACTGGAAGAAGCCGGTGACCACCAGCAGCCCGAGCATCAGTGGCGTCGGGGTGTCCGGCGTGTAGAGTCCCATGGCCAGCACGCCGCCGGCGGTGACGGTGCAGGCGATCACCAGCGCCTTGCGAAAACCCCAGCGCGCGATGAAACGCTCGGCCATGAACTTCATGGTGAAGGCGCCGACCGCCGAAGCAAAGGTCACCATGCCGCTCTCGAACGGGTTCAGGCCGAACGCAAGCTGCAGCATCAGCGGGAACAGGAACGGCATGGCGCCGGTGCCGAGCCGGAAGATGGTGCCGCCGATCATGGTCAGGCGGAACAGCGGCTGGCGGAAGATCCTGAGGTCGAGCAGCGGATACTCGGTGCGGCGGAAGTGGAACCAGTAGGCGATTGCCGCCACCACGCCGAGGAACAGCGAGCCATAGCCGAAGCTGGCAGGAAGCGCCGGCAGCGTCAGCACCGAGATGCCGAACACGAGGCCGGCGAAGCAGAGCCCGGCGAGCAGGAAGCCGGTGAAATCCATCTTCCTCGGCTCGTTCCGGTGCCATTCGGGCAGGTACTTGTTGACGAGGATGATGCCGACGATGCCGATCGGCACGTTGATCAGGAAGATCCAGTGCCAGCTGGCGAAGGTGGTGATGAAGCCGCCGATCGGCGGCCCGACGATCGGGCCGACGAGGCCGGGAATCGACAGCCACGCCATGGCGTCGACCAGTTGTTGCCGCGGCGTCACCCGCACCAGCACCAGCCGCGCCACCGGCGTCATCATCGCCCCGCCCATGCCCTGCAGGAAACGCGACAGGACGAACGTCAGCAGCGAATCCGAGATGGCGCAGCACACCGAGCCGAGCATGAACACCACGATGGCCCAGGCGAACACCCGCTTGGCGCCGAACCTGTCGGCCATCCAGCTCGAGATCGGGATGAAGATGGCCAGCGCCACCATATAGGTGGTGAGCGCCAGCTTCAGCGCGATCGGCTCGGTCTGGATGTCGTGCGCAATGGCTGCCAGCGAAGTCGCGATGACCGTCGAGTCCATGTTCTCCATGAACAGCGCCACGGCGAGGATCAGCGGGGTCAGGCGGAGCGCGGACATATCGAACCTGGCTAGAGTGTCGCCGGAACCGGCTTGGCGATGGGCTTTGCCTTGTGACCCGACACGTCGCTGCCCGCGTCGGGCGGCAGCCGCATGAAAGGGATGGCGCTGCAGATGGCGACTGCCGCGACCACGAACCAGGCAATGTGGAAATCGGCCAGCACCAATCCTCCGCCATGCAGCTTCGACGTCACCTCGAGCGCACCGCCCGCTACCGCAACGCCCGCGGCGACGCTCAGTTGCTGGCTCACCGCGTTGATGGCGGTCGCCTGGCTGGCGTGCTCCTCATCGACATCGGCGAAGACCAGCGCATTGACGCCGGTAAAGAAGAACGAACGGGTGAGCCCGCCGAACAGCAGCGCCCCCATCAGCACCCAATGCGGGACCTGCGGAGTGAACAAGCCGTTGACCGCGAGGAAGGTGCAGCCGAGCACGGCCGTCACCATCAGCGTCCGGGGGAAGCCGAAGGCGGCATAGAGCCTTTCGGCCCCGAACTTGGAGAGGATCGCCCCGATCGCAGCAACGAAGGTGGTGAGGCCGGATTCGAATGGCGTCAACCCGAAGGTCAGCTGCAGCATCAGCGGCATCAGGAACGGGAAGGCGCCGATGCCGATGCGAAACAGCGAGCCGCCGATGATGGCGTTGCGGAACAGCGGCAACCGGAACATTTTCGGATCGAGGATCGGGAACGCCGTGCGCCTGGCGTGTCGCAGGTAGAGCAGCCCGGCGATCACGCCGACCACGATCGAGGCATAGCCGGTGATGGTCGGGATGGCCGGCAGGCTGATCACCGAGAATCCGAACATGATGCCGGCGAAGGTGATGGCCGACAGGATCAGTCCGGGCACGTCCACCGGCCGTTCGTTGCGGCTGTCGGCGGCATGCAGGTACCTGGTGACGAGGATCAGCCCGATGATGCCGATCGGCACATTGATCCAGAAAATCCAGTGCCAGCTGAGATAGGTGGTGAGGAAGCCGCCGAGCGGCGGACCGGTGATCGGCCCGATCAGCGCCGGGATGGTGAGCCAGGCCATGGCCGAGACCAGCTCGTTGCGAGGTGTCGCGCGCACCAGCACCAGGCGCGCCACCGGCGTCATCATCGAGCCGCCGATTCCCTGCAGGAACCGCGACAGGACGAACGTCAGCAGCGAATCCGAGAAGGCGCAGCAGATCGAGCCGGCCATGAACACCACGATGGCGACGCGGAAGATGTTCTTGGCGCCGAAGCGATCGGCCATCCAGCCTGACAGCGGGATGAAGATGGCGAGCGCCACGAAATACGCGGTAAGCGCCAGTTTCAGCGAGATCGGCTCGGCCCCGATATCCGCCGCGATCGCCGGCAGCGAGGTCGCAATGACGGTCGAGTCCATGTTTTCCATGAACAGCGCGACCGCAAGGACGAGGGGGATGATGCGCACGGGGGGAGCCTCGAACGAGGCAATGTTAGGATTGAAACTATCGATGTGAGCTTTAAGGTGCGTGGCGCCGCAACGCAACACGTTGCCGGCCCATTAATCGCGCTGGGCCTCGGCGATTGACCCGTTTGGCCAACACGTGGCTTATAGTGGCCACATTTTGTTCGGGTTGAACCATGAAGAGCTTTTCGTCGTCGAGCTTTGCCAGCAATCATGCCGAGGCGCTCGACCTCGCCTTTGCAGCAGTGCAGAAGAACCCACAGGCGCTGTTCACCAATTTCCAGTGGTTTCTCTACGCCGGCAAGGACACGATCTTCTTCACCGCCTTTTCGAAGGAGCGGTTCGACAAGGCGAAGCTGAAGGAACTGGTGGCGCAGGTGGTGGCGCTGGCGCCGCAACTGACGCACGGCTTCGTCGGTGCCCGGCCGGGGCATCCGTTTACCGACACCCAGCTTGAGGCCATCACTTCGGTCGAGCTGGTCGACAGCTTCGAGGGCTATCCGGACAAGTGGCTGTCCAAGAGCGCCGACATCTTCGATCACCCGGACCTGCCGCTGTTCCGCTTCATGGCGGCAACCCTCAAGAACGGTCCCGATGCCGAGGGCCGTATCTCGGTGATCCAAGTGCGGGCCGCGCACTGTGTGCTCGAGGGCTCGGACTCGGCGCTGCTGTCGCGCTCGCAGACCGCCGGGCACGGCATCCAGTCCAACAAGGACAACAAGGTCAGCTTCGGCGATCGGTTCAAAGGGGCGTTGCAGGCCGGCATCGGCGTGTCGCTGCACCTGTTCTTCGCCCACATCCTGTCGCCGCCCGACAAGCCGTTCGGCTTCAAGACCCTGCCGCTGCGCCGTGATCGGCTGCGCCGGCTGGCGAGCCGGCTCGGTGTGCGGCAGCGTTCGCTCTACTTCGCCATCGTCACGCACGCGCTGCATTCCGATACCGATCGTCGCCTCAACGAGGCGGTGATCGCGGCTGCCTACACCATGCTCGACACCCGCCGCACCGATGCCGACGACGATTTCTTTCGCGTTCGGGCGCTGCAGGCGAAGTTCCCCTACAAGGAGGATTTCGTCGAGTACGTGCGCTCGGTCGACGACGTGGTGAGCCAGATCGAGAACAAGGACATCACCTCGTTCCAGACCCAGATACTGGCGCTGTTCGCCATGCACAGGAAGCTCCACAGCTGGTTCCCGTTCCTCTACGGGCCACGCTTCTGGCGCTTCTCGGGGCGTGTCGACACCGTGCTGACCCTGGTCCCGCCGCACCGCACGCTGGGCCCGGTCACCCAATGGATGATGGAGCCGATCTATTGCGGCGCCTATCACCCCGCCTCCAACATCGCCACCTTCTGCCCCGGCCGCGAGTTCATGACGGTCAACTTCGTAATGGAGCAGCGTCACATCGATGCGGTCGAGCGGATCGAGCCGCTGATCGCGAAGGTGGAGGCGCTGGACCTGCCGGAGCCGACGAAAGCCGCGGCTGTCGAGGCTTAACGCTATTGCCAGTGCGTGGGGCACCCCCCCACTCATTCCCTCCCCACAAGGGAAGGGAGGCGATAGTTCTTCGTTCTCGGTTCAAACGTCTCCCTCCCCCTTGTGGGGAGGGATCAAGGGTAGGGGGCCGCGCGCTCCGACCGCTGGGCCCCTAAGCCACCTGCCTCCCGTATTTGCTCGCCACTTCCTCGGCCAGGCGGCCGCCGATCTCGGCCAGGTGGTCGAATTCCTGCTCGAAGCTGCCGACCCCGGCCGTCGCTGACCGAAGCTCGACGATGAGATCCTGCATCTCCGAAGCCGGAACATAGGCGCGGACATCGTCCCAGCCGTCCCAGCCGTCGCGGGTGTCGGAGCCGACGATCTGGCCGCGGCGCCGGGGCAGGATGGCGTTGATCCGCGCCGTCGCCTCGCTCGGGCAGTGCACCGTCACCTCCATTACCGGCTCCAGCAGCACCGGCTCGCATTGCGGCATGCCTTCGCGCATGCCGATCTGCGCCGCCTGGCGGAACGCCATGTCGGACGAGTCGACCGTATGGTACGAGCCGTCGGTCAGCGTTACCGCCACATCGACCACCGGGAAGCCGAGCGGGCCGCCCATACCGAAATACTCGCGCACCCCCGCCTCCACCGAGCTGATATATTGTCGGGGCACCACGCCGCCGGTGATCTTCTCGTCAAAGCCGAGCCCACCGCCGCGCGGCAAGGGCTTGATGGTCAGCACCACATCGCCGAACTGCCCGTGTCCGCCCGACTGCTTCTTGTGCCGGCCGCGCACATTGGCGGATTTGCGGATCGTTTCCCGGTAGGCGATGCGCGGCACCGAAGTGGTGACGGGGACGCCATAGCGTCCGGTGAGCCGTTCGATGACGACGCGCAGGTGCATCTCGCCATGCCCTTCCAGCACCGTTTCGCCGGTTTCCGGCACCTGGGTCAGGTGCAACGACGGATCCTCCTCGAGGATGCGCTGCAGCGCCGTCGACAAGCGGACGTCGTCCTTGCGCTCCCGCGGCGCAACCGCGATAGCCATCATCGGCATGCTCGGAGGCAGTGGCATCAGGTCAGGCACCATGCGGCCGGCAGCAAGCGTATCGCCGGTGCGGGCCGCCTCGACCTTGCCGAGCGCCACAGTTTCCCCCTCCCGTGCAGCGTCACGCTTCTGCGTCTCCTGGCCCGTCACCCGGAAGAGCCCCGAGACCTTGCTTTCGCGTCCATCGGAGGAGCGGAGCGTCGCCCCGTCGGCGACGCTGCCGCTGAGTACGCGCGCCACGCACATCTTGCCGCTGCGGGCCGTCTGCATGGTCTTCATGATCTGCACCACCGCACCGGGCCCGTCGGCGAGCCCGAGGCGGGCGCGGGTCTCCTTCACGGTCGGCGCTTCATGGCGGATCGCCTTCAGCAAGCGCGTGATGCCGTTGCCATGCTCGGCCGAGCCGATGAACACCGGACAGATCTTGCCGGCCCGCATTTCCTCGACCAGATCCTTGAAGATCAGGTCCTTTTCCGGCTGCACGTCTTCGAGCAACTGCTCCATCAGCACGTCGTCGAAATCGGCGATCTGCTCGAGCATGGCGGTGCGCGCTGCAATCTCGTCGGCCTTTTCGCCATCGGGCAGTGCGACGATCTCGCTCTGTTCGGCCTCGTGGTAGACATGCGCCCGCTCGAGCGCCAGGTCGATGCACCCGGTCACCACGCCGCCTTTGGTCATCGGCAGTTGCCGTAGCACCAGCGGCACGCGGCTTGCCGGCTGCAGCATCGTCAGGATGTCGCGGACCTGGCCCGAGAGCTTGTCGATCTTGTTGAGGAAGATGAGGTGCGGGAGCTTGCGCGCTTCGAGGTCCCTGAGGATCAGCTGCAGCGCCGCCACCTTCTTGGGGTCGGCCTCGGCCACCACCACCGCCATGTCGCAGCCGGCCAGCACCGGCAGCGACTCGTACTGGAACTCGACCGAACCGGGGCAGTCGATGAAGGTGTAACGGTCGCCCATGAACTCGGTGTCGGCAACGTTGACCTCGACGCTCATGCCGTTCGACCGGGCTTCCGGCGAGGCATCGCCCACCATGTTGCCGTCCCTGGCGTGGCCTTGTCGGGTAATGGCCCCAGTGCGCATGAGGATTGCTTCGAGCAGTGAAGTCTTGCCGCTCGCGAACGGCCCCACCAGCGCAATGCACCGGGGCCCGGCTTGTCTGCCGTTGTCGTTTGCCATCTACTCCTCCTCGTTCGTGATTTGTTCCTCTGGCGACGTCCTCCCCGGTGCGTGTTCATCGCACCGTCGAGGCGCGTCCGCGAGGATACTGTAGCGCTCCGAGAGGGCGGAGCCAATTGGGCGTAGACGCCTGTGGACGGTGCGGACGCCGGTGGCTGCGGCCCCCCACCCCTGTCCCCTCCCCGCAAGGGGGAGGGAGACCCTCACACTGACATCGTAGTCTGCGTCTCCCTCCCCCTTGCGGGGAGGGATCAAGGGTGGGGGTCAGCGCGCACCAGCCCTGCAGATAACCACCCTTCCCATTCCCCCGCCTCGGTGGTAATCACCCTCGCCAACCCGTGAGCCGGCGACGAGTCGTTCCCGCTCACGGGCTTCCGTTTTTCTGATGCTCAGAAGGGAAGGGCCCGACCCTTGGCGAAGATCATTACTTCCATCACCGGCGATAGCGCACTGACGTTCGACGACGTGCTGCTGCAGCCTGCGCGCTCCGATGTGCTGCCGACCGATGTCGACATCCGCACCCGGGTGACCAAGGACATTTCCCTCAATATCCCGATCCTGTCGTCCGCCATGGACACGGTGACCGAGAGCCGCATGGCCATCGCCATGGCCCAGGCCGGCGGCATGGGCGTGATCCACAAGAACCTCGACATCCTGGTGCAGGCCGAGCATGTCCGCGCCGTGAAGAGTTTCGAAAGCGGCATGGTGGTGAACCCCATCACCATCGGCCCCGATGCGACGCTGGCCGACGCGCTGGCGCTGATGGAAGCCAACCACATCTCCGGCATTCCGGTGGTGGAGAATGGCGGGCAGGGTGGCCGCAAGACCGGCCGGCTGGTCGGCATCCTCACCAACCGCGACGTGCGCTTTGCCAGCAATCCGCGCCAGCGCATCGCCGAGCTGATGACGCACGAGAACCTCGTCACCGTCCGCGACGGCGTCAGCAAGGATGAAGCCAAGCGGCTGCTGCATGCCCATCGCATCGAAAAACTGCTGGTGGTCGACGACGAGGGCCGCTGCGTCGGGCTGATCACCGTCAAGGATATCGAGAAGGCGCAGCTCAACCCCAACGCCGTGAAGGATGCGCAGGGCCGCCTCCGTGTGGCAGCGGCGACCGGCGTCGGCGACGCCGGCTTCGAGCGCTCTCTGGCGCTGATCGATGCCGGTGTCGACCTGCTCGTCATCGACACCGCGCACGGCCATTCGACCGGGGTGCTGAAGTCGGTGGAAAGGGTGAAGCGCGAGAGCAATTCCACCCGCATCGTGGCCGGCAATGTCGCGACCGCCGAGGCCACCCGGGCATTGATCGATGCCGGCGCGGATTCGGTGAAGGTCGGTATCGGCCCCGGCTCGATCTGTACCACCCGCATCGTCGCCGGCGTCGGCGTGCCGCAGCTCGCGGCGGTCATGGCCTGCGCCGAGGAAGGCGACAAGCACGGCATTCCGGTCATCGCCGACGGCGGAATCAAATTCTCAGGCGATCTGGCCAAGGCCTTGGCGGGCGGCGCTTCCTGCGCCATGGTCGGTTCGCTCCTCGCCGGCACCGACGAGAGCCCGGGCGAGGTCTACCTCTACCAGGGCCGCTCCTATAAGTCGTATCGCGGAATGGGCTCGGTGGGCGCCATGGCGCGCGGTTCGGCCGATCGCTACTTCCAGCAGGAAGTGAATGACAGCCTGAAGCTGGTGCCCGAGGGCATCGAGGGCCAGGTGCCCTACAAGGGCGCCGCCGGCAATGTCCTGCACCAGCTGGCGGGCGGCCTCCGCGCCGCCATGGGCTATACCGGTGCGCCGACCCTGCAGGCCTTCCGCGACAATTCGGTATTCGTGAAGATCTCCGGCGCCGGCCTCAACGAGAGCCACGTGCACGATGTCTCGATCACCCGCGAAAGCCCGAACTACCGCGGCGGCAACTAAGGCGTCGCAATGGCGCCCTGGCTGATTGCCGCCATCCTTACCCAGGGCGCACTCGCCCTGGGGCTGCTCTGGTATCTCGGCACCATCCGCATCCCGATGGTGATGCGGGGCGAGGTGCGGATCGATGACATCGCGCTCGAGCGCAAGGGATGGCCGAAGCGCGAATGGCAGGCCTCGAACGCCTTCGACAATCAGTTCCAGTTGCCGGTGCTGTTCTATGTCGGGGCCGGGCTGGCGCTGTACTTCGGCCCAACCAGCCTGGAGGTTGCGCTGGCCTGGCTGTTCGTCGTGACGCGCTATGCGCATGCCTTCGTGCATATCACCGACAACCATGTGATCCGGCGCTTCGCCGCCTATTTTGCCGGGCTGCTGCTGCTCTGTCTGTTCTGGCTCGACCTCGCGGTGCGGCTGGTCCTGTCGCTGTAGCGCCCTTGATCCGCGTGCCGCATCGTGTCACGGACGCGGCTGAACTGAGGATCTTCCCATGAGACTGCCCGGCCGGATCGCCGCCGCCATCGATGTGCTTGCCGATATCGATGCGCATAAGCGCCCGGTGGCCGAGGCGCTGAAGGCCTGGGGGCTCAACAACCGCTTCGCCGGCGCCGGCGATCGGGCCGCCATCGGCAACCTCGTCTATGACGCGCTGCGCCGGAAAAGCTCGCACGCCTGGGCCATGGGCTCGGACGCGCCGCGGGCGCTGGTGCTGAGCGTCGTGGTGCGCGAATGGGGTGAAAACACCGACGAGCTCAACGCGAGTTTCGGCAGCGACCGCTTTGCGCCGGCTCCGATCGATGCCGCTGAGGCGGCAAAGCTCACTGCTGCCGATCCGCTTGCCGGGGCGCCCGACAATGTGCGGGGCGACGTCCCCGAATGGGTGGCCCCGCACCTCGCCGAGAGCTTTGGCGCCGATTGGGTAGCCGAAGCGCACGATCTCTCCGGGCGGCCACCGCTCGACCTGCGCGTCAACACGCTGAAGGCCAACCGCGACAAGGCGCTGCGCGCCCTCAGTCGTTTCGCGCCCGATACCGCAGCGATCATTCCCGAGGGCATCCGCTTTCCCGCCGGCGCGCGCGACAGCCGCACGCCCAACGTGCAGAGCGAGGAGGGCTACATCAAGGGCTGGTTCGAGGTGCAGGATTTCGGCAGCCAGATGGTCGCGGCGCTGGCCGGCGTGCGCGGGGGCGAACAGGTGCTGGACCTGTGTGCCGGAGCCGGCGGCAAGACCCTCGCCATGGCCGCCGCGATGCAGAATCGCGGCCAGATCTTCGCCTATGACAGCGACCGCACCCGGCTTGCTCCCATCTACGACCGTCTGAAGCGCGCCGGCGTCCGCAACGTGCAGGTGCGCCCACCGGGTGAGGGCGTGCTCGACGACCTCGCCGGCAAGCTCGATCGGGTGGTGGTCGATGCTCCCTGTACCGGCTCGGGCACCTGGCGCCGCCAGCCGACCGCCAAATGGAAACTGACCCCGGAACAACTCGCCGTCCGCGTCGAGGAACAGCGCGCCATCCTCATCGACGCTGCCAGGTACCTCAAGCCCGGCGGCACGCTGGTCTACATCACCTGCTCGGTGCTACCCGAGGAGAACGGCCGGCAGGCTGCGGCCTTCCTTGCAAGCAACCCCGACTTCACCGCGATCGCCGGCAACAAGCTCTGGATGAGCCAGTTCTCCGGCGCCAAGGTCCGCGCCCGCTTCTCGCCGGAGGGCGGGGTGGCGCTGACGCCGCATCTCACCGGCACCGACGGTTTCTACGTCATGGCGATGGAGAGGCGGCGGTGAGCCGCGACGATGCCGCCGGCTTATCGCCGATGCTGGTTTTCGTGCTTGGCTCGATCGCCTTTGTGCTGATCGTCGGCGCGGTGATCTGGTTTGCCCTGCCGGGCGCCGCCGCCCGCCACCATTTCGTTTCGCCATCGGGACGCGTCGCGCTCGACATCGGCGAGCAGTGCGGCGAAACGGCCTGCGAGCGCAGCATCGTGGCCGAGACCACGGCAGCGGACGGCAGCAAGTCGCGCCGTGCCTGTCGGGTCGATCTTACCGAGGCTCATGCCGTTCTGCCCAATGCCTATCCGCTATGGGCCGCCGACGAACGAAGTGTCGAGATCGTCTACGCCGACGCCGGAGGGCAGGGCGGCAAGTACCCGCTGGATTTAATGGCGGATTGCCCGCAGGCCGAGTGAAACTTGCTGCTGCCCCCGCACGTTACTGGCGGCATGAGCACCCTCACGATATCCGACCTCAAGACCCCGCGCGCCTTGCTGCTGCTGGCGGTTTTCCTCGTTGTGGTGATTGGCGTCGGCGCCGTCATCGGCATTTCGACGGCGCCCGGTGACTGGTATGCCGGCCTCGCCAAGCCGCCCTTCAATCCGCCCAACTGGGTGTTCGGTCCGGTCTGGTTTGCGCTTTATGTGTTGATCGCCATTGCCGGCTGGCGGACTTTCCTCAGCGAGCCAGGCGGCACCGGGATGAAGCTCTGGTATGCCCAGATGGGGCTCAACTGGCTATGGTCACCGGTATGGTTCTCTCTGCATCTGCTGTGGCCGGCTTTCGCCGTGATCATTGCCATCCTGGCGCTGATCCTCGCTTTCATCGCCAACCGCTGGACTCGCGACCGCGTTTCGGCGTTGCTGTTCGTGCCCTACGCTGCCTGGGTCGGCTTCGCCAGCCTGCTGAACCTCGCCATCGCGACCCTCAACTGACCTGGGTTCAGTGCAGGTCGCGGGCGATCGGCTCGTTCAGTTCCAGCCGGGTGAAGCTCACCTCGAGGCCCTCGCCGGTGGGCGAGCAGGTCATCGGGCCGAGCTCGACCGTCTCTGCCATGCGGAGGAAACAGAGCCGCACCAGCTGCCAGCTGCCGTCCGGCTGCTGCAACTGCACCCGCAGCGCCTCGGCATGGCGGGTGAGCCGCAGCGTCACCGCATGCTCCACCGGCCGATCGAGTTTCAGTACCGACCAGTCCGATTGATCGTCGCGCGTCACCACCACCGAGAAGTGCATGGCGCCGTCGGTGAACTCGACGCCGCACTTCATCCAGTTCTCGCCATCGACGAAGAGCATCGCGCCGGCCTGGTCGTAGAGCCGTTGATAGTTGGCACGGAAGCTCACCTCGAAGCTGAAATCGCCGCTGACCTCGGTCGCGCGAAAGTGCCCGTTCGCATGCTTGAAGCCGTAGAACGTATTGTTCCAGTAGTCGGTCTCCGGCCCGGTCCGCACCGCGAGGGTGCCGCCACGCTCCTCGTAAAAGGGGGGCTGGTTGCGCCAGAAGGTCTTGCCGATCTTCATCAGGTCATTCCGCTGCAGCTGCGAGTGTCGCCGAACCGGCATGGCGCTGTTCCCTGCGGCGCGCCCACTGAATCACCGGGTTCTCGACCAGATGATACGACAGGTGCGCCACGGCGAAAGTGATGATCGCGATGAGGCTCGAGGTCACGACGAAGCGGGTTGGATCGGACGCCTGGCCGTGGTCGATCTGGGGATCCCAATAGACCCGTACCAGTTCCAGCACGACATAGTGCCAGATGTAGATGCCGAAGGAGACTCGGGCGATATAGCGGGTCAGCCCATTGTCGAGCAGCCGCCCGAGCAGCACGCTCGACGGCGAGGACGCGAGGAACAGCGCCACCGCCAGCACGAACCATGGGAAGCCGTAGGGCACCCCGAGCCAGCCCCAGCCGTCCGGCGTCTCGGCCGAAAGCTGCTGCCGCATCAGCCAGATGCCCCAGGCGAGGCAAGCAAGCGCTATAGCGTCGAACACTGCGTGCCGATACTTTGCCCAGCGCACCTGCAGCCCGCCCGCCAGCGCCCCGATGGCGAACATGGCGAAAAAGCCGAACGGGTTGAAGCGCGGCATCCAGGTCTTGGCGCCGCCGATCAACCCATAGTCCCAGCCGCGCTGATAGGTGTCGACGCGGTAGTATTGAGTGAACAGCCAGTGCGCGACGAGCGCCAGGCCGATCACCCCCAGCCACAGCGCTCGCAATTGCCAGCCCCCACCGGTCCAGCGGGCCATGAAGAAGAGTGCGGTAAAGCCGAGCGGCAGCAGCAGGTATGAGGTCACCTCGAAGCTAATCGACCACAGCGGTCCGTTCACCTCGACCGGAAACAGCGTCACCCAGTGCCAGTCCGCGACCGCGAACATGCCGGCGAACAACCGCAGCCACAATTGGCCATCGAGCCTCGCCCCGAACACCGTGATGCTGAGGACGAAGGTAACGATGAGCGCCAGCCAGAACCCCGGCAGGATGCGCGCCGCGCGGCGCATGGCGTAGATGCGCAGTGACGGCGCCGCCTCGCCGCGATCGAGCGCCTGCCAGAACGGTCGCGACAGCAGGAAGCCCGAGAGCACGAAGAACATCGCCACGCCGAATGTGCCGATCTGGGCGAACACCCGGAACCACTCGACGCCGGCCAGTTGGTTCTGCCAGCTCATCCGTTGCGCCAGGTGATGAAACAGCACCGTGAGGCACGCGGCCGCACGCAAGAAATCCGCGCCGGGCAGCCGGTTGTCGGTCATTGGTCCCCCTCGTATCGCACCGCCGCATCTGCCGCGCGGTCCCGTGCAATCGATTTCATGGCATCGAGAGCGTTGCCTGCGCAAGCCCCAAGCTTTTCGGCGATGCCGCCAGACCTCGCTCTTGCGAGCTTCGTCCATAGTTGACGACAGCCGCCATGTCCGTCCTACTGCGTAGATACTTGTCTCGTAGAGGCCATATGATTTTTGAGGACTTTATGGCTCGGATGATGGATCCGAGTCATCTGCTGACTCATCTGCCATATGCCCTGCTGGTCATCTCGATGTTGATGAACGACATGGGGTGGCTGCGCGCCATTGCCATCGCCGCAGGCGTAATACGTATTATCAATCGAGCGTTCTTCGAGATCGACCCGATCATCGTGTTCTGGGAAGTGATCTTCGTCGGCGTCAATGTCGTTCAACTGTTGATCCTCTGGTACTACGCCAAGCGCCATCGCTTCTCGGAGGATGAGCAGCGTTTCGCTGCGCTCATGCCGCCCGGTGTCGATCGGCGCACCATTCGCCGGCTGCTGCGGCTCGCCAGGCTTCGCCACGCCGCTGAAGGGGAGCGGCTGACCCACGAGGGCAAGCCAGTCACCGAACTGATGTTCATCGCCGATGGGGTGATGCAGATCGAGCAGGGCGGCAGCATCGTCGCCGTCTGTGGTCCGGGAGACTTCGTCGGAGAGATGAGCTTTGTCACCGGCGCGCCGGCGTCGGCCACCGCCATAGCCGCCAAACCGACGCGCTATCTGGCCTTTGAGCAGGACAGGCTGCACGCCGCCATCGAGGCCGACAACGATCTCCGGCAGGCGCTCGATGCGAGCCTCAATCACAATCTCGTCGGCAAGTTGGCCAAGGCGAACGCCGCGCGTTCGGAGCAGGCGGTCGGGGGCTAGGGCGTTGCCCGGGGCGCATCGGCGACGATCCGGCGAAATAGATGTCTCGACAGTGGGCCAGTCGCGCGGGCCTTGCGACCAGACGGTCGGCAAGCTGGTGCGGTCCAACACCGTCAAGATCGCGCCCCTCTCGACATAGGTCCCTTGCCCGGCAGGAGGCTTGCACATTCCCCGGCTGGGCTTTATTTCCCGCGCATGACAGACATCGCCGCCGCCCCCGCCGAGTCCATTCTCATCATCGATTTCGGGTCCCAGGTGACCCAGCTGATCGCGCGCCGCCTGCGCGAGACCGGCGTCTATTGCGAGATTCATCCGTTCCAGAGCGCCGCCGAAGCGTTCGCCCGGCTGAAGCCGCAGGGGGTGATCTTCTCCGGTGGCCCGGCCTCTGTGACCGACGAGGGCAGCCCCCGAGCGCCGCAGGAAGTCTTCGACTCGGGCGTGCCGATCCTCGCCATCTGCTACGGCCAGCAGACCCTGGCGCTGCAGCAGGGCGGCAAGGTCGAGGGCGGGCACGCCCGCGAGTTCGGCCGCGCCGACGTCGAGATCAGGGAGACGAGCCCGCTGTTCGACGGCTTCTGGAAGGTCGGCGGACGCTATCCGGTGTGGATGAGCCATGGCGATCGCGTCACCGAGCTGCCGGAGGGGTTCACTGTCGTCGGCACCTCCGAGAACGCGCCGTTCGCCATCGCGGTCAACGAGCGCAAGCGCTACTACACCACCATGTTCCACCCCGAGGTGGTGCACACCCCGGATGGCGGCAAGCTCCTGCAGTCCTTCGTGCACAACATCGTCGGCCTCAAGTCCGACTGGACCATGTCGGCCTATCGCCAGCGCGCCGTAGAGAAGATCCGTGCCCAGGTCGGCAAGGGCAGGGTGATCTGCGCGCTCTCGGGCGGCGTCGACAGCTCGGTGGCGGCGATCCTGATCCATGAAGCCATCGGCGACCAGCTGACCTGCGTGTTCGTCGACCACGGCCTGATGCGGATGAACGAGGCCGACGAAGTCGTCTCGATGTTCCGCGACCACTACAACATCCCGCTGGTGCACGTGGATGCGGCCGACAGGTTCATCGGCGCGCTCGAGGGCGAAGCGGACCCCGAGACCAAGCGCAAGACCATCGGCCGGCTGTTCATCGAGGTCTTCGAGGAGGAAGCCAAGAGGCTCGGCGGCGCGCAGTTCCTGGCGCAGGGCACGCTCTATCCCGACGTCATCGAGAGCGTCAGCTTCTCGGGTGGTCCCTCGGTCACCATCAAGAGCCACCACAACGTCGGCGGCCTGCCCGAACGGATGAACATGCAGCTGGTCGAGCCGCTGCGCGAACTGTTCAAGGACGAGGTCCGTGCCCTCGGCCGCGAGCTCGGCCTGCCCGACCGCTTCGTCGGTCGCCATCCGTTCCCGGGCCCCGGCCTCGCCATCCGCCTCCCGGGCGGCGTCACCCGCGAGAAGCTCGACATCCTCCGCCGGGCCGACGCCATCTATCTCGACGAGATCAGGAAGGCCGGCCTCTACGACAAGATCTGGCAGGCCTTCGCCGTGCTGCTGCCGGTGCAGACCGTTGGCGTGATGGGCGACGGCCGCACCTACGAGTTCGTCTGCGCGCTGCGCGCCGTGACCTCGGTCGACGGCATGACGGCAGACTTCTTCCCCTACGATATGAACTTCCTCGGCCGAGCCGCCACCCGCATCATCAACGAAGTGCGCGGCATCAACCGGGTGGTGTACGACGTGACCTCCAAGCCGCCCGGCACCATCGAGTGGGAGTGATCTTTGTCCCCCCCGACGGTGTCGGTGGGCCGAGATCGGCCTTGCTGCCGTCGGCGGTCTGTCGGCCGCAGCCATGAACGCAGCCGCCTGACGGCCTTCAGCCGGGCTCGCCTTGGAGACCCTCGAGCATCAGGGTGAGCAGGCGGCGTCGCTGGCTTGGCGACAGCTCCCCTTGATCGGCCAACCACGCGATGGATGCGCAGACAGCAGGGTTTCGGCTGACTGCCGCATCTGGGCGCATGAGGCATAGAGCGACGAGGACGGGTCCCTGATCCTTGCCACGAATGGCGCAGTCAGGTCCTGCCGCGCCGAAGTCTTCTCGACAAAGGCGTCGATCCATTTCTGCAAGGCTTCGAACGGGCCGTGGGCATGATCAGCGCGCGTCTCGTCTGGCCCATGAGCGCGATCAGGTCTGGATGTGGAGTGTCAGGCGGGACGGCTGCGCGTTTGCAGGAAAGCCGACCGCCGGCCTGAATGACACCGCATGACAATGCGTGATATGGCTGCGGTCGCGTAGTGGTCTGCGGGGCGCTCGAAACCGATGGCGAGAGTCTTGCCGGGCGACAGGCGTCGCCTCTGGCCTCGATGCAACGGCATCAGCTGCTCATCACCGCATTTTGTACAGGTTTTTCAATGACGTATCAGGGGCGGTCAGTCGAGTGGGAGTGATCTCGGCCAGCCGGCTCGCCGAGGCCTCCGCTGTCCGGCCGACGCCGCGGCAACTGGCTTGGCAGCGGCTGGAGTTCTATGGGTTCATCCATTTCGGCATGAACACCATGACCGAGCGGGAATGGGGGCTCGGGCATGAGGATCCCGCTCTGTTCGATCCCGCCGGTCTCGATGCGGATCAATGGGTCGAGAGCCTCGCCTCCGCCGGCATGCGCGGCCTGATCCTTACCTGCAAACATCATGACGGCTTTTGCCTGTGGCCCAGTGCGGTGACCCGGCATTCGGTGGCGTCCAGTCCGTGGCGCGCCGGCCGCGGAGATCTGGTGGCCGAGGTTTCGGCGGCCTGCGCGCGTCGCGGCATGAAGTTCGGCGTCTACCTTTCTCCCTGGGATCGCACCGAGCCGTCCTATGGGACGGGGAGCGACTACGATGGGTTCTTCGTCGCACAACTGCGCGAACTGCTCTCGGGCTACGGTCCGATCTTTTCGGTCTGGTTCGATGGCGCCAATGGCGAAGGCGCGGGTGGCAGGAAGCAATATTACGACTGGGATCGCTACTTTGCGGTGGTCCGCGAGCTGCAGCCCGGAGCGGTGATCAGCGTCTGCGGCCCCGACGTGCGCTGGTGCGGCAATGAGGCCGGGCAAGCCCGGCCCAATGAATGGAGCGTGGTGCCGGCCTCGCTGCGCGACGCCGAGCGCACCGCCTCCAACTCGCAGCAGGTCGATGACGGCAAGTTCTCGCGCCAGGTGCGCTCGGATGAGCAGGATCTGGGGAGCCGGGCGGCCATTGCCGCCTCGAACGATGAACTGGTCTGGTATCCCGCCGAAGTGAACACCTCGATCCGCCCCGGCTGGTTTCATCACCCGAGGGAGGACGCCGAGGTCAGATCCGCCGAGGAACTGTTCGACATCTACTGCGGTTCGGTCGGCGGCAATGCGACCTTCCTGCTCAACGTCCCGCCCGATCGATCGGGTCGCGTCGCCACGCCGGATCGGCTGGTCCTGGCGCAACTGGGACAGCGCATCGCCGATTTCTACGCAGCCGATATCTCCCCACAGGCCATTGTGTCGCCCTCCGATGCCCTGGACCAGCAGGGCGCATGGATTGTCGACGGCGCCGGCTCCAGTATCGTCCTCACCTGGCCGGAGCCGCGCCAAGTCGGCGCTGCGGTCTTCGAGGAGGACATTTCGCTGGGTCAGCAGGTCGAGCGGCTATTGGTGGAAACCAGAACCGCGGAGGGCCAGTGGCTTGCTGTGGCGGAAACCTCGTCGGTCGGCTATCGGCGGATCGTGTCGTTCTCGCCGATAGAGACCGGTGCTGTAAGGTTTTCGGTGACTGGCACTCGCGGCCGGGCGCGGCTGCGTTTCCGGATAATCGCGGCCGAGGCGGCCAGGTGAGCCGATGAAGCAGGATCGCCCGGATGCTGTCTCGGCCCGCATGGTGCGCTTCGGTTATCTCGTCGCCGGCTTCACCCTCCTGGCGCTGGGCATCATCGGCGCCTTCCTGCCGCTGATGCCGACCACCATTTTCGTCATTCTCGCCGCCGGCTGTTTTGCCCGCTCCAATCGGCGGGTCGAAGCCTGGCTGCTCAACCACAGGAGCTTCGGTCCCACCATCAAGGCCTGGCGGGCCGAAGGCGCCATCTCGCGGCGTGGCAAGACGCTGGCCTGCAGCGGTATGGTGCTTGGTTACGTGCTGTTCCTGATCGGCGCTCGCCCCGACCTGCCGCTGGCGCTGTTCGTCCTCGCCGTCTTCGGCGCCTGTGCCTGGTACGTGCTGTCGCGGCCGGAGCCCTCCTGATCGGTCGGTCCTGAAATCCCGCGGACGCTGGTGGGAGCCACCGCCTTGGTGTGCAGTGACTATCGGGCCGGCGTCCGCAGATCAGTCATCGAGCTCCGCGACGTCAGCCAGCCGCACGAACCGATAGCCGCGTGACAGCAGATCTTCGACCCCGAGCGCTACACCCGCGCCGGCGGCCCGCTTGGGCTGGTTGACATGGGCGATGATCACGTCGCCGTCCTTGGCGCCGTCGATCCGAGCCGCCGCCACTTTCGCGGAGACGCTGGCGCCCAGATCGGCGTTCAGCGAGAAGCCGGCGGTGCGGAAGCCGAGCGCGGGGATCAGCTGCAGCGCGTCCCGGCTGTAGAGCGCTGTGGCGCCCCGATACCAATGCGGGGTGGGGCCACCGGCCCTGCCGATGCTCGACGCGCCATTCTCGATCTCCGCCGCTACCGCTGCGGCGGTGCCGGCCGGCCGGAGTCCATAGGGCTTCTGCGTGCCGATCACCGCCGGCAGGTGGTTCTCGCCATGGTCCTCGAGTTCGAACAGCTCGGGGTGCCCGAGCAGCAGTTTGACCGTCTCCGGATTGCGGTGCAGCCAGCGGCCGGTGACGAAGATCGTGGCCGGGATTGCCCTGGCGATCAGGGTGTCGAGGATACGATGGTCGATGCCGCCCGAGCAGGCGTCGAGCGTCAGCGCCACCTGGGGCGACTGGGCTCCGCCCGGGACGATGTGGAGGTGTGGCTCGACCAGCGTATCGGCCTGGGCGGGCAGGGTGGAGAGCAGGGCGGCAAAGACTGCAAGGCATAGGACTCGGTGAAGCACGGCAATCCCCATTGATGAGGGAGCCATGCGCGGCGTCTGTGGCGCAAGTTGGGGCGCTGCGGAACAAGCTCCAGGCGGAGTGCTCTAGGCCTTTACCCGGATGCTGACATTGCCGCTGCCGTGCTGCAGCACCAGGTTGTAGAGCCGGCGGGCATTCTCCGGGGAGAGGCGTACGCAGCCATGCGAGGCGATGCGGCCGAGGCGCTTGGTGTCGTAGGTGCCATGGATGGCGTAGCCGCCGCGAAAGAAGATCGCGTGCGGCATGGGCGCCCAATCGTACTTCCTGGAATAGTACTCCGTGTACATCCGCTGCACACCATAGGTTCCCTTGGGCGTGGCATAGCCTTTGCGGCCGGTCGAGACGTCGAAGCTGTATTTTGGCGCGCCACCCACCGACACCCGCATCTGCTGGTCCGACAGATCGATGACGATGGAAACGTTGGCGGCGGCGGCAGGCGTTGCAATGGCGAGAAACGCAACAAGAAGTAAAACGCGGTTGAACATCTTGATTGACTCGAGCTGGCCCTGAACAAAGCTTCGCGCAGCCCCGTTGCAGACAGATTAATTTAGTTCTTCGCATCTGCCAGTTCACGCGGTCGTTACCCCCCGGCGAGCGCAGCTCGTCCGGCCCCGGCGGGCACCATCCACCCCGCCCGCCGCAGTAGTAACTCGCCCTTTGAGAGCCGCGCCTACGGGTTTGCATTCGAGCGGTCCCATCACTATGGTGCGGCCGAATTCGACCCCCGTTTCACTTGAGCTTCATGTCCAACGAAAACATCATCCGCGAGATCGACGAGGAACTGCGCAGCGACCGCGCGCGCAACCTGTGGCGCCGCTTCGGCCCCTATGTCATCGGCGCGGCCGTCGCCATCGTGCTGATCGTGGCGGTGAAAGAGGGCTGGGACTGGTGGCAGAACTCCAATTCGGCGCAATCGTCGGACCAGTTCTATGCCGCGTTGCAGCTGGCTGACGGCACTGATGCCGAAGCGGCCAAGAAGGCGCTGGACGCGGTGATCGCCGCCAACCACGGCGGCTATCCGACCCTGGCGCGTTTCCGCGAGGCGGCGCTGCTCGCCTCGCAAGGCAAGACGGCCGAAGCGGTTGCTGCCTATGATGCGCTCTCGACTGGCCAGTCCAATGCACACCTGCGCGAACTGGCGCTGGTCCTTGCCGCCAACCTGCTGGTCGATGGCGGCGATGTGGCCCAGGTCGAGCAACGCGTCGGCGGCCTGGTCACTCCCAGCAGTGCGATGCGCAATGCGGCGCGTGAAGCCATCGGCCTCGTCAAGTACAAGGCCGGCGATCTCGCCGGCGCTCGCCAGAGTTTCGAGGACGCGGCCAACGATCCGCAGGCCAGCCAGGAGCTGCGCAGCCGCATCAACATCTACCTTGCGCAACTGACTGCCGAAGGTGTCGCCGCGCCGGCAGCCGAAGCCGCGGCCGAAACGCCCGCTGTCGTCGATCCCGCCACCGCGGCACCGGCCGAGACTTCGGTCGGCGATGCGCCGGCGCTCGATACCACGCCGGCCGCCCCGGCGATGGAAGCGCCCGCGATGCAGGCGCCAGCCATGGAGGCGGCTCCGGCGATGGAAGCCGCTCCGGCGCCTGCCACCGACGCTCCCGCATCCTCCGATGCACCGGCCGCGCCCGCGAACTGAGTTCGCGGGCCCCGGGCCTGATTTCGTCGCGCTTTCGAACAGGAAGGGATCTCGCGACCTCTTCCTGAAGCGCCTTAAATACTGGGGTCCCGATTGACCGTTACCGTCGCCATTGTCGGCCGTCCGAATGTCGGCAAGTCGACGCTGTTCAACCGGCTCGTCGGCAGGAGGATCGCCCTCGTCGACGATACGCCGGGCGTGACGCGTGACCGCCGCGAGGCCGAGGGCCGCATCGGTGACCTGCGCTTCAAGGTGCTCGATACCGCCGGCTATGAAGACAAGACCGACGGCTCGCTCGAAGACCGGATGCGCCAGCAGACCGAGATCGCCATCCGTGATGCCGACGTCATCCTGTTCATGATCGACGCCAAGGCCGGCGTCACGCCGCTGGACGAGCGCTTTGCCCAGGTGCTGCGCCGCGCCGGCAAGGATGTGCACCTGATCGGCAACAAGGCCGAAGGCAAAGCCGCCGATCCCGGCCTGCTCGAGGCCTACAACCTCGGCTTCGGGGAACCCGTCGCGCTCTCGGCCGAGCACGGACTGGGCCTCGCCGATCTCCACGCCATCGTTTCGAAGGCGGTGGATGCTGCAGCAGAGAAGGCGGAGGCCGAGGCGCCCTCGCTCGACCAGATGCCTGAGGTCGATGTCGACCTCCCCGAGGATGACGGTTCCACCGAAGAGGGGCCGGTCAAGCGCTGGGACCCCAAGCGTCACCTCAATGTCGCGATCATCGGGCGCCCCAATGCCGGCAAGTCCACGCTGATCAATCGCATGGTGGGCGAGGAGCGGCTGCTCACCGGCCCCGAGGCCGGCATCACCCGCGATTCCATCCTCGTGCCCTGGGAGTATGACGGGCGGACCATCAACCTCGTCGACACTGCCGGCATGCGCCGCAAGGCGCGTATCGAGGCCAAGCTCGAAAAGCTGGCGGTGAGCGATTCCCTGCGCTCGATCCAATATGCCGAAGTGGTCGTGTTGCTGCTCGACGCGCAAATTCCGTTCGAGAAGCAGGACCTGACGCTCGCCGATCTCGTCGAACGCGAAGGCAGGGCGATGGTCATCGCCGTCAACAAGTGGGACACCGTCGAAGACAAGAACGCCAAGCTGGCGGAACTGCGCGAGCAGTGCGAACGCTTCCTGCCGCAGCTCAAGGGCATCCCGCTGGTCACCATTTCGGGCCTCCAGGGCCGCAATATCGACAAGCTGATGCAGGCGATCTTCGCCATCGAGCGCAAGTGGAACAGCCATGTCTCGACCGCGCGGCTCAACCGCTGGCTGAGCGGCATGACCGAGAGCCATCCGCCTCCGGCCGTCTCCGGCCGCCGCCTGAAGCTGCGCTACATGACGCAGGCCAAGATCCGGCCGCCGAGTTTCATCTTGTTCGCGTCGCGCCCCGAGGCGCTGCCGCACGCCTACCAGCGCTACCTGATCAACGGCCTGCGCGACGCCTTCGACATGCCCGGCACGCCGATCCGGCTCTGGGTGCGCGGCGGCAAGAACCCGTTCGACAAGAGCGACAAGTAGTCGAGGCTGCGGCGGCCCCGGCCGTTGCCCAAGGCGGGGCAGCGGCTGTGACCGCCGCCCATGACTCGCTCAGATCCACTGCGGGACGGCACTCGCATAGCGCGCCCCGAAGCCGCCTTCGGGGAGGATCTCATTGATCCGCGCGAGATCCTCGGCGCTCAGCAGCAGGTCCGCGCTGCCGACATTCTCCTCGAGCCGAGCTATCTGGCGGGTGCCCGGGATCGGCACGATGTCGTTGCCCTGAGCCAGCAGCCAGGCGAGGGCAAGCTGGGAGACGGTGGCGCCCTTGCTGACCGCCAGTTCGGTCAGCCGCCGCACGGCTTCGACGTTCTTTTCGTAGTTTCCCGGCTGCCAGCGCGGGTCGTGCCGGCGCATGTCGCCTTCTTCATACTCGGCCGCCGGTTTCACCACGCCGGTGAGGAAGCCGCGGCCGAGCGGCGAATAGGGGACAAAGCCGATTCCGAGTTCGCGCGTCGTGGGCAGCAGAACTTCGACATCGCGTTCGAACACCGAGTACTCGGTTTGCAGCATGGCCACGGGCTGCACCGCGTGCGCCTTGCGGATCGTCTGGGGACCCGCCTCGCTGAGGCCGAAATACTTGACCTTGCCGTCGCCGATGAGGTCGCGAACCGTTCCCGCGACGTCCTCGATCGGGACGTTCGGATCGACCCGATGCTGGTACAGCACATCGATGCTCTCGACGCCGAGGTTGCGCAAGCTGTTGTCCACCACTTCGCGAATGTGGTCGGGGCGGCTGTCGGTGCCGTAGGAGCGGGTGAAACCGAACTTGGTCGCGACGACCACATCATCCCGGAACCCTTTGATGGCCCGGCCGAGGAACTTCTCGTTCTCCCCCCAACCATAGAGTTCGGCGGTATCGAAGAAGGTTACGCCGAGCTCGTAGGCTCGGCGGATTGTTGCCAGTCCGGCCGTCTCGTCGGCTGCGCCATAAGCGAGGTGGAAGCCCATGGCGCCGTAGCCGATGGCGGAGACTTCGGGGCCGTTGGCGCCCAGGGTGCGCTTTTGCATGCTGTCGTTCCTCTCGTGATGCCGATCACGAATGTAGGCAGGGGCAGCGTCGCGCCGATGCCCGATGGTCCCGAATGTTTGCCTGATCCTGCTGCTGGCTTGACCTTTCCGGGCAATCGCGGTCGGGTGCCGTCATGACAGAACTCGCTGCCCTGCGCGCCGCGGCGTTGAAGCATGCCGGAGCGACAAATCCGGAACTGCCGCGCCTCCGCGTCTACCGGCTCGACCGGCCGACCGAGCCGGCGGCGCTGGTCTACGATCCAATGGTCTGCCTCGTGCTGCAGGGCGCCAAGCGCACCTTCATCGGCAACCAGGTGCTGGAGTACGGTGCCGGCGCCTGCATCGTCATTGCCGCCGAACTGACTGCCATGGGACAGATCAGCGAGGCCTCGCCAGCCGAGCCGTACCTCGCGGTCAACCTCAACCTGGACCCCGCCGTGATCTCATCCCTGCTGCTCGACATGGGCGGCATGGCGGAACCGAACCCCGCCCGGGGGTTTGGCGTCAGCGAAGCCAGTCCGGCATTGCTCGATACCTGGCGGCGCCTCTGTGAGCTGCTCGATCGGCCCGAGGAGATCCGGGTGATGGGACCGAACCTCGAGCACGAGCTGATGTTCCGCCTGCTGACGGGACCGCAGGGCGCGTTGCTGCGCCAGATCGCCGGGTGGGACTCGCGCCTCTCCCGCATCCGCCGCTCGATGGCCTGGATGCGGCAGCATTTCGCCGAGCACCTGAGTGTGGAGGCGATGGCGACGGTGGCAGGGATGAGCGTTTCGGTATTCCACCGCCGCTTCAAGGCGGTGACCGGGCTCAGTCCGCTGCAATACCAGAAACATATTCGCCTGCACGAGGCCCGCCGGCGGCTCGTCGTCGAGCGCGCCGAGGCCGGCTCGGTGGGCTATGCCGTCGGATACGAAAGCGCCTCGCAGTTCAGCCGTGAGTACAAGCGCCTGTTCGGCGCGCCACCCCGGCGCGACGCCGATGCGCTGCAGACCGTCGTCGACGCCAATCCGTAGTAGAACCGGCGCAACAGAACATCGCATTGCGCCCAACCTGAACGCCGCTATACTCCCCGCCTTCCAAGCGACCCGATGCTGAGTGCGGGGCCGTAACCTTGAAACGACATTGTTCCTCGAAATCCTGATTGTCGCCGTCCTGACGCTGGTCAACGGCTTGCTCGCAATGAGCGAACTGGCGGTGGTTTCTTCCCGCCCCGCGCGACTCAAAGTCCTGGCCGCCGAAGGCAAGCGCGGTGCCACCGTGGCGTTGAAGCTGCAGGAAGACCCGGGCAAGTTCCTGTCGTCGGTGCAGATCGGCATCACCCTGGTCGGCGTTCTCTCCGGCGCCTTTTCCGGCGCCACGCTGGGTGAGCGCCTGGGCGATGCCCTCATCGGAGCGGGTATCAGCCCATCCGTCGCAGCGCCGCTCGGCGTCGGCATCGTCGTGATCATCATCACCTATCTGTCGCTGATCATCGGCGAACTGGTGCCCAAGCAGATCGCGCTGCGCGATGCCGAAGGGGTGGCAACGCGGGTCGCGCCGCTGATGGCCTTCATCGCCTCGATCGCTGCACCGCTGGTCTGGCTGCTCGACGTCTCCGGCAAGCTGGTGCTGGCGCTGCTCGGCCAGAGTGGCGAGGCCGAGGAGCGGGTGACCGACGAGGAGGTGAAGACGCTGATCGCCGAGGCCGAGCACGCCGGCGTGCTCGAGACCGAGGAGCGGCACATGATCTCGGGCGTCATGCGCCTCGCGGACCGTTCGGCGCGCGGGCTGATGACGCCGCGCCTCGACGTCGAACTGCTCGATCTGAGCGAGACGCAGGAGGAAATGATCGAGAAGCTTCGCGCCACCCGCCACTCGGTGCTGCCGGTGCAGGACGGCGCTGTGGATTCGATCGTCGGGGTGATCGTGCGCAAGGATCTGGTCGAGAACGTTCTGGCCCGCGAGCCGCTCGACATGCGAGCGCTGGTCAAGCAGGCGCCCGTGGTGATGGATCGCTCGAGCGCGCTCGACGTGCTCAAGGCCATCCGCGGCTCGCTGGTGCATATGGCACTGGTGTTCGACGAGTATGGCCACTTCGAAGGCATCGTCACCCCTGGCGACATCCTCGAGGCGATTACCGGCGCGTTCCAGGAAGAAGAGGGCGACGAGAAGGCCTACATCACCCGCGAGGACGGTTCATACCTCGTTTCGGGCTGGATGCAGGTCGACGAGTTCCAGGCGCATCTGGGCGTGCCCGTTCCCAAGGACGCCAAGTTCGAGACCGTCGCCGGATATGTGCTCGCCGAGCTCAATCATCTGCCGGCGGTGGGCGAAACCTTCGAACGCGGCCATTGGCGCTTCGAAGTGCTCGACCTCGACGGCCGCCGTATCGACAAGATCCTGGTGACCCGGCTGAACTAGCTGCGGGCTCGACCCGAGCGCTCCCCTCCCCCTTTAGGGAGGGGGTCGGGGCCATCGGTGATCACCCCCGCCCCTCCAAGCAGAGCCTAAAGCGCCCGGAGCTCCGACTTTTCCCAGTCGAACACCATGCGGTTGTCGGTGAACTCGGGCGCGACCATGTCGATCAGCTTGGGCGCCAGTACCACGGGGCGGGGCAGGGTGTCGGGGTTCTCGCCCGGCATGGCCCTGGCGCGCATGGCGGTCCGCACGGCGCCCGGATAGAAGGCGTTGACCCGGATCGGGGTGATGCCGCCCACTTCGGCGGCATAGCTCTTGGCCAGCGCCTCGACGGCGGCCTTGCTGGCCGCATATGGCCCCCAGTTGGCGCGCGCCGAATGGGCCGACGAGGACGAGACGAAGACCACGCGGCCCGCCACCGACTGGCGCAGCAGCAGGTCGAGCGAGCGGACCAGCCGATAATTGGCGGTCACGTTGAGGCCCATCAGCTTGTCGAACTCCTTGGGCTCGACATGCGCCAGCGGCCGCAACTCGCTCAGCATCGCCGCGTTGGCCACCAAGCCGTCCAGGTGCCCCCAACGCTCGAAGATCGCCAGACCCAGCCGGTCGATGGCCTCGAAGTCCAGTAGGTCCATCGGCACCAGCGTGGCGCTACTGCCGGCTTTCTGGATTTCGTCGTCGAGCTCCTCGAGCCCACCGATGGTGCGTGCCACGGCAATCACATGCGCACCGCGCCGCCCGGCCTCAAGCGCCGCCTGATAGCCGATGCCGCGCGACGCGCCGGTAACGAGGACGATCTTGCCGGCAAGGGAGGGTGTCATGCAGTGAGGTTCCGTGAGGTTTACGCGCGGGTTCTAGCGAGGGAGACGAGGATGGGGAAGGGCGAAGGTGTCCCAGCCGTGACCGATGGGCCGGTGGCTGTGGACCCCCACCCTGATCCCTCCGCGCAAGGGGGAGGGAGATGCGGGAACCGCGGTGCTGGTGTTTTGGTCTCCCTCCCCCCGGGGCGACATCTTGTCGTCCCCCTTGCGGGGAGGGGACAGGGGTGGGGGTCAGCGCACGCCGGATTTCCGGATTGCGCCAGACCTTCTCAGCTCGCTTCCTTCATCAGCGACAGCGTCTTGGGATCGTTCTTGCTGCGGCCGTTGAGGTCGGTGAGCTTGGTCGGGTAGTCGCCGGTGAAATGATGGTCGGTGAATTGCGGGCTGAGCGGGTTGCGCTTGATGCCGCCGACGGCGTCGTAGAGCCCGTCGATGGAAAGGAAGGCTAGCGAATCCGCGCCGATGAACCTGCACATCGACTCGAGATCGGGATGCTGGTTGGCCAGCAGGTTCTCCGGATCGGGGGTGTCGATGCCATAATAGTCCGAGTGGAAGATCATCGGCGAGGCGACGCGGATATGCACCTCGCTGGCGCCGGCGTCGCGGATCATCTGCACGATCTTGACCGAGGTAGTGCCGCGCACGATGGAGTCGTCGATCAGTACCACCCGCTTGCCTTCGATCTCGGCCCGGTTGGCGGAGTGCTTCAGCTTGACGCCAAAGGCCCGGATCGACTGGGTCGGCTCGATGAAGGTGCGGCCCACATAGTGGTTGCGGATGATGCCGAGCTCGAACGGGATACCGCTGGCCTGGGCGTAGCCGATCGCCGCCGGCGTGCCGCCATCGGGCACCGGCACCACCACGTCGGCTTCGACCGGCGCTTCGCGAGCGAGGTTGATACCCATGCGCTTGCGGGCCGAATAGACCGGGCGACCGGCGACCACCGAGTCCGGGCGGGCGAAATACACATACTCGAACAGGCAGATGCGCTCCGGCCGCGGCGCAAATGGCTTCACCGACTCGATGGTGATCGTGCCGTCGGGTTGCGTCTCGCAGATCACCACCTCGCCATTCTCGACATCGCGCACGAACTTGGCGCCGATGATGTCGAGTGCGCAGGTCTCCGAGGCAAAGATCGGCTTGCCGTCGAGATCGCCCAGGACCAGCGGGCGGATGCCGTTGGCGTCGCGCGCTCCGATCAGCTTGGTGCGGGTCATCGCCACCAGCGCGAAGGCGCCCTCGAGATGCATCAGCGCGTCGATGAAGCGGTCGGAGGAGGCTACCTTCTTGGAGCGGGCGATCAGGTGCAGCACCACCTCGGTATCCGAGGTCGACTGGCAGATCGCGCCCTGCGAGATCAGTTGCTTCCTCAGCGTCAGTCCGTTGGTGAAGTTGCCGTTATGGGCAATGGCGATGCCGCCGACTTCCAGCTCGGCAAACAGCGGCTGCACGTTGCGGAGGATCGTTTCCCCGGTGGTCGAGTAGCGCACATGGCCCATGGCGAGATGGCCGGGCAGGCGGCCGACAGTGGCGGGATCGGTGAAGTGGTCGCCGACCAGGCCGAGCTGACGTTCGGAATGGAACTGCTTGCCGTCGAAACTGACGATGCCGGCCGCTTCCTGGCCGCGGTGCTGCAGCGCATGCAGCCCCAGTGCGGTCAGGGTCGCCGCCTCGGGATGGCCGAGGATGCCGAACACGCCGCACTCCTCGCGCAGCGTGTCATGGTCCCACTCCGCGATCGGTTTGGCGCTTTGGGTCATGCGGGCACCTTTGGCTTCAGAACGGTCCAAACAAGACGGGACCGCAAATGCGGTCCCGGTCATCAATATGCAATGCGCTCACCCGAATTTCATCAGGTGCGAGCCGCCGCTCCGTCGGCCGGCGGCTCCAGCGGCGCGTCGTTCTCCAACTGATCCGTACCCTCTTCACTGGGCACATCGGCGTCGGGCGACGGCACGTCGTCAGGCGAGGCATCTTCGCCCGTGCCGCCGGCGCCGCGATGCAGTAGATCGGTAACCTGCTTCTCGAGGTCCGGGGGCAGCAAGGCAATCAGGCTGTCGCCGAAATTTCTGAGGATCGGCAGCGAGCGCGACTCGGCCGCCCAGGAGGGCAGGTTCGCCGGCATCAGCCACAGCCCGAATACCACCACGATCACCGAGATCAGCACGCCGCGGGCGACGCCGAAGATGAAACCGAGCGTGCGGTCGAGTGGACCGATGCGGCTGTCGACGACGAAATCGGCGATCCGCATGGTGATCAGGTGCAGGATGATCAGCGCCACGATGAAGGTGCCGAGCACCGTCACGATGTCCGCCACGATCGGCTCGTTGATGTAGCCGCGCGCGATTTCCTTGTGGTTGAAATAGGCATAGGCGGCGATCGCCGCGGAGCCCGCCCAGGTCGCCAACGACAGGATTTCACGAGTGAATCCGCGGGCCGTAGCCAGGATCGCCGAGATCAGGACGAGAACGCCGATGCCGACGTCGAATGCAGTCAACATATAGAAAATCCGCCCCTGGGACCTGCTTCAAAGTCCCGTGTAACCATTAATCGTGGCAAAGCCAAGCACGGAGGACGGGCCGCATGGCCGATGTTCACGGAAAGCAGGAAGCGTGGCCAAAGCGCTACTCTGCTGCCTGTCGTTGACCGCGCGCCGCGATGCGTCCGATGAGTTCGGCGACCTCGGCATACTCGCCCACGGCAATGCCGTTCGGCACGTCGCCCTTGCCCAGCCGGCCGGTCACCGCGCCCTGAAAGCCGAGCTTCTGTGCCTCGCGCAGGCGTTGCACCGCATGCGCCACCGGACGCACCCCGCCCGCCAGCGAGATCTCGCCGAAATAGACGTTGGTCGAGGGCAACGGCGAACCGGTGAGCGATGAAATCAGCGCCGCCGCCACGGCGAGATCCGCCGCCGGCTCGTTGATCTTCAGCCCGCCGGCGACATTGAGGTAGATGTCGTTGGCGCCGATCCGCACCCCGCAGCGCGTCTCCAGCACCGCCAGCACCATCGAGAGCCGCGACGAATCCCAGCCGATCACCGCGCGTCGCGGCGTGCCGAGCGGCGAGGGCGAGACCAGCGCCTGCACCTCGCACAGCATCGGGCGGGTGCCCTCCATGCCGGCGAACACGGCGGAGCCGGCGGCGTCCTTGTCGCGCTGGTCGAGGAACAGCGCCGAGGGATTGGCCACCTCGCGCAGCCCCAGTGTCGACATCTCGAACACGCCGATCTCGTCGGTGGCGCCGTAGCGATTCTTCACCCCGCGCAGGATGCGGAAGGTGTGGCTGGCGTCGCCCTCGAAATACAGCACCGCATCGACGAGGTGCTCGACCACGCGCGGCCCGGCGATCTGCCCGTCCTTGGTCACATGGCCGACCAGCACCACCGCAGCGCCGGATTTCTTGGCGAAGCGGGTCAGGGCCTGGGCCGAGGTGCGCACCTGCGTGACGGTTCCGGGCGCGCTCTCGACCCGGTCGGTCCACAGCGTCTGGATCGAATCGATGATCACCAGGTCCGGGGCAGGGCCGTTCTGCAGCGTGGCGAGGATGATCTCGACATTGGTCTCCGACGCCAGCAGCACGGCGCGATCGCCCAAACCCAGCCGCTGCGCCCTCAGCCGGATCTGCGCAATCGCCTCTTCGCCCGAGACATAGACAATGCGCCGGCCGCGTTCGGCGAGCGCCGCGGCGGCCTGTAACAGCAGGGTGGATTTGCCGATGCCCGGATCGCCGCCGATCAGCACCGCCGAACCCATAACGAAGCCGCCGCCGGTCACCCGGTCGAGCTCGCCGATGCCGGTCTCGACCCGTGCCGCGGTTTCCGTTTCACCGGCCAGCGGCTGCAACTCGATCGGCCGTCCGCCTGCCACGGCGGCCTTCGGCCCGGCGCCGACGCCCGAATCCACGATCTCTTCGACGATGGTGTTCCACTCGCCGCAGGCCTCGCACCGTCCCTGCCACTTGCTGGTCGCCGCACCGCAGGCCTGACAGACATAGGAGGTTTTGGTACGCGCCATGAGGATGCCCCTGGAAGTCGACGACAGGTAGCCGAGAATAGGGGTAAAGACAAGAACGAAGAGTGAACAGGCGCCGACCACGGGCACCGGCCCCGTCTCCCCCTTTGCGGGGGAGAAAGCGAAAACTTGGGCTTAGCGCAGCTAAGTCCTTAGTTTTCGCAAGAGGGGGACGTTTGAGCCACCGTGCCCTCCACGTCCCCCCTCTTGGAATTTCTAAGGCTTCGCCAAGAAGCTAAGCCCAAGAAATTCCATTCTCCCCCGCAAAGGGGGAGAGGGGGGTGGTGGTTTTTGCCGCGATCGTGCCTACCGCCGCGGCCATTCCCCGATCACTTCATAGCGTCCCTGGCCATAGAAGCTGCGGACCAGCGCAAATCCCTCGACCCGAAGTGTGGGCGGTCGCGCCAGCACCACCTCGGGCGCGTTGACCCGGTCATAGCAGAGCGTCAGGTGGAACGCTTCGCTCGGCGACGAATGCACCTCGAAGCCGCGCTCCAGCATGCCCCAGCGCAGGAGGCGCGCCAACTCGACCAGCGGCGTGTCCGACCCCGGACGCAGCACCAGGGGTGGCGAGCCGACCTTGCGGCGGAAGCTGCCGAGCCGGGTGAGGGTGATATCGAACGGTTGGAAGCCGATGGCATCGCCGGTCGCCATGGCCAGAGCGAGGTCGTTGCCGCTCAGTTCCTGGTAGAAGCCGACGCCCACCAGGGAGATGTGGAGCGTCGTCGCCGGCAGCAGTTGCGCGGTGATGCCATTGAGGCGCCGCTGCTCATCGACCAACTCCTGCAGGGCGGGCCGGATTCCGCCGCCGACCGGCACGGCGAAGAACACCGGATCACGCCCCTGGCGCGGCGGCACCCGGATGGACTTGAGCGGCCGCGTGTCCTCAGCGAACATCGACAGCTGTGGCAGTTCGGTCATCTCTTTGGTCCTCCGTCGTCTCAGGGACAAACAAGGAACCAGTGAGGCTGAGCGATAGTCAAGAACAAAAAGAGAACAAGCCGCACGGGAAGCGGTGCGCTCGACCTTCGCCCAACTTGCCTCCGGCACCGCCGGTTGCGAAGCTCGACTTCCCACTCCGAACGGCCCGACAGTGGCCGGCAAAAGCTCACATAGGGAAGAGATGACCAAGATCACCGGGATCGAGACGATCCGCACGCGCGCCGACGGCACCTGGCTGTTCGTCAAGGTCCTGACCGACCAACCGGGCCTCTACGGCATCGGCTCGGCCTCCGACCACTATCGCGCCAAGGTGGTAGAGGCGGCGATCGAGAACGTTACGCCGCTGCTGATCGGGCGCGATGTGAGCCGGATCGAGGACATCTGGCAATCGGTCTACACCCAGAGCTACTGGCGCAACGAGGCCATCGGCAACACCGCCCAGGCCGGCATCGACATGGCGCTGTGGGATATCAAGGGCAAGGAGGCCGGCATGCCGGTCTACCAATTGCTCGGCGGCAAGACCCGCAGCGCGGTTGCCGCCTATGCGCACGCGCAGGGCAATTCGCTGACCGAACTCGAGGACGACGTGCGCCGCTACTGGGAGGAGGGCTATACCGTCATCCGCTGCCAGCTCGGCAATTACGGCGGCGGTGGCTTCCTCGATCGCGCCAACGCCCGCGGGCCGAAGGGCCACTGGCCGCAGGACAAGGCCTTCGACGACGACGCGTACCTGCAGGCTATCCCCGAGATGTTCGCGCATCTGCGCGACAAGCTCGGCTGGGGGCCGAAATTCACCCATGACGTGCACGAGCACCTGGCGCCGACCAATGCGGTGCAACTGGCCAAGCTCCTGGAGCCCTACCGGCTGTATTTCCTCGAGGATCTGCTCTCGCCCGAACAGGTCGGCTGGTATCGCCAGGTGCGCCAGCAATGCGCCACGCCGCAGGCGATGGGCGAACTGTTCGTCAACCCCCATGAATACCTGCCCCTGATCACCGAGCGGCTCATCGATTTCGTCCGCGTCCGCATCTCGAAGGGCGGGGGCATCACCCAGGCGCGCAAGATCGCGACGCTCTGCGAATGGTTCGGCGTGCAGACCGCCTGGCAGGAGGGGGGCGACAATGACCCGGTCAACCAGATGGCCGCCATGCATGTCGACCTCGCTTCCACCGCCTTCGGCATCCAGGAGGAGAATCACTTCAAGCCCGAGGAGTATGAACTCTTCCCCGGCCACGCCATCCTCGAGGGGGGCTACCTCTACGGCAACGAGCAGCCCGGCCTCGGGATCGACATCGATGTGAAGAAGGCCGAGGCGCTGCTCGATCCGGACAAGGCGGCGAAATCGCACTACATGGCCGAGGATCGCCGGCGGGACGGTGGCATCGTGCGGCCCTGATCGCCGAGCCCAGGGGCAGCCGCGCTGCCCCTGCTTCGATCGGCCCGCGCGTCAGGCGTAGGCCACCCAGCCGCGAAAGCTTAGCCCGGCGTAGAACAGCGCCACGTTTGAAAATCCTGCTTCGCGCAGCATGGCTTCCTCGTCCTCCGGGGCAAGGATCGAAAGCCGCGTGCCGATCGCTTCGCGCGAACTCTGCAACTGTACCGGGTCGGTTCCGTCGGGCGCGCCGAACGCCACATGCCGTGCGATCCACATCGAACGCTCGGGCTCGGTCTGGGCGAAGCTGATATGGGCCAGCACCAGGGGTGCGCCCGGTTTCAGCCGGCGATGCAGTTGCCGCAGCGTCGCCAACCGCTGCGGGCGCGGGATGAAGTGAAATGTCAGGATCGCAGTCGCCCCGTCGAACGGGCCGGCCGGCGCGTCATCGACATAACCCTCGTGCAGCAGGATTCGCTCGGCGTAGAGAGCGGTCATCTCGGCGGCGAGCCGCAGCATGTCCGCCGACGGATCGACGCCGTCGAACGACCAGCCGGGCTGTGCCTCGGCAAACGCCCTCAGCTCCAGTCCGCCGCCCGCACCCAGCACCAGCACCCGGCCATCGGCCGGGACCCGCTCGGACAGCAGCATGCGCGCCATCCGGTGCAGGCCGTGAAAGCCGGGGACCTGCCGCGGCGGCCCGTCGGCATAGGAGTGGACGGCGGAACCGGAAAATGGCGGGGTCATGGGCCTACCTGCGTTGTGCTCAGACGCCGCAGATGAGCACCGGACCCAGGAACGTCAAGGCGGAGCAGACCTTTGCAAGCGCCATCGATCGGCAGGCGGACGTTGCACGGGCCCCGACGGGACCGCGATCGGCCATCGCATCCGTTTCACTTCATATCGCGAGCGGCGTTCAAGCGGCAGGTCGCCGAGTTTGCCCGGCGCGTGCCCGAGCCTCATGGTGAAACTCCATCGCACCCTCTAGAGTGCCCCTTTGGTGAGGTTGCGGCAGCTTCGCGCCTCGAAGACGCGACAGATCAATGGCTTGGAGTGTTGCATGCGGTTCGAAGGGCAGGCGATCTACGTCACCGGAGCAGGGCACGGCATCGGCCGGGCCACCGCATTGCGCCTCGCGGCCGAAGGCGCTGCGATCGCGGTGTCCGATATCGACGGACCGGCGGCCGAGGCCGTGGCGGCTGAGCTTGCCGCGATGGGCTACAGCGCCTTCGCAACCGCGTGCGATCTCACCGATCGTGCGGCTGTCGATGCTTCGATTGCTGCCGCAGTCGACCGCTTCGGCAAGCTGAACGTCCTCGTCAATACCGCGGGCGGTGATTGGGACGAGCCCGCCCTCGGTGAAATTCCCGACGAGTTGTTCGAGCGCAAACTGAACGTCAACCTCACCAGCGTGTTCCGCTGCGTCCGCGCCGCACTTCCGGCCCTCATTGCTGCCGGGCCCGGCAGCAATGTCGTCAGCATCGGCTCGATCAATGGCGAGTGGGCTTTTGGCGGCTACGCCTATTCCGCAGCCAAGGCCGGCCTCGAGATCCTGACCAAGAACCTGGCGGCCCGCTACGGCAGCCGTGGGATACGGTTCAACCTGATCAGCCCTGGGACCATTCGCACTCGCAACTGGACCGTGCGCCCTGACGATGGCGGCAAGCGCGCCCGCAAGTACCCTCTGGGACGCATCGGTGAGCCTGAAGACATCGCCGCCGCCGTCGCCTTCCTGGCTTCGTCCGACGCGTCCTGGATCACCGGCATCAACCTCCCCGTCGAAGGCGGCATCATGACCGGCGGCCTGCATGACCTGATCATCGACGAGCAATAGGGCGCCATCGCTCACGCCACGTCGTCGCCCTCGGCCTCCCGCTTGTGACCGGTGATCATCGCCAGCGGCAGGTTCTCGCGGTGACGCAGGCTGGCGATCAGCACCCCGGCCAGATGCAGCGCCACCAGCACGAGGATTTGCCGCGCCAGCGCCGCATGCAGCACTTCGATCCATTCGACGCCCCAGAACGTGTCAGTGGTCTGTAGCCAGCCCACCGTCACCTGCGCGGCCACCGTCGCGATCAGCGCCACGACCATCGCACCACCGGCCGGGTTGTGCCCAATATGCCGCCGCTCGGCACCGCGCGCGATATCGCGCAGATAGCCCAACGTGACCTCGGGCCCGCGCACGAAGCTGAGGAACCGGGCATGCCCCGGGCCGAACAGGCCCCAACCGATCCGGATGAGGATCAGAGCGCCCGCCACGTACCCTGCCCATTGATGCAGCCCCTTCGGGTGCCCGGACGTCAGCCAGGCGACTCCGATGCTGGCTGCCAGCCCCCAGTGAAAGACCCGCACCAGCGGGTCCCACACCAGGATCTTGCCGGCCGGCTCAGTCGGCTTCGACATCGAGCATCTTCAGGGTTTCGGGGTCGAACAGGTTCTCCATCCGCTTGCCGTCGGCCTTGGTCGCATAGGCTTCGTAGCAGCCCTTGTCGTCCTTGATCTGCTTGACGGTCCAGCCGTCCTTCTCGAGCTGGGCCTTCAGCGCATCCTTGGGCTGAGCCTTTTCGGCGGGGACATTGCAGACGTCGGCGGCGAAGGCCGGGGCGACCAGCGTTGCGGCGACGAGCGCCAGGGCGAGCATCTTCTTCATTCAGGCTTCCTTTCGTGGCCGGCCCTTCGCCGGCTGCACTGGTCTGCCGTGGTCGGCTTACGCTGTGCTGACGCTGGGAGTGGCCGGGCGTAAGGTTGGTGTCAGGATGTCGTGGCATGCGGGCCCGGATTCGGAGATGCGCGATGCGCCTGCTGCTGGTGGAGGACGACGACATGCTGGGCCAGGCGGTTCGCGACCATCTGGTCGCCAACGGCCACGCGACCGATTGGGTCCGCCGCCTCGACGCGGCGGAAGCCGCCCGTTTCTCGACGCCCTATGACGTGCTTCTGCTCGATCTCAACCTGCCGGATGGGCGCGGGCTCGAGTTCCTGCGGGCGCTGCGACGCCAGGGCGACACCACGCCGGTGATCATCACCACGGCAATGGACCAGCTCAGCATGCGCATCGATGGGCTGAATGCCGGCGCCGATGACTACCTGATCAAGCCGTTCGATCTGGGCGAACTGCTGGCCCGGCTCGGCGCCGTCGGCCGCCGCTATGCCGGCAATCCCAACCCGCTGCTGGTCATCGGCCCGCTCGAGGTCGATGCGCCGCGCCGCGTCGTCACGGTGTCGGGCAGGCCGATCGAGCTTTCGGCCCGGGAATGGGCCGTGCTCGAACGGCTGGCGCAGCATCCGGGAACGCTGGTCTCCAAGGCGCAACTGGAGGATGCGCTGTTCGGCTTCGGCGATGAGGTCGAAAGCAACGCGGTCGAGGTCTATGTCAGCCGCCTGCGCAGGAAGCTGGAGGCCGGCGTGATCCATACGGTGCGTGGTCTCGGCTATCGGCTGGCGCCGCCGTGAGCCGGCCCAGCATCACCCGTCATCTCGTGCTGGTGCTGACCATCGGCGCGACGACCCTGTGGCTGCTTGGCGGCCTCGTCACCATCCTCATTGTCCGCAGCGAACTGGAGCGCACGCTGGACGGCGGGTTGCGTGAAACCGCCGAACGCGTCCTGCCGCTGGCCATTGACGGTCTGACCGACGACACCGATGGCGACGATGATCCGGGCGGTTCGCATCCGGGCCTGCCGGAGTCGGGGCGGGGGGAGTACGTGGTCTACCAGGTGCGTGATGCGCACGGACTGCGCATGCGGTCGCACGACGCACCGGAGGTACCTTTTGCTGCGCCGCTCGTCGAGGGCTTCGTCACGGCCCCGCCATGGCGGATCTACACCACCGGCGATCCGCGCTCCGGCCTGTACATCCAGGTCGCCGAGTCCGAGGAACGGCGGAACGCCGCGCTCTGGGGCAGCGCCGCGGCGCTGCTATTGCCGCTGCTTCTGCTGATCCCCGCATCGATCCTCGGGATTCGCTGGGCGGTCGAGCGCGGCATGCGGCCGTTGCGCCGGCTGGGAAACGAGGTGGCGCGCCGCGACGTCGCCAACCTCGAGCCGGTGGGCGACGCGACCGCGCCGCAGGAACTGCGTCCCATCTCCAGCGCGATCGACGGGCTGCTGCTCAGGTTGCGTGCCGCCTTCGACGCCGAGCGCGCCCTTGCCGCCAACAGCGCGCATGAGTTGCGCACCCCGATCGCCGGCAGCCTGGCCCAGGTCCAGCGGCTGGTCGATGAACTGGCGGGACACCAGGCGCTGGGCCGTGCTCGCCGCGTCGAGGAGTCGCTGCACCGGCTCTCGACCCTCGCCGACAAACTTCTTGAACTGTCGCGCGCCGAGGCCGGGGTGGCACGCCTCGCCGAGCCGATCGACCTGCTGCCGGCTTTGCGGCTGATCGCCGACGAAGCGCAACGCGCGCTCGGGTCGCGGTTCCGCCTAGAGCTCAAGCCCGACGCGCGTCTCATCGCCCGACTCGACCTCGACGCCTTCGGCATCGTCATGCGCAACCTGCTCGAAAACGCCCAGGTGCACGGGCCATCCGGCGGCCCGGTCGAGGTTGCAGTCGGCGCTGGCTTTGTCGAGGTGAGCAATGCCGGGCCGGCCGTTCCCGCTGATCGCCTCGCCGTGCTGGCGCGCCGCTTCGAGCGGGGCAGCGCCGAAACCCCCGGCTCAGGCCTCGGCCTCGCCATTGTCGAGAGCATCACCCGGCAGGTCGGCGGCCGACTCGAGCTGCAGTCACCGCGCTTCGGCCACGCCGACGGGTTCACGGCCCGGATCGTGCTGGGCGGCTAGGGCGCTTCAGGGAAACTGCAGAGGTTTCCGGTTCGAGAACGCCGCCAAGCCACCGACTTGGAGCATGGCACCGATGCAAGGAGCCGGTGAAATGCTCGGGGTCAGCGGTGCAGCACGTTCTCATCCAGCTCGCCGCGGCTGCGCAAGATCCGCTTGGCGCCGCCGAAACCATCCCACAGGCGCTGGTGCGCCTCTCGGGAATTCGCGTTCTGCCGATTGGGATACTCGGCTGCCCAGGCGAGCAGAGCCGCAAACGCCTGGTCGTCCGCCCCCTGGCCACCGCGACGACGGACATTGTCGAGGCATTCTTCGAGCGGCAGGTCGAGGAAGATGAACTCGGTGGTGCGTGGCAGGGCGGCCGGCAGCAGCCAGCCATAGACGCCTTCCATCACCCAGGCACTCTGCATGGAGCGTTCGACCACCTCGTCGAACACCAGCCGCTTGTCGCGCTGCTTTCCGCCATAGGCGCCATCCCAATTGAGATCGTCGAGCTGCACCAGCGGCACATTCAGGCGTTCCGCCAGCCGCTCGCCCAGCCAGGTCTTGCCCGAACCGCTGTTCCCGGTGATCAGGATGCGCACTTCAGCCATCGAGCCTCGATGCCCCCGGGTTCACGCCGCCGGTGGGGCTGCGCTTTCGATGTAGTTGCGCGAGTAGCGGCCCTTGAGGCTGGTCAGCACTTCGTAGCCGATGGTGTTGGCGATATCGGCATGGTCGTCGACGGTGATCTGCTTGCCGATGATCTCGGCCATTTCGCCCGGCACCGGGGGCCGCGGCAGGTCGGTGACGTCGACCCCGATCATGTCCATCGATACCCGGCCGACCACCGGGCAGGGCTGGCCCTGGATCACCACATGCGTGCCGCGGTGGTTGTTGGACGAACTGAGCGAGCGGAAAAAGCCGTCGGCATAGCCGATGGCGACGATGGCGAGGCGGCTGTCGCGCGACATCGTCTGCAGCGCGCCATAACCGACGGTCTCGCCGGTCTTGACGTCCTTGGTCATCAGCACCGGTGCTTCGAGCGTCACCACCGGCGCCATCGGGTTGCGTCGGCCGGCGACGGCCCGCCCGCCGTAGAGCGCGATGCCCGGGCGGACCATCTGGAAATGGTTCTCGCGGTTGCTCATCAGCCCGGCCGAGTTGCTGAGCGACGCCGGGATGCCCGGGAACTGCGCCATCACCGAGGTGAACAGCGCCAGCTGCGTGCGGTTCTTCTCATGCGCCGGGGTATCGGCGCAGGCGAGATGGCTCATGATCATCTGTGGCGCATAGCCGATCGAGTCGATCAGCCGCTTGACGATCGAGGTCTCGTTGAGCCGGAAGCCGAGCCGGTTGATACCGGTGTCGAAATGCAGCGCCGCCGGCAGCGCCTGGTTTGACGCGGCACAGGCCGTGAGCCATTCCTCCAGCATCGGGATCGAGGCGAGGCAGGGCATCAGCCGCTCGCCGACATAGAGCGGTGCGGAGCCCGGATAGAGGCCCGACAGGATGAAGATGTGGCTGTCCTCGGGCAGCGCCGCCCGCACGGCGATGCCCTCGTCGGGCGTTGCCGCGAAGAAGAACCGGGCGCCCGCCTCGTAGAAGGCGTGCGAGGCCTGGGCAATGCCGGTACCATAGGCATCGGCTTTGACCACCGCGCCGGTCAGGGCGCCGCGGCTCACCTTGTCGAGCGCCTGCCAGTTGCGCTTCAACGCGCCCAGGTCGACGGTCAGCCGCCCGCCGTAACCGGTCGCAATGGCCGGTGCCGCCATCACTATTCCATCCTTTCGGGCAGATACTCGGCACGCGCCAGATTGCCGAAGCGCGTGTACTGCGCCTCGAAGCTCAGCTGCACCGTGCCCGTCGGGCCGTGACGCTGCTTGCCGATGATGACTTCGGCCTTGCCGTGCACCTGTTCCATCTCGCCCTGCCACGCCAGGTGTTCCGGCGTACCCTCCTTGGGCTCCTTGTTCTTGAGGTAGTATTCCTCGCGATAGACGAAGAGCACCACGTCGGCGTCCTGTTCGATGGAGCCGGATTCGCGCAGATCCGCAAGCTGGGGATGCTTGTCGTCGCGGTTTTCGACCTGTCGGCTGAGCTGGGAGAGCGCGATGATCGGCACTTCCAGTTCCTTGGCCAGTGCCTTGAGCGTGGTGGTGATCTCGGTCAGTTCCTGCACGCGGTTCTCGCTCGCCTTTTTTGACGAGCCACTCAGCAGTTGCAGGTAGTCGACGATCAGCAGGTCGAGGCCCTTCTGGCGCTTCAGCCGCCGGGCCCGGGCGGCAAGCTGCGCCACCGAAATACCGCCGGTATCGTCGATATAGAGCGGCACCTGGGCCATCAGGTTCGAGGTGTCGACCAGTTTCGAAAACTGGCTCTCGTGGATATTGCCGCGCCGGATGTCGGACGACGAGATCTCCGCCTGCTCGGCGAGAATACGCGTCGCCAGCTGTTCGGCGCTCATTTCGAGGCTGAAAAAACCGACATGGCCGCCATCGACGGTCTTCATGTGTCCATCGGCCTGCACTTCGCCGCGAAAGCTCTTGGCGACGTGGAAGGCGATATTCGTGGCCAGCGACGTCTTGCCCATGGCGGGGCGCGCCGCGAGGATGATCAGGTCCGAGCGCTGCAGCCCGCCCATCAGCCGGTCGAGATCGGTGAGCCCGGTGGCGGTGCCTGAAAGCGTGCCGTCGCGGCCGTAGGCCTCGCCGGCCATCTTGATGGCTTCGGTCAGCGCCTGGCTGAAGCTCTGGAAGCCTCCGTCATAGCGGCCCTTTTCGGCGAGATCGAACAGCGCCTTCTCGGCCTCTTCGATCTGCTTGTTCGCCGTCGCCTCGACATCGGAGTCATAGGCGACCTGCACCATCTCCTCGCCGATCTGGATCAGGTTGCGGCGGATCGCGAGGTCATAGATGGTCTGGCCGTAGTCGGCCGCGTTCAGCACGGTCGTTGCTTCCGCCGCCAGCCGCGCCAGGTATTGCGGCATGGTCATTTCGGCGGTCAGGGCGTCGGCCAGATAGGTCTTGGCGGTGATCGGGGTCGCCGTCTTGCCGGCGCGGATGATCTTGGCCAGCACCTCGTAGATGGTGCGGTGAATGGGCTCGTAGAAATGCTCGGGCACGAGGAAGTCGCTGACCCGATAGAACGCCTCGTTGTTGACGAGGATCGCTCCGAGCAAGGCCTGCTCCGCCTCCACGTTGTGGGGCGCAAGGCGGAAGCCCTTTTCGTCTTCCGGACGCAGGCGATGCACGTTGTTGTCGGCCATGGCGACTCGATACTCCCCCGCTCGTTAAGGTCTGCTTTACCAGCGGCCGTCCCGCCGACGGTCAAAAAATGTGGCGCCGGGGCGACCGAATCGGGCCCTCGTTGCGACGCCTGTGGTTAGTGTTGAAAGCGGGGGAAACCAAGGCGGCACATTTGCAATCGTGCCGTCGTTCGCTCCCCGATTCGCATCGGTCGTCATGCGCCGGCGTCACGCTCCAGCGCGCCGATGATCCGGCGCAGCATGTCGTAGAACAGCTCGCGCTCGGCGGGCTGCAGCGCGTCGGTGGCGATGCTGTTGACCTCAATGGCTGACGCGAAAGCCGCCCGGGCGCGCTCGAGCCCCAGCGGTGTCAGCGACACTTGGGCGCTGCGCCGGTCGTTCGGGTCAGGCGTGCGCAGCACCAGGCCGTCGCGCTCCATGCGGCCGAGCGTGTTCGCCATGGTCGGCTGCTCCACCGCCGCCAGTTGCGCCAGCGCCTTCTGCGTCATCGCTCCGCCGTCCTGCAGGGCGAAGAACACCGGCATGGGCCCGGAATTTCCACCTGCCAGGCGCCGTTCGATGGCGCGCGCAAACAGCCGCGCCGCCCAGTTGGTGAGATAACCGGCCGAGGTCTCGCGAACGTAGCTCATATGCATAGCTTGCTATCTAAATCCATAGTGTGCTATGTAAATCCGAACACGAGCGAAACGCAAGGAGGCCTCGATGTCTGCGAAAAGCACCGCGACGCGCTATGGCAGCGTCGCCATCGCCATTCACTGGCTCAGCGCCTTGCTGATCGTCGCGCTGTTTGCCACCGGCCTGCTGGCGGCAGCGCAGGTCGACCCGGCCGCCAAGCTGGCTTTGCTGCGCGCCCACCTGCCGTTCGGGGCAGGCGCCCTGCTGCTGACGCTGCTGAGGATCGTCTGGTGGCTCGCGATCGACCGGCGCCCGGCTCTCCCGGCCGACCAGCCGGGCTGGCAGCGAGCCATGGCCAAGGTCGTGCACTTGCTGCTCTACGGCATCGTCCTCGTCACTGCTGCGAGCGGTATCGCCACCGTCATCCTGTCGGGTGCGCTGCCCGCCATCCTCGGGTCGGCCACGCTTCCCGACCTCGAAACTGTTCTGCCTCGCGCCGTCCACGGCCTCGCCGCACGGGTGCTGCTGGTGCTGCTGGCGCTGCATATCGGCGCCGCCTTCTATCACCAGTTCATCCGCAAGGATCGGCTGCTGGGTCGGATGGGCATTGGCGCCGCTTAGGCGAGGCGGCCCTGCTGCGGACAAGCCACGACTGCCCGACGCCCCACAGAAGCGCCAAGGCACTTTCCATCGAAGCGATGGACGTTCTAGGCTGCCGCGAGGCAGGGGGGCGCATGGCAGCAAGGGCATTGGTCGCATCGTTTCCGAAGTCCGGGCGGACCTGGCTGCGCGTCATGCTGGATGCCGCCGGGATCGATGCTACCTACTCGCATCTGGGTTGGGGACACCAAGGGGGCCGGCCCGCATCGGCGCTGCGGATCGAACTGGATGCCCGCTTTTCCCGAACCGTCGCGTTGTTCCGCGACCCTCGGGATACGGTGGTATCTGGATACTATCAGACGACCCAGCGATTGAAGAACTACGAGGGGTCGATCTCGGCGTTCATCCGCGAACCCGGACATGGCATCGAGAAAGTCATGGCGTTCAATCTCGGCCTCGCCGGCCTTTGCGTCGGCCGGACCGATTGCCTGATGCTCAGCTACGAGCAACTGCTCGCCGATACCGCGGGCCAGTTATTCCGCGTCGCGGGCTTCCTCGGCCGTGAGCTCGACCCGGCGCTCGCCACCCGGATCGCTGCCGACAATGCTTTCGACAAGATGCAGGCGCGCGAGCGGGCAGGGGAGTATGAGGAGTACGGCCCGGCCTTCGCCCGTCGCGCCGACGCTCCGCCCTCGGCCATGAAGGTGCGGCGGGGGATTGCCGGCGGCTATCGTGACGAACTCTCCGCGCCCGACATCGCCTATGTCGATGCTTTGCTTGCCCGCGAACGGTACTTCGAACGCATGGCTGGGTATCTGGGTTAGTCGCGCACACGAAAAGGCCGGGATCGCTCCCGGCCTTGGTTCAACTACGTCTCGTTGGCTCAGAAGCCGAAGGTAACGCCAGCCTGGACGATGTGGTTGACCGCATCGGTGGTCACGCTCACGCCCGGCGGTATCATCAGGCCGTCAGATTCGGTATCCGCATCGGACAGCACGCGATAGCGGTAGCCGACATCCAGCGCGATGTTATCCGCCACATCGACCTTCACGCCCGCGCCAAGCTGATACAGCAGGCCGCTGGCGGTGATTTCGCCCGGTTGGTCATCGCTGCTCACCACGGTCTTGCCGAAGCCGACGCCACCGCCGATGTACGGCGTGAAGCCGCTGTCGTTGGAGAAATCGTACCAGAGATTGGCGAGCAGGTTGTAGCCGGTGCTCGTGAGCGAAACATCATCCGGCACAGGGTTGCCGCCGACGCTATCTACGTCAGCTTGGATATAGGAAAACTCCACTTCACCACGAAGGTTCTGATGCAGCGTCGTTCCGATAGCGCCACCGAGGATGAAGCCGCCGTCGAGGTCGGTCTCCACAGTGAAGCCAACGCCAGGGGCCACCTCGACGGTCGTATCACCCGAAGCAAACGAGCCGCCGGCAAAGAAAGTGGCATAAAAGCCGTTAGGAACTGCGACATCGGCCACCGGCTCGTTGACCACGAGGTCCGCAGCCATTGCCGAGGTGCCTGAAAGCAGGGCAGCACCGAGCGCAGCAAGAACGAATCTTTTCAATTTATCCCCCAAAAAAAGTGACGGCACAGTGCCAGCACTTCTCGCGACCTGCCAGCCCATTTCGCCGAGTTACAACAGACGCGTCTGTCCTGTGTCCGAAATGCAATATTCGGAACCCAGACAAAAAGAAGGCCGGGATCGCTCCCGGCCTTCAGCATTGGAGATGCGAGCGGCTTATTCTTCGTCGCCGAAGGCCTCGGCTGCGGCCGAGCCGGCCTCCGCCTGGCCGGCCGCGAATTCTTCGGCGGCCTCGTCGTCATAGTTGATCGCGGTGAGATCTTCACCGGCGGCCTGACGCGCCGCCTCGTCTTCCGAGCGGGCGACGTTGACGGTGATCGACACCGCGACTTCCGCATGCAGGTGCAGTGGCACGGTGTGGATGCCGACCGTCTTGATAGGGTTGGCGAGGTCGACCTGCGAACGGCCGACGGTGAAACCGTCATTGTTCAGCGCGTCGGCCACGTCGCGCGACGACACCGAGCCGTAAAGCTGGCCGGTTTCGCCGGCCTGACGGATGATGACCACCGACTTGCCGTTGAGGCCCGACGCGATGCCGGCAGCGGCCTCGCGGCGCTCCTGGTTGCGCTTCTCGATGTCGGCCCGGTCGCGCTCGAAGCGCTTGCGGTTGGCTTCGGTGGCGCGCAGCGCCTTCTGCTGCGGGAGCAGGAAGTTACGGGCGAAACCGTCCTTCACCGACACTTCGTCGCCGATGTGGCCGTGCTTGCCGATACGCTCGAGGAGAATGACTTTCATGATGCTTTCCTATGCTGTCCCGTTCACGCGTGAACGGTTAGGAGCCACCATCGGTGGCTCCAGCCAATCCCGAAGCGGTTCTTACTGAACGGCGTAGGGCATGATGCCGATGAAGCGGGCGCGCTTGATGGCCTTGGCCAGTTCACGCTGCTTCAGGGCGGAGACCGCAGTGATGCGGGAGGGGACGATCTTGCCGCGCTCCGACACGTAACGCTGCAGCAGGCGAACGTCCTTGTAGTCGATCTTGGGGGCGTTCGGGCCCGAGAACGGGCAGGTCTTGCGGCGGCGCTGGAACGGACGGCGGGCCGTAGTCGTGGTCAGGTCTTTGATGGCCATTTGGCTCTTCCTTCCGAGTTCTTAGAAGCGGCGGGGACGGCGGTCGCCGCGGTCGAAACCACCGCGGTCGCCACGCGGGCCACCCGGGCGGTCGCCGCGGTCGTCATCGCGATCGCGCTTCTGCATCATGGCCGACGGGCCTTCTTCCAGCTCATCGACGCGGATGGTCATGAAGCGCAGAATGTCTTCATTGATGCCCATCTGGCGCTCCATCTCGGCGACCGCGGCGTGCGGCGCGTCGATGTTGAGCAAGGTATAGTGTGCCTTGCGGTTCTTCTTGATGCGGTACGAGAGCGACTTCAGGCCCCAGTACTCGTTCTTGGTGACCTTGCCCCCGCCGTTGGTGAGCACTTCGGTCAGGGCCGCGGTCAGCTCTTCCACCTGCGTGGGGGAAACGTCCTGGCGGGCCAGGAAAATGTGTTCGTAAAGGGCCATAAGCGCCTTCCTTCAAGTTGGTTCACAACACTTCCACTCGGCGCGGAGCCCCTTTGAAGCCGGAAAGGCGATCAAAGCAGTCTTCTAAAGAGCGGGAACACGGGAGGACGGGCGAACCCTATCGTGCGAGATGCACAACCCTCCGTTCAGCCCCCGGCCGAACGAATGCGAGGCGGGCTATAGGGGAAAAGTCCGGCAAACGCAAGCTGCGCCGGGGATCACGTCCGGGCGAGCGCGATTGGCGACGGAACGATATCGGCAACTCGCGCCTTCTCCTCAATGAGGAGAACATCATGACCGATCCCAAAAAGCCAACACCACCTGCCTCGCAGCCCGACGTCGTCCCTTCTGATATTCCCGACGCCGAGCAGACCGACAAGGAACTGCCGGAGGGCCAGTTGCCGGGCATGCCCGTCTCGCGCGATCCGCTGCTCAACCCCGGCCCGACGCCCGCTGAGCGGGAAACGCCGCCGCTCGATTGAGTTCAGGGCGCGCGCGGCGCCTGCAGTTGGGGCACTGGATACCCCTGTGATATCAGCAGGGAGGTGATCGACGGCGTCAGCGCGCGGCAGCCGCAGTGCTGCGCATGCTCGTAATGCCAGGCAGCGCGCTGTTGCCTGGTCGGCTTGGGCGGCATCCTGTGCTCGCGGTGCCACTCGGCGTTGGTCTTGCCCATCCTCGCGCCCTCTTTCATCGTCCCGACACTTGCGCTAGGCAGGCCGGGCGGCTCCACTATGATAAACTTGTCGGGACCGCCATGACCACCACCCAAGCTGTCGCGCCTCCTCCGCCCGATCGCGACGCGATCCGCGCCACTGAAGCGGTGATCCGCCCACACATCCGACGCACACCGGTCGTCGAGGTCGCGGCGGCCGATTTTGGCCTCTCCGGCGCCCCGTTCTCCTTCAAGCTCGAATTCATGCAGCACTCGGGCACCTTCAAGGCCCGTGGCGCCTTCGCCAACCTGCTGATGCGGTCAGGTGCCGAGCGCGGGGTGGTCGCGGCGTCCGGCGGCAACCATGGCGCTGCTGTCGCCTTCGCCGCGCAAAAGCTCGGCTTCAAGGCGCATATCTACGTGCCGCGGATTTCGTCGCCGGCAAAGATCAACCGCATCCTGCAGTACGGCGCCGAGATCGTCGTCGGTGGCGACACCTATATCGACGCCTACACGGCAAGCCACGCCTTCGCCATCGAGCACGGCCTCGTCGAAGTGCATGCCTATGACGCGTTCGAGACGCTGGGCGGGCAGGGCACCGTCGGGCTCGAGTGGCTGGAGCAGGCGCCCGGGCTCGACACGCTGCTGGTGGCGGTGGGCGGAGGCGGACTGATCGGCGGCATCGCCGCGGCAGCCGCCGGGCGGGTCCGGCTCATCGGGGTCGAACCCGAGAACGCGCCGACCCTGCACGACGCGATCGTCGCCGGCCATCCGGTGGACGTGCCGGTGAGCGGCGTCGCCGCCGACAGTCTCGGCGCCCGCCGCGTCGGCAGCCTGAGCTTCGCGCTCTCGGGCTTCATCGATCGCTCGGTGCTGGTCACCGACAAGGCGATCGTCGCCGCACAGCAGGCGATCTGGGACGTCTTGCGCGTGGCGGTGGAGCCGGGCGGTGCCGCCGCCATGGCGGCTGTGCTCTCCGGTCGCTATGTTCCGGCGCCGGGCGAAAAGCTCGGCATACTGCTCTGCGGGGCCAATACGACGGCAGTGAAGTTCGACTAGCCCGCCTTGACTTTGCCATCCCCCTCCGGCAAACGCCGCCGCCAACTGGACGCCTGTGCGGGCGAGGCCTAGGCTCGGCCCAAAAGCAGCAATAAGAACGGCGGAGGCCACCACTTGACCAAGCGCGCATTTACCTTCCCGGGGCAGGGCAGCCAGGCCGTCGGCATGGGCAAGGACCTCGCCGACGCCTACCAAGAGGCCCGCAACGTCTTCGCCGAAGTCGATGAGGCGCTCGGCCAGAAACTCTCGGCCATCATGTTCGAGGGACCCGACGAGACGCTGCGCCTCACCGAGAACGCCCAGCCGGCGCTGATGGCGGTTTCGGTTGCGGTGACCCGCGTGCTCGAAAGCCGCGGCTTCTCGCTCAGGGACAATGCCGCCTACGTCGCCGGCCACTCGCTCGGCGAATACTCGGCGCTGGCCGCTGCCGGGGCCTTCAGCCTCGCCGACGCGGCGCGGCTCCTGAAGATTCGCGGCCAGGCCATGCAGCAGGCAGTGCCCGTCGGGCAGGGCGCCATGGCGGCCATCCTCGGGCTCGACCTCGAAACCGTGCTGCGCGCCGCCAACGATGCCGAGGACGGCGAGGTCTGCGGCGTCGCCAACGACAATGCCCCCGGCCAGGTGGTGATCTCCGGCCATGCCGGCGCGGTGAACCGCGCCATCGAGCTCCTGAAGGCTGCCGGCGCCAAGCGCGCCCTGCCGCTGCCGGTCAGCGCGCCATTCCACTGCGCCCTGATGCGTCCTGCCGCAGATGCGATGGAGCACGCGCTCAACCAGGTGACGGTGAAGGCGCCGGTCGTGCCGGTGGTTGCCAATGTGCTGGCCAAGCCCATCACCGACCCCGAAGAGATCAAGAAGCGTCTCGTCGAGCAGGTCACCGGCATGGTCCGCTGGACCGAATGTGTGAACTGGCTGGTGAAGGATGGCGGCGTGACGCAACTGGTCGAGCTCGGCTCGGGCAAGGTGCTGAGTGGCCTCGCCAAGCGCATCGCCCCGGAAACGATGGCCGTGTCGACAGGTACGCCGGCCGATGTCGACGCGTTCCTCGCCGAACACGGCGCCTGATCTTGACCGGGATCGACGGGCAGTCTGTGCCTGAAGCGAGAACGATCTACATCTCTGGCGGTTGGCTTGCGGGTGCCTTCGCTGCTTCGGCCCTCGTCGGGCTTGTTGGTGGCGTGCAGCTCTTTCGCGCGGAACTGCTCTTCGGGGGGCTGTGGTTGGCACTGAGTTGCGCCGGCCTGTGGTGGGTGTTGGGCGGAACACTCACCAGCAGAACGCCGCTGATCGCGATGGACTTGGTCGGTATCTTCGACCGGCGCGTCACGCGCCGGCTCATTCGTTGGGTGGATATCCTCTCGGTTCAGCCTGTGCGAGCGCGGGGCCGGGTAAGGGGAGCGCTGCTCGTGCTGCGCCCCGAAATCCTCAATGGCCTTCCTCTGTCACCGCTGAGCAGGCTTTTGCTGCTCATCCGGAAGTGGACATGGCACGAGGGGCTGGCAATCATGGCCTGGGGTACCCAGGTCGACGGTGAACAACTCTACAACTGGTGCTTGGCATATTCTCGCGCCCATAAGTTCGAAGTGGACAAGGAACATGTTTGATCTCACGGGCAAACGCGCCCTCGTTACCGGTGCTTCGGGCGGCATCGGTCGCGAAATCGCCAAGGCGCTCGCTGCCTCCGGCGCGCGGGTTGCGCTGAGCGGCACCCGGGTCGGTGCGCTGGAGGAGACGCGCGACATGCTCGGCGGCGGCGATCACCCGATCCTGCCGGCCAACCTCTCGGACCTCGACGCGGTCGACCAGCTCGTGCCCTCGGCCGAAGCGGCGCTCGGCGGCATCGACATTCTCGTCAACAATGCCGGCGTCACCCGCGACAACCTCTTCATGCGCATGAAGAACGAGGAGTGGGACGAAGTGCTGGCGGTGAACCTCACCTCGGCCTTCCATCTCACCCGCGCGGTGTTGCGCGGGATGATGAAGCAGCGCTTCGGCCGTATCATCGGCATCACCTCGGTGGTGGGTGTGGTCGGCAATCCGGGGCAGGGCAACTATGCGGCCAGCAAGGCAGGCCTCATCGGCATGAGCAAGGCGCTGGCCTACGAAGTCGCCTCGCGCAACATCACGGTCAACACCGTGGCGCCCGGCTTCATCGGTTCGGCCATGACCGACGAATTGAACGATAAGCAGCGTGAAAGCATTCTGGGCAAGGTGCCGGCCGGTCGGCTCGGCGCCGCCGACGAGGTCGCTGCCGCGGTGGTGTTCCTCGCCAGCAACGAGGCTGGCTACATCACCGGCCATACGCTGAACGTCAACGGCGGCATGGTGATGCTCTAGCGGCGCCATGGCGAAGGCTGGGGAAACCGGGCCTCGCGCAATATGGCAATGGCGGGGGAAGTATGTTACCTCCGCCGCTGATTTCGGGCTCGGCCCGTACTTGCGAGGGTACGGAGGCGCGCCTACAGTCTGCCGCGAACGGCGGCAAAGGTCGGTGGTCCGGGTTGTTCCGGTGTTGCAGGCCGCGTACGAACGAATAACCTGTTTGGTAACAAGGGAAGTCAAATATGAGCGATATCGCTGATCGCGTCCGCAAGATCGTGGTCGAACACCTCAACGTCGATGCGGAAAAGGTCGTCGATAAAGCCAGCTTCATCGACGATCTGGGCGCGGACTCGCTCGATCAGGTCGAGCTGGTCATGGCTTTCGAAGAAGAGTTCAACGTCGAGATCCCGGACGATGCCGCGGAATCGATCCAGACCTTCGGTGACGCCGTCGCCTATCTGACCAAGGCTGTCGGCTGATCGCCGACCGCTAACGGCTCTTCTTCGATGGAACTGCGCCGCGTCGTCGTCACCGGGATGGGGATCGTCAGCCCTTTGGGCTGTGGTATCGAACCGACCTGGGCCAACATCCTCGCATCCAGGAGCGGTGCCAAGCGCATCGACGACTTCCAGGTCGACGATATCGCTTGTCAGATCGCGCACCGGATCCCGTTGGGCAGCTACGCCGACGGCAAGTTCAATCCCGACGAATGGATGGACATCAAGGAGCAACGCAAGGTTGATCCTTTCATTGTCTACGCCATGGCGGCGGCGACGCAGGCCATCCAGGATGCCGGCGTCGAACCCAGGACCGAAGAAGAAAAGCACCGCATCGGCACGCTGATCGGCTCCGGTATCGGCGGGATCGGCGGGATCTACGAGACCTCGATCACCCTGCATGAGAAGGGCCCGCGCCGCGTCAGCCCATTCTTCATTCCGGGCCGTATCATCAACATGGCTTCGGGCAACGTCTCGATCCGCTTCGGCCTCAAGGGTCCGAACCACTCGGTGGTGACGGCCTGCTCGACCGGCGCTCATGCCATCGGCGATGCCGCCCGGCTGATCATGCTGGGCGACGCCGACGTGATGGTGGCCGGCGGCGCCGAGTCGCCGGTCAACCGCATCTCGATCGCCGGCTTCGCGGCCTGCCGCGCCCTCTCCACCGGCTTCAACGATCAGCCCGAGAAGGCGTCTCGGCCCTACGACAAGGATCGCGACGGCTTCGTCATGGGCGAGGGCGCCGGGATCGTCGTGCTCGAGGAGTACGAGCGGGCCAAGGCCCGCGGCGCCAAGATTTACGGCGAAGTCATCGGCTACGGCCTGAGCGGCGACGCCTACCACATCACCGCTCCATCCGAGGACGGCGATGGCGGTTTCCGTTGCATGCAGATGGCGATCAAGCGGGCCGGTATCGACCCGTCGGAAATCGACTACATCAATGCGCACGGCACCTCGACGCCGCTCGGCGACGAGATCGAACTGGGCTCGGTGACCCGCATGCTGGGCGATGCCGCACCCAAGGCGGCGATGAGCTCCACCAAATCGGCCATCGGCCATCTGCTCGGCGCGGCCGGCTCGGTCGAGGCAATCTTCTGCCTGCTCGCCATGCGCGACGGCATCGTGCCGCCGACCATCAATCTCGACAATCCGTCGGTCAATTCGGTGATCGACCTGGTTCCGCACACGCCCAGGAAGAAAGAGGTCAACATCGCCCTCTCGAACTCCTTCGGCTTCGGCGGCACCAATGCCTCGCTGATCTTCCGCAAGGCGAGCTGAAGCACCGGACCTGGCCGCCGCATCGGCGCCAGGTTCGTATTGATGTCATTTTCCAAGCGATAGTGCGCGTTTCTGGAGGTCTGACCGATGGCTAACGAGCGCAGAGAGAAACGGGCCCGCAAGAAGCGGCGGAGCGGCGGGCTGCTCAGCGTCATCAACGCGCTGCTCACCCTGCTCGTTCTCGGCATCCTCGCTGTCGTCGGTATCTTCCTTTACGGCGCAAGCCAGTTCTATGCGCCGGGTGCGGTCAAGACCGAAGCCAACTTCACCGTCGAGAAGGGGTCGTCGGTGATGACCACGGCGCGCCGGCTGGAAGAACAGGGGTTGATCCCGCAGGGCCAGCTGCTGCCCTCCGAGTGGTTGTTCTGGGGCGGCGCGCGCGCGCTCAAGAAGGATGGGGACATCAAGGCCGGCGTCTATGCGCTCAAGCCCAATTCCTCGATGGCCGATATCCTCAACGAGATCACCGAGGGCAAGCCGCTCGACTTCTTCGTCAACGTCATCCCTGGCGATACCTCCTTCCAGGTGGCCGAGCGGCTGAACGCCGACAGCCCGAACCTCACCGGCGAGCTGGTGCCGATCCCGGCGGAAGGGACGCTGCTGGCGGTGCGCTACGACTTCTTCCCCGGCGACACCCGCGCCTCGGTGCTCGAAAAGATGCAGGCCGAGATGAAGAAGAAGCTCGATGCCATCTGGGCGGGGCGCGATCCGGCCATCGACTCCGTCATCAAGTCCCCTGCCGAACTGGTCACCATGGCTTCTATCGTCGAAAAGGAGACCGGCATCGCCAGTGAGCGTCCGCAGGTCGCCGCGGTATTCATCAATCGGCTGAAGAAGAATATGCGGCTGCAGACCGATCCGACGGTCCTCTACGGGGTCACCGAGGGCAAGACGGTGCTGAACCGCAGCCCGACCTCGTCCGAGCTCAAGGCCAAGACCGCCTACAATACCTACCAGATCGATGGCTTGCCGCCCGGACCGATTGCCAACCCCGGTGAGGATGCCTTGCGCGCCGTCGCCCACCCGGCGGCAACCAAGGATCTCTACTTCGTCGCCAAGAGCGCCAACCCGGCCGATGGACACCTGTTCGCCGAGACCTATGCGGAGCATAGGAAGAACGTTGCGCTCTATCGCAAGGCAGCGGCCGAGGCCGATGCAGAGGCGGCCAAGGAAGCGCTGGAAGCCCAGCAGGCCAAGGACGCCGGCGAGCCCGTCGAGCCTGCGCAGTAATGGCGCCGCTCGCCAGCATGACGGGCTATGCCCGCGCTGCCGGAGCGCTGCCGGGCGTCGGCTTCACCGTCGAGATCAAGTCGGTCAACGGGCGCGGTCTCGACCTCAGGATGCGCCTTGCGGCCGGCTTCGATGCGCTCGAAGGCGAGATCCGCCGGCTGATCGGCAAGTCGATCACCCGTGGGTCGCTCACCGTGTCGCTCAATGTCGATCGTGAGGGAGAGGGCGGCCGCGTCGTCGTCAACCATCAGGCGCTGGAGGCGGTACTCGAGGGCTTCAGGTGGCTCGAAGGCCGGGTCGACGCCGACAAGCCGCGCCTCGACGGCATTCTGGCGCTGCGCGGCGTGCTCGAGCAGCACGAAGCTGCGCTCTCGGCCGACGACGAAGAGGCGCTCAATGCCGCCATCCTCGCCGCGGTCGCCGATGCGGTGAATGGACTTGCGGCGGCACGGCGCGAGGAGGGGGCGCGCATCGCTGCCATCCTCAGCGAGCGGATCGACGAGATTGCCGCGCTGACCAAAGCGGCTGAAATCCACCCCGGCCGCAGCCGCGATGCCATCCTTGCCCGCTTGCGCCAACAGGTCGCGGAGCTCAGCGAAGCGAGCCCGGCGCTCTCGGAAGAGCGGCTGGCGCAGGAGGCGGTGCTGCTGGCCACCAAAGCCGATATCCGCGAGGAGCTGGATCGGCTCGGCGCCCATATCGCCGCGGCGCGGCAGCTGATCGCCGGCGGTGGTCCGGTGGGCCGCAAGCTCGACTTCCTGTCACAGGAATTTAACCGCGAAGCGAATACGCTTTGCTCCAAGTCCAACGACGTGGCGCTCACCGCCATCGGCCTCGACCTGAAGGCCGTGATCGATCAGCTCCGCGAGCAGGTCCAGAACATAGAGTGACCCCGCGAGTGCCGCGAAGCGGCCGAGCGTTATGCGCAGGGCAAAAGGACAAAGCACGAATGGAATTCACGCGACGCGGAGTGATGCTGGTTCTCGCCTCGCCGTCGGGGGCGGGCAAATCATCGATCTCCCGCGCCCTGTTCGAGGATGATCCGAACATTGCGCTGTCGGTTTCGGTGACCACGCGCGCCCGCCGGACCGACGAGATCGACGGCAAGCACTACCACTTCATCGACGTGCCGACCTTCAAGAAGATGCGCGAAGACGGCGAGTTGCTGGAGAGCGCCGAAGTGCATGGCAATTTCTACGGCACGCCGCGTTCGCGCGTCGAGGAGCGTCTGTCGGCCGGCCGCGACATTCTGTTCGATATCGACTTCCAAGGCACGTTGCAGCTCTACGAGAAGTGTCGCGCCGACATGGTCACCATCTTCATCCTGCCGCCCTCGATCAAGGAATTGCGCAAGCGCCTCGAGCGTCGCGCCCAGGATAGCGCCGGCACTATCGACAAGCGGCTGAAAAACGCCCGCATCGAGATGGAGCACTACGGCGAGTACGATTACGTGCTGGTCAACGAGGATCTCGAGGATTCCACTTCACGCGTCCGGACCATCCTGGCCGCGGCGCGCCTCGCTCGCCCGCGCTTCCTGCAATTGGATAAGTTCGTCAAGGACTTGCAGGATCAGATCGACTCTCTTTAACAAGAGGCGGGAGGGTTGCGAGCCTCCAGCGTCAGCAAGGCGCGCCACGAGATTGTTAAGGGTGCACCTTAACGCTTCCGACAGCTGCCTGTGGATAAGCCATAGGCATCTGTGGATGGTTCGCACGCCCACAGTTCCGGAACCCCGGAATTGGGCGGAACCTACCCTCGCGGGGGACTTGAGCATGCCGTTCGAAGTGAAAGCGTGCAGCATCGACGAAATGCACCGGCATCCGACCTTTGCCGATCGGACCCAGGCAAAGGTGAAGGTGCTGCTGCGCGAGGTCCGCTCGCGCGAGACGTTCGATCACAATCTCACCCTGCGGGTCTGGGCCAACACCCACGACAAGATGAGCCCGTCGGAGGTCAAGACCGCACTGCTGGTCAAGGCCGCCGCCATCCTCAAGCGCACCGTCTCGGTTGCCGAAATCGAAGTGAGCGGCGAAGGCGCCGTCACGCGTCCGACCGTCACCGGCTAGGCCGACCTTTCACTGCCATCACTCCGCCGGTCATCCCCGCGAAAGCGGGGATCTTCGTTTGCGGTGGTGGGGGTGGCGCCAAAACAGAGGTTCCCGCTTTCGCGGGAATGACCCGGTGGCGCGACCGTGAATCCGATCTCAGCTACCGCCGCGACAGCAGCATCACGAACTTCGCGATCGCGCCGGCGGCGAAGCCGAATAGCATCAGGCCGAAGGTGAACGGGCCGAGCGCCTGTGTGATGCCGCCAGGCGTCGCGAGGTCGAGGGTCACCCAGCCGAAAAACAGCACGCCAAGCACCAGCAGAATGGCCAGCGTCCGCCAGCGCTGCGCGAACAGCGGCACGGCGATCGGAATCCCGAAGGCCAGCAATGCCGCGACGATGGCGATGACGCCGCTCATCCGCGGCGCGCCCGGGCAAGTTTCAGGAACGTCTCCACCGGCAGCACCTCGGCGCGCTCGTCGCCCCTGAGTTCGGCTGCGGCAAGCAACGGCTCCATCGGCACGCCGAGCGATTTGAGGCTCTGGCGCACCATCTTGCGGCGCTGCCCGAAGGCGGCGCGGGTCACCGCTTCGAGGTCGCGGACGGCGACACCGTCAGGTGTCGCCTTGGGCTTGAGGTGTACCACGCTGGAGGTGACCTTGGGCGGCGGCGTAAATGCCTCGCGCCCCACATTGAAGGCGATGCGCGCCTCGGTCCGCCAGCCGCACAGCACGCCGAGCCGGCCATAGTGATTGTCCCCAGGCCTGGCGACGATCCGCTCGGCCACTTCGCGCTGGAACATCAGCGTCAGACTCTCGAAGAATGGCGGCCAGGCTTCCACCGTCAGCCAGCGGGTCAGGAGCTCGGTGCCGATATTGTAGGGCAGGTTCGAGACGATCCGCGTCGGCCCGTCCGCCAGCGCGGCATAGTCGATCTCGAGCGCATCGCCCGCGATCACTTCGAGCCGGCCGGGATAAGCCTCTGCAATCTGTGCCAGCGCCGGCAGCGTGCGCTCGTCCCGCTCGATGGCGATGACCTTTTTTGCCCCTTCCGCCAGCAGCGCCCGCGTCAGCCCGCCGGGGCCCGGTCCGACCTCGATCACCGTCGCCGCCTGCAACGGGCCGGCGACCCGGGCGATCCGCGCCGTGAGGTTGAGGTCGAGCAGGAAATTCTGCCCGAGTTCCTTCCTGGCCCTCAGCTCGTGTGCGGCGATGACCTCGCGAAGCGGCGGAAGATTGTCGATCTGCATGCCAGCCGGGATAGCGGATTTATCGGCTGAGGCAAATGGGCGGCAGGAATGCGCTTGACCTTGCCATGGTGGGAAGGTGCAGGAACTCGGCACGGCCATCGACATTGGCCCGACTTGGAAGGAGAGAAACATGCATAAGTTCACCCTCGCCGCCACGCTGTTGCTGGCCTTTGCTGCCCCCGCCCTGGCCCAGCAGGATCACAGCGCCCATGGCGCTGCCGCTCCTGCCGCCAAGCTGCCCGCCATCTGCCTCGCCAACGCACCGCAGGCGCCGGCGCCCATGGCCATGCAACATGGGGCAGGGGCCTCCGATGCCCATACCGAGCTGATGGCCGGCATGGATGCAATGAACGCCGACATGATGGCCGGCGGCACGGCCACCGACATCGACGTTGCCTTCGTCTGCTCGATGATTCCACATCACCAGGGCGCCATCGACATGGCGAAGGCTGAACTGAAGCACGGCGACGATCCCTGGGCGAAAGAGATGGCCCAGGGGGTGATCACCGCGCAGGAAAAGGAAATCGCCGACATGCTGACCTGGCTGGAGAAGCAGCCGCAGTAGCATACTGATAGAGACGGCCCCCTCCCATCCTCCCCCATAAAGGGGGAGGTGCCCCGCTGGTTCATTGGGCACGATCGAAGACAGAGCCGCGACTCTTCACCTCCCCCTTTATGGGGGAGGCCGGGAGGGGCCGTCTCTCGCAGCTGGCGCTCTACTGCGCCGCCCGCTGTGCCACGCCGCCCGTCAGCTCATCCGCCAGCCGGATGGCGTTCAGAAAGCTCGCATCGGAACCCTGGCCGGTCCCCGCGAGGTCGAAGGCCGTGCCGTGGTCGGGCGATGTGCGCACGATCGGCAGCCCAAGCGTCACGTTGACCGCCTGGTCGAATGCCACCGTCTTGATCGGGATCAGTGCCTGATCGTGATACATCGCGATCACCGCGTCGTATTTGCGCCAGTGCGGCAGGTGGAACAGCGTATCGGCTGGCATCGGGCCTTCCGCCTGGATGCCTTCATGCTGCAGCTGCGCAATCGCCGGGCCGACGGTGTCGAAGTCTTCGGTGCCGATATTGCCGTCCTCACTGGCATGCGGATTGAGCCCGGCAAAGCCGACACGGGGCTCGGCGATGCCGAAGCGAGTGCGCAGGCTGTGCGCGACGATCCGCCCGGTGCTGACCACCAGTTCGAACGTCACCAGAGAAGGTACGGCGCTGATCGGCACGTGGATGGTGGCGGGGATCACGCGCAGGGCCTCGTGCGCCAGCATCATCACCGGCGTGGGCACCGCGTCGCCCTGCGCGCAGAGCGCCGCCAGGAACTCGGTATGGCCAGGATACTTGAAGCCTGCCGAGTAGAGCGCCGCCTTGTGGATCGGCGCGGTGACGATAGCGCGGCACTCCCCCGTCAGGCTCGCTGCCACGGCGCGGGCGATCGACTCGATCACCACCTTGCCCGAGAGCGCCGTGGGTTCGCCCGGCTTGTCCGGCACCAGCCCGTCGACATGGACGATCGGCAACGCCTCGGCAAAGAGCGCGCTGGCCTCCAGCGGCGTGCACTCTGCCAACGCGATGGGCAGCCGCAGCCGCGCCGCACGGGCCCGCAGGAAGTCGATATGGCCATAGACGATGAACGGCGGCAGCCCGAGCTCGGCGCGCCTGGCATAGAGGCGGAGGATCAGGTCGGGGCCGATGCCGGCGGGTTCGCCCATGCTGACGGCGAGCGGCTGGTGGGAGTCGGCCAAGGTGTCCTCACTGATTTCGCCGCAACGGTGCGGTCACCGCTGACCACAAAGACCTGGAGCCGTCCGGCGTTCCAGCGACGCTCCGAACGGCTCCAGAGATGGACTTGCCAAGTTCTGCCGCTGTCGGCCATTCGCGTTCCCGAACAGCCGGCCAGCCTTCGTTAGCTGTAGATGATCTTGGCCTTCTGGCGGAGTTCGGCCTTGTACTTCTCGGCCTCGGACTTCATCGCCTCGTTGCCCTGCTCGCTGCGCAGCTTGTTCTTGAGGAAGGTGGTGTCACGCGCCTCGTTCTTGGCGCAGACCGCGAGCATCGATACACCGGCCTCGGTGACGCGCGGCTTGGTGATGCCACCGACGTTCAGCTTGGCCAGCTCGCTCGCCAGGGCGTCCGGCAACTGCGTGGCGTGGCGGCGGCCCATGTCGCGCACCGCGGCATCGGTGAAGTTCAGCGACACCTGCACGGCGCTGTCGCAGCCCTTGAAGGCGGCGCGATACTTGTTGGCCTGGCCGGTCCGCGCCGACGCGTTGCCGGTGGTGCTGATGAACAGGATTTCCTTGAGGATGTAGTCATAGCTCGAAGCCTGGTCGAGCTTGGCCTCGGCGGCCTTCTCGAGGTCGAGGTCGGAGACCTTGACGCGGGAGGCGACCACCATGCCGCTGACCTGCTGCCAGGCGATGGCGGCCCTGAGGCGCGCCCGCATGGTGTCCATGTTGACGCCGGCCTGCTGCAGGATCTGGCGCAGCTTGTCGGTCGACACCTTGATGTTTCGGGCGACCTGCTGGAACGCGTCGTCGACCTGCTGGTCGGAGATGACGATGTTCATCCGCTTGGCTTCCTGGATCTGCAACTGCTCGTCGATCAGCTGCTCCATCGCCTTCTTGGTGCCGCCGCCGCCTTCGAGCGCCAGCAGCTTGGTGCGCTGGGCGATCTCGATATCGGAGATCGGCACGCCGTTGACCGTGACCTTGGTCGCGGCGAAGGCCGGCATGACGCTCAGGGTAAGGCCGATCAGCATTGCAGCGATGAGGCGGAGCATTGTCGTCACCATTTTCAGTTCTTTGAGAAGGCCGCCGGAGGCCCCCGGCTCGGCCATCTCAATGTTGGAAGAATACGGCCAAAATCGGTTAGGCCGGATCAGGAGAAGTTGCATTACCCGATCGATTGCGTCGATCGAACTCAATATCCGATGATGCCGAACTCGGCCCCCGGCGCCTTCAGTTTGAACTGCACGCCGAATGTCACCGAATTGGGGGTTTCGTGGGTCGCCCCGTTGGCCTGCGCAAAGCCGCCGGCGAGGAAGAAGCCGTCGTCATAGATCAGCTCGCCGCGGGCTTCCAGCCATTCGCTGGCTGCGATGTCCCATGACAGGCTGCCATTGGCCCGCCAGTAGTCGAGCGGCAGCGGCGTGCTGGCGCGCACGGTGACCTCGTGTTGATCGGCGGTGACGCCGGTCGCCGCGTCGGCCGGCAGGTATACGTAGTCGCTCCCCACCGAGTAGGGGCCGAAGGCATAGCTGCCGCCGACGCCTGCCCGCGCCACGCGCGGCCCATCGGGATCGACCTGCATCTTGGCGCCCAGGGTCAGCCCTTCATAGGGCGAACCGCGCGCACCCAGGACGACGTACGACGCATCGTCCTCGAGGCCGCTGCCGATGCCGGTATTGACCGGATCATTGGCGCCGAAGGCGTTGACCCCGGCGAGGCGGAAACTCTGCCCGCCGACGATCTCGAGCCACTGGCCGCCCGAGAAATTGGCGAGATAGCGCGCGCCGACATTGGCCCTGAGACCGGTCTCCTGCCGGTCGCTGCCGGTGAAGCGGTCATAGGAGAAGAGGTTGGTGTCATCGAGCACGAAGCTGTGCGCGTTGTCGTTGGTGATCCCCACCAGCGAGGTGTCGCTGCCGCGATAGACCAGTTGTGCGATCGGCTCGAGCAGATGCGTATCGAGCCCGTTAGCGGCAAACAGCGGCCAGCGGAAATCGACGGCGGCGATCGGGGTCGCCTCGAACAGGAACTGGTCGGCGGGCTCGCCCGCGCTGAGGGCTGCGCCACTGTCGTAACTGGTGATGTCGGCACGGAGTCCGAGATAGGGGGTCACCACGACACCGCCTGGGGCAATGAGCTGGTTCTGCCAGCTGAGCTCGCCCGAGGCATGGGTCTTGCTGCCTTCGAAGCCGAAGACGTAGGGAACGCCGCCATAGGACGTCGCGGCGGTCTCGTCACGCTGCACGCCGAGCAGGTTGCCGTTGGCGCGCACCTGACCCCATTCGCCGAGGTCGAAATACCCGATGCCGCGGGCGTTGGGCAGCGTCACCGCCTGCTGCGCCTGAGCGGAGTCGGCGGCGGCCTCGGTGCCGAACTGCCCCAGCTTCAGGAACTGCTGCAGGCGCACATCGGCGTAGAAGTCGCTGCTCAGGTGCGTGGCATAGACCTCGTTGGTCACCCAGTCGGCGGTGTTGAAGTCGTAGTCGTCGAAATAGGCCGCGTCGGTAAAGGCACTGTACGACCAGCCGACGGTCCAGTCCGCCACCGGCTCAAAGCGTCCCGAACTCTGAATGGCGCCACGCCACTCGCGGTTGCCGATCCCCGAGAAGGCACCCGGATCGAGCTGGTAGATGCCGGACGCCTTGACGGTGAACGCACCATAGTCGAACCGCTGCTGCCACTCGGCCGCCATCAGGAAGCCCTGGCGCGACATCAGCGACGGCGCCAAGAGGATCTGGGTGTCGTCGCCGACATTGATGAAGTAGGGCGCGGTGATGCGGGCGCCATACTCGGCCTTGTAGTTGACGCTCGGCAGCAGGAAGCCATTACTCTGCTTGGCGCTGGGGTCGGGCAGCGACAGCCAGGGCAGCCAAGCCACCGGAACGCCCAGCACCTCCAGCGACGGCTGCTCGAAATAGATCGTCTTGGTCTCGGAGTTCTGGATCAGCTTGGCGGCCTTCACCTTCCAGCCGATGCGATTGCCCTTGGCGTCGATGCAGTCGCCGCAGGGCGTGTAGGTCGCCTGGTTGAGCACCGTCTCGAGCGCGCTCGAATACTGCACGTCGGCGGCCGTGACCCGGGCCCCGTCGGTGGTGGTGAGGGTCAGCGACTGGATGAAGGCCTGCTTCATCCCGCCGGTCACTTCGATGTTCTGAGCAGTGTATTCGTTGCCGGCCGGATCGCGCAGCTGCACGTTGCCGACGCAGGTCAGGTCGCCGGTCTTTTGTTCGTAGCGCAGGTCCTCGCAGGCGATCGAGTAGCCTTCGTACTGCATCAGCACACGGCCCTGCGCGCTGATCACGTCGCTGCTGCGGTCGTAGGAGAGTACGTTGGCCTCGACCTTGGCCGGCGCGCCAGGTTCGGGCAGCGTGGCAAAGAATCCCTCGGGCAGGAACTGCGCGGCCGCCGGCGAGGCAGCCATCAGGGCGAGCGCGAACGCCGCACCGAACTGGCGCAGACGCGTCCCCATTCCCCGGTCGCGGCGCATCTTGCTCACGTCCGCCCGTCTTCCCTGTTGAGCAGCACCGTCACTCCGATGACAATCGCCACCACTGCCGGCCCCGCAACTGCAATGACCGGATGCATCACGCCGGCGCCCCCGGCACGTCCGGCCATCTCGGTCACAACGTAAACCAGGACGCCAAGGACGATACCATAAAGTACCGCCCCACCATACTTATTGGTTCTTCGATAACCGGCCGTAAATGCGAACGCAATGACCAGCGAGCCACACAGCGTGAGCGGCAACGCCAACAGGCGCAGGAACCGCGTTTCGGTCTCGGCCCGTTCGCGCGAGTCGCTGAGCCGGGCCGCCAGCGATGCCGCCAGTTCCCACACCGTCATGTCCTTGACCGAGGCGGTACGGGCCCGCATGTCGCCCGGCGTCCGTACGGTCGGCAGCCGGAAATCGGTTATCGCTTCCGGCATTTCGTTCGAGCGGAAACGGGTCGCCTGGGCCATCACCCATTCGCCGCCCACCAGTTCGGCCGTGGGCGCCTCGATCCGGTCGCGCGGCGCATCCATCAGGAACACGTGGATATCGCCCAAAGCCGTGCCTGACGCGTTCACGTAGCCGGCCTCGAGGATGTAGTGGAGATCGCCCTGTCGCTCGTCGAGCCATAGGGCGCCGGTTCGCCCCACCTCGCCGCTCGATGTGCCGCTGGGCGACAGTGTGCGGTTGAACTGGATCACGGCAGTATCGACCACCAGCGTGATCACCACGCCGCCCAGAAGCGTGATGGCCAGCGGGGCGATCATGACCCGCCACACCGATTGCCCCGAAGCCTTGATCACCGTTATCTCGCGCGTCGCCTGCAGGTTCAGCAGGCCCGCAACGGTCCCCACGAGGAAAGTCAGCGGCAGCGTGTCGATCAGCCAGCGGGCTGCGGAAAGCACCACGGCCGCCAGCGCCAGCGCCTGGCCGCCGGTTGCCGACAGCGCGGCAAACCGCGTGGTGTTCAGCGCCTCGACCAGCAGCACGATGCCGAACAGCACCGCAAGCGTCAGTCCGACATTGCTGCCCAGGCGGCGGACGACGATCCAGTCGATCCGGTTCATCGGCTATGCACCTCCCGGGGGAGGGGCGCGAAGACCCGCAGCCGGTAGATCAATATTGCCGTCGAGAGCACGATCAGCGTGATTACTCCGCTGGTCTCGCGGGCCCAGCCGGCGACAGGTGCGTAGGAGGTGACCGCACGCTCGAGCAGCACGATGCCCAGCACGGCGATCTCCACCGGCAGCGCCGGTTCCTTGCGCCGACCCGACGGGAAGGCGCTGATCGCGGCGACGAACAGGCACAGCGCCAGCACCCGGAAACCGTCGGCGGTACGCTCGGCCACGCGGCGCAGGGAATCGGCGGGCCATTCCCCCTCGGTCAATCCACGCGTGATGATGCCGTAGGTGCTGAGGTCGCCGCGCCGCTCCCCGGTATCCTCGTCGCCGGTCAGACGCTCCAGCGCGATGTCGTAGCGCTCGAACGAGATTTCGGAGAACTGCCCATCGGCGGTGCGGTACTGGATCGTGCCGTCCTTGAGCTGCAGCACGTAGCCGAACTCATCTGCGGTGATCAGGGCCGAGTCGGCGATGTAGGTGCGCCGGGTGTTCTCGTCGCGGCGATCGTCGGCGAAGAACGAGGTGATCTCGCCATCCGCCCCACGGCCGCCCACAGTGATCGTCACGCCGTCGCCCAGTTCCGCAAAGCGATTGGGCACCAGCGAGCGTCCCACCAGATCCGCGGCGGCCTGTGCCTTGATCTGGTTATTCTCGCGGCTTGCCCACGGAGCGACCACGTGCGCCAGCAGCAGCACCAGCAGCGTGCCGATAGCTGCATAGGAGAGGATGGTGCCGAGCAGGATCGGCAGCCGCTGCGACACGTGGATGATGTGCAGCTCCCGCGAGGCCTGCATCGCGCGTAGCGCCCGGGCCAGCCCGATGGCGAGGCAGACATATAGAAAGGCGATGGAAAGCGGCGGCAACCCCAGGATGGTCTGCCAGAACAGCGTGCCCAGCCCGCGGTCACGCACGGCTCCGACCTCGACGACCCTGAGCAGTTGCACGAGGTAGAGAATCGTCAATGCGACCCCGAAAAGCGCGGCGGCTTCGGCGGCAAAAAGCCTGAAAAGATAGGTGCCTAGCCGAGTCATGCCTATACGAGTTCCGACGCGCATCCACCCGCCGGACTGCCCCCGGCGAACGAACCGGGCGGACTTTGCCCAGCCTCCCTGAGCTTGGCAAGCCAATCGGGCGGCGTGGTGGCCGTTGCCCACGAGGTGTTGCGGGATTGACGCGACGGGCGTAGCCACTATCAGTCGAACAACGCCCAGTCGCGGACACGTCCGCCCCCCAGCCCTCAAGGTGCCCCATCCCCATGCCGAACCGCATCGAGATCAAGACCGCCGCCCTGCCGCCCAAGGCTACCGGGACGCTGGTCGTCTATGTCGCAGAAGATGCCGTTCCCGCTGGCGCCGCCGCCGACGTCTGGCAGGCGACCGGCCTCGACTGGGTCAGGGTCGCGGCGGCGGCGAACTTCAAGGGCAAGCAGGGTCAGGTCATCGATCTGCTGGCGCCCACCGGAGTGAAGGCGGACCGTCTGCTGGTCCTGGGGAGCGGCAAGGCCGGGCAGGACGCCGGGCTTTCCGCCTGGACCGACCGCGGCGGTTCGCTGGCGGGCAAGCTGCTCGGGCTCAAGGCCGTTAAGGCCGCGGTGCTGCTCGATGAAGCAGGCGTGACGCCGGAGCGCATCGGCGAACTCGCTGCCGGCCTGCGGCTGCGCGCCTACAAGTTCGATCGCTACAAGCCGGCCAAGGCCGACGACAATGGCGGCGGCACGCTGAGCGTCACGCTGCACGTCGACGGGAAGGCTGCCGTCGACAAGGCCATTGCCGATCGCCAGGCCACCGCGGAGGGCACGCTCCTCGCTCGTGACCTTATCCACCTGCCGCCCAACGTGCTTGGCACGCTCGAATTCGCGGCCGAAGCCGCCAAGCTTGCCGACCTCGGCGTCGAGATCGAGCAGCTCGACGAGAAGGCCATGCGCAAGCTCGGCATGAATGCGCTGCTCGGTGTCGCCCAGGGCTCGGCCCGGCCGCCGCGCCTCGTCGTCATGCGCTGGAACGGCGGCAAGGCGAAGGAGCAGCCGATCGCCTTCATCGGCAAGGGCGTGGTGTTCGATTCGGGCGGCATCTCGCTGAAGCCCGGCCTCGGCATGGAGGACATGAAGGGCGATATGGGTGGCGCCGCGGCGGTTACCGGCCTGATGCACGCGCTGGCCGCCCGCAAGGCCAGGGTTAACGCCATCGGCGTCATCGGGCTGGTTGAAAACATGCCGTCGGGCACCGCTTACCGTCCCGGCGATATCCTCACCGCCATGAGCGGCACCACCATCGAGATCGTCAATACCGACGCCGAAGGGCGCCTGGTCCTCGCCGATGCACTTTGGTACACGCAGGACCGCTTCAAGCCGAAATTCATGATCAACCTCGCGACCCTGACCGGCGCCATCGGCGTGGCGCTCGGCAACGATCACGCGGGGTTGTTCTCCAACAATGACGAACTCTCGGCCAGGCTGCTGGCCGCCGGCCTTGCGACCGGCGAAAAGCTCTGGCGCATGCCGATGGGCGCCGCCTACGACAAGCAGATCGACAGCCGCTTCGCCGACATCAAGAACTCGGGCGGTCGCCCGGCGGGCTCGATTACCGCGGCGCAGTTCCTCGCCCGCTTTGTCAACGATGTGCCGTGGGCGCACCTCGATATCGCCGCCGTGGCGCTGGCCTCGCCCAGCACCGAGACCAACACCGCCTGGGCCTCCGGCTTCGGCGTGGCGCTGCTTGATCGGCTGGTGCGCGACAATTACGAGGCCAAATGACCGGCACGCTGCCCGCCCTGCCGCTGGTCGCCAATCCCTCGCGGCTGTGGCTGCCGCCCGTCGCGGCGATCGCCCTGTTCGCCGGATTGGTGGCGCTCTTACCCAGCCTGCTGCTGCTCATGAGTCTGGTCGGCCTGCTCGGCATGCACCCCAGCGTCGAGCTGACGCTCCTGGCCTTGCCCACGCTTGCGGTGGCGGTGTTCTTCCTCGCCGTGGCCAGCGTGGTGATCGGCGACCTGAGGCTCAAACGCCCGGTGCTGACCATCGATGAGCAGGGCGTCTTCGACCGGCGCGTCACCGATGCGCCGATCGCCTGGATCGAGGTGGCGGAAGTCGCCTCGGCCCCCGGCGGCGGTGGCGTGCTGCTCGCGCTGAAGACGCCGCGCGAGACCCGCCTCAGCCCCTATCGTGCCGGCACTGCCGGGTTTCGGCAACCCGCCGCCGGTCTCGCCAACATTCCGGTGCGCGCCATGGATCGGCCGGCGCAGCTGCTCGCCGACACCTTGACCGCGCTGGCCCTCCGCCATGGCGCCGTGCCGCCCGCCGAGGAGGCTGCATGACCGAGATCCTGTTCTATCATCTCGAAAGCCAACCGCTCGAGCGCGTGCTGCCGGTGCTGCTCGAAAAGTCGCTGGAACGCGGCTGGAGCGTGGTCGTCGAGACCGGCAGCGAGGAGCGGGCGCGGCTGCTCGACGACATGCTGTGGACCTATCGCGACGACAGCTTTCTGCCGCACTCGCTGGCCGGAGGCGACGCCGATCACCTGCAGCCGGTGCTGATCACCACGCGTCCGCACAATCCCAACAATGCCGAAGTGCGCTTTTTCGTCGACCGCGCCGTGCCGCAATCGGGCGAAGGCTACCAGCGCATCGTCTTCATGTTCTCAGGCCACGACCCCGACGCGGTGACCGAAGCGCGAGCCGCCTGGAAGGCGCTGCGCGACGGCAACGAAGTCACCTACTGGCAGCAGGACGGCAACGGCAGGTGGACCAAGAAAGGGTAGGCAAGCTGCCGGCAGACGACCCCCTCCCGGCCTCCCCCACAAGGGGGGAGGTGAAGGGTCCAGGCTCTGTCTTCGATCGTGCCGGCACACCGGCGGGCACCTCCCCCCTTGTGGGGGAGGATGGGAGGGGGCCGTCTCTCTCAGTCGGGAGTCCACCCGGTTGAGCGACGCGCCTCAACCCGGCTCCCAACCCGGTTCCGCCTGCTCGAACTTGGAGAACTGGAACCCGGGCGCGACGGTGCAGCCGACCAGCGTCCAGTCGCCGAGACAGGCGGCGCGCTGCCAGGCATTGCCGGGGATCACCAGTTGCGGCCGTTCGCCGGCCATCAGATCGTTCCCCAGTGCGTGTTCGCTGACGCGCTTGCCGTCGCGCGAGATATCGAGCCGCATCGGTGCACCGGCATACCAGTGCCACACCTCGACCGAGTCCACCCGGTGCCAGGCGCCGGTCTGCCGGTTGCTCAGCAGGTAGTAGATCAGCGTCGAGTGCGGCCGGCCGCTGCCGTTGGGGGCATCGGCGAAGGTCTGCTTGTAGAAGCCGCCTTCGGGATGCGGCTCCATGCCGAGCAGCGCCACCACTTCGCTGGCCGTCATCGCCTTCATGCCTGGGCCTTCTCAGCCTGCTCGAGTTCTTCGCTCAGCGCCAGCCAGGTTTCCTCGATCCGCGCGATCTCGCCTTCGAAGCGCGCCTTGTCCTTGCCGAGCAGGATCACCCGCTCGGGGGCCCCGTCATAGCTCTTGGGGTCGGCGAGGAAGCCATCCACCCGCGCCAGCTCGGTGCGCAGCCGACCGAGCTTGTGTTCGAGATCCTTGATCGATCTGCGCAGCGGCGCGACTTCGGCGCGCTTCGCCGCGGCGTCCTGCCGGGCCGCCTTGCGGTCCTCGACCACCGGCGCCGCATCCTTCTTGCCGGCCTTGCCGTTGCTGCTGGACGTCAACAGGCGCTGGTAAGTATCGAGATCCTCGTCGAATTCCTCGATCGTGCCGTTCTGCGCGATCCACAGCTTGTCCACCGTCGCGTCGATCAGGTGGCGATCGTGGCTGATGATCAGCACGGCGCCCGAATAATCGTTGAGTGCCGCCACCAGCGCATCGCGACTGTCGATGTCGAGGTGGTTGGTCGGCTCGTCGAGGATCAGCATGCCCGGCCCGTTGAAGGTGATGAGCCCCAGCAGCAGGCGCGCGCGCTCGCCACCCGACAGGTTCTTCACCTTGGTGTCCATGCGTGAGGTGGTGAGCCCCATCTGCGCCACGCGCGAGCGGCGCTTGGCTTCGCTGTCATAGGGCATCAGGTCGATGACGTGCTCGAACGGCGTCTGCTCCGGCTTCAGCTTGTCGAGCTGGTGCTGGGCGAAGTAGGCGATCTCCAGTCCCTTGCCCTTGCGCATCTCGCCGCCCATCGGCTTGAGGTCGCCCGACAGCAGCTTGGCAAAAGTCGATTTGCCGTTGCCGTTGACGCCGATCAGCGCAATGCGGTCGTCCGGATCGATCCGGTTGGTGATGTGGCGGAGGATCACCTTGTCGCCGTAGCCGACCGAGACGTTGTCGAAGGTCATCATCGGCGAGGCCGGGACCTTCTTGGGATCGGGGAAGTTGAACGGCGACGAGCTCTCGTCGAACATCGCTGCCGGCGGCTTCAGCTTGGCGATCATTTTCACGCGCGCCTGCGCCTGCTTGGCCTTGGTGGCCTTGGCCTTGAAGCGGTCGACGAATTTCTGCAGGTGCGCGATCTGGTCGAGCGTCTTCTCGCGGCTCTTGTTGTTGAGCTCCATCTGCATCCGGCGCGTCTCTTCGAACGTGTCGTAGGCGCCCTTGTAGAAGGTGAGCTTGCGGTGCTCGAGATGCGCGATGGAGTTCACCGCCTTGTTCAGCAGGTCACGGTCGTGGCTGATCATGAACACGGTATAGGGATAGGTCGCGAGATACTTCTCGAGCCACAGCGTGCCTTCGAGGTCGAGATAGTTGGTCGGCTCGTCCAGCAGCAGCAGGTCGGGCTGCGAAAACAGTACGCCGGCCAGCGACACGCGCATCCGCCAGCCGCCCGACAGTTCCGAGGTCGGCGCCAATTGCCGGTCCTTCTCGAAGCCGAGGCCCTTGAGGATCGTCGAGGCGCGCGCCTCGGCGGTATGCGCATCGATTTCGGCCAGCCGGGTGTGAATGTCACCGATCCGGTGCGGATCGGTCGCCGTCTCGGCCTCCGCGAGCAGTGCGCTGCGCTCCTTGTCGGCCGACAGCACCACGTCCAGCACGCTGACCTGGCTCGCCGGCGCTTCCTGCGCCACTGCGCCGATGCGGGCCCGCTTGTTGACCTCGATCGTGCCGCGCTCGGGCGCCAGCTGCCCCTGAATCAACTGGAACAGCGTGGTCTTGCCCGTGCCGTTCTTGCCGACAAAGCCCGTCTTGCTGCCATCCGGCAGCACGAGATTGGCGTCCTCGAACAGGGCGCGGCCCTGGATGCGGTAAGTGAGATCGGTAATTGTCAACATGGCGCGGCCGATGCATCCGCGGCGCGCGGAATGCGTTACTGGTGAGATAGGTCAAATCGAAGCGACCCAATAGACCGAGAACCCGGAGAAGTCCAATGCGCCTCCTCGCCACCACTCTAGCGCTCTGCCTCGTTTCCGGCGCCGCTCTTGCTCAGGAACTGGCCCCGCTGAACGATCTGGCGGCGTGCCGGCTGAACTCCGAGATGGTGTCGCTGACCTTCAGCTATGAGGGGGGCGCCTGCGAGCAGACCGGCAATGGCAGCGTCGACCTGGTCGAGTCCGGCACCGCGACCGTCACCATTCCGATCGTTTCCACCGCCGACGTGTGCACCATGCAGGCGGTGAAGGTCACTCACACCGGCGCCATCAACGCCGTGGCCGAGGTGTCCAAGCTCGACGTGCAACTGGTGAGCCCCGGTGGCGAGGTGCAGGCCGAAGGTAAGGTCGATATTGCCCCGAACTCCGCCGATTGTGTCCCCCCGGTGCCCAAGGACTAACCGCCCGCCAGTTTGAGGCACAGCAGCGGCGCCGTCCCGAACTGCGTCTCCGCCGCCCCGATCTGCACGAAACCCATGGATAGGTAGAAGGGGAGGGCGTCGTCATGGCCGATGACGTGCAACTCCCCGGCACCCATCGCGCCCGCCAAATGCCTGGCGCGTTCGACCAGCCGACGCCCGAGGCCCAGACGCTGCAGCGCCGGGTCGACGAACAGCCCATCGAGCTCGGCCTGCCCGTCCGGCCGCGGCAGCACGATGGCAAAGCCTGCCGGGGCGCTGCCGTCATCGGCAACGCAGGCGGTTGCCGGCGTCAGGTGGTCGACCGGCACTTGCACTGCCTCTGGATGCGCCAGCAACGCATCGCGATCGCGCGGGTTTGCCATTACCGTCTTCCAGACGATGGCGAGCAGCGCCGGCTGGTCGGCCGCGGTGCCCGCGCGAATGATGTAGTCCGAGGCCATCGCTCCCCCTTGCCGTAGTACCGGTGACAGAACGCCCGTCTTGCGCCCGTCACGGCGACCCGTTAGAAGGCCGCACCCAATTCAGACCCACTCCAAGGACCAGACATATGGCCATCGAGCGCACCTTCTCCATCATCAAGCCCGACGCGGTCCGCCGCAACCTGATCGGCAATATCCTTGCCGTGTTCGAAAAGAACGGCCTGCGTCCGGTGGCGCTGAAGAAGATCAAGATGACCCGCGCCCAGGCCGAGGGCTTCTATGCCGTCCACAAGGAGCGCCCGTTCTTCGGCGAACTGGTCGAGACCATGACCTCGGGTCCGGTGGTCGTGCAGGTGCTGGAAGGCGAGAACGCCATCCTCAAGAACCGCGAAGTGATGGGCGCCACCAACCCGGCGAACGCCGCCGAGGGCACCATCCGCAAGCTCTACGCCGTTTCGGTCGGCGAGAACTCGGTGCACGGCTCGGACGCTCCGGAGACGGCGGCGCAGGAGATCAAGTTCTTCTTCACCGACGACGAGATCGTCGGCTGATCGCCGATCGATAGCTATTCCGAGGGCCGCCTCCGGGCGGCCCTTTTGTTTTGCTAGTGCCGCAACCACGATGTCATCCCCGCGCACCGGGGACCTCCGTTTTGCGTTCGCGCCGCAGGCCAGAAACAGAGGTTCCCGCCATCGCGGGAATGACCCGGTGGATGTGATATCCATTGGGCAAACAGCAAAGATGCACCACGTGAACCTTCCCGAGACCATTCATCCCGCGCTTGCCGCCGCCCTCGCCGCCCGTGGCTACGACATGCTGACCCCGGTGCAGTTGAGCGTGCTTGAGCCCGAGGCTGCCGAGCGTGATCTGCTGGTGTCGGCACAGACCGGCTCCGGCAAGACCGTGGCTTTCGGCATGGCGATCGCCCCGACGCTGCTGGGCGAGGCCGAGCGGTTCGCGCCGGCCACGACGCCACTGGCGCTGCTGATCGCCCCGACCCGCGACCTCGCCCTGCAGGTGCAGCGCGAGTTGCAATGGCTCTATGCCGAGACCGGCGCCCAGATCGCTGCCGGGGTAGGGGGCATGGATATCCGCACCGAACGGCGGGCGCTGGAGCGCGGCGCCCAGATCGTCGTGGGCACGCCGGGACGCCTGCGCGACCATATCTCGAAAGGGGCGCTGGACCTCAGTCAGGTCCGGGCGGTGGTGCTCGACGAGGCCGACGAGATGCTCGACCTCGGTTTCCGCGAGGATCTCGAGTTCATCCTCGAAGCCGCGCCCGAGAGCCGCCGCACATTGTTGTTTTCGGCCACTGTGCCGCGCGCCATCGCCGATCTGGCCAAGACCTTCCAGCGCGATGCCCTGCGCCTTGTCGCCACCAGCGCCGGCGAACAGCACGCCGATATCGAGTACCAGCAGATCGTGGTGCGGAACGACGAGCGCGAGCACGCGGTGATCAACACCCTGCTGCTCTACGACAGCTCCAACACCATCGTGTTCTGCCACACCCGTGAGTCGGTGAAGCACTTGACCGCCCGCCTCGCCAACCGCGGTTTTGCGGTGGTGGCGCTGTCGGGTGAACTGACCCAGGCCGAGCGCTCCAACGCGCTGCAGGCGATGCGCGACGGTCGGGCCAGGGTCTGCGTTGCCACCGACGTCGCCGCCCGCGGCATCGACCTGCCCAATCTGGATCTGGTCATTCATGCCGACGTGCCCTCCAACCCCGAGACGCTGCTGCATCGCTCGGGTCGTACCGGACGCGCCGGCCGCAAGGGCATCTGCGCGCTGATCGTGCCGCTGCACCGGCGCAGCGCCGCCGCCCGGGTGCTGCGCGCCGCGAACCTCGAGGCAACCACCCGGGGCGCTCCGAGCATTGCCGAGATCGATGCCCGCAATCGCGAGCAGATTCTCGCCGGCGCCACCGAGATGAGCGCCCCCGACGAGGCCGAGGCCGGTTTCGTCGCCGAGTTGCTAGCCCGGTTGACGCCGGAGCAACTGGCCGCCGCCTATATCCGCCGCGAGCTTGCCGCGCGCCCGGCGCCCGAAGAGGTGTCCGAGCAGCCGATCCCGGCCTTCAACGAGAAGCCACCGCGCCGCGACAAGCGTTTCCTCGACGAGGACGGCGCGCCGCGCGGCAAGCCCGAACCGATGCAGAACGGCCGCTGGTTCACCCTGTCGATCGGCCGCAATCGGCGCGCCGATCCGAAATGGCTGCTGCCGATGATCTGCAAGGCCGGCGACGTCACCAAGCGCGACGTCGGCTCGATCAAGATCCTCGACACCGAGACCCGCTTCGAGATCGCCGCCGACAAGGCCGACGCCTTTGCAGCCGCCATCGGCCGGATCGGTGGGCAGATCGAGGCCAACACCACCATCGCCGCCTCCGGTCCGCCCTCGGCGCCGCAGAAGAAGAAGTTCAACCGCGACAGCGCCCCGCGCTTCAGTAAGCGGGACGACGCGCCGCGTTACGACAAGCCGGCTCGCGACGATGGTCCCCGTTACAAGGTGCGCTCCGACAAGGGTGAAAAGCTGGCCACCAAGCCCGCACGGGAGATCACCCCACCGGTCGAGGCCGAGGTGCGCGAGCCGGTGTTCTACAACCGCAAGCCGACCGAGACGCCGAAGGTAAATCCCAAGGACAAGGGCAAGCCCAAGTACAAGAACCGCGAGAAGCGCGTTCCCCCGGTCGATGCCGTCGCCAACGCCCCGCGCAAGAAGCCGAAAAAGGGTTAAGATCCGCTCGGTTGACGAGCGTACCTCGACTGCAGCATCCTGCCCTCGGCTTTGGGGGAGGAAACCATGCCTTACGTCCGTATCGAGATTACCGACGGCGCGACTTACGAGCAGAAGTTGCAGATCTACAAAGAGACCACGGAGATGCTCGGGCGCATCCTGAACAAGAAGCCCGAGTATACCTTCGTCGTCATCGAGGAAGTCGACAACAAGAATTGGGGCCATATGGGCACCTCCGTGGCCAAGATCCGCGAGGCCGAGGCCAAGGCTGCCGCAAAGGCACCCAAAGTCACCAAGGCGGCCAAGGACAAGCCGAAAGCCAAGCCGAAGCCCAAGACCGTAAAGGCCTGACGTGCCCGAGATTCTCGTTCACATCGTCGAGGGCCGCTCGAAAGAGTCAAAGAAGGCGCTGATGAAGGACATCACCGAGGCGGTGGTGAAAAACTTCAACGTCCCAGCCGAGCGCGTCGTCGTGCAGATCGTCGAGAGTTCCAGGGACAGCAAGTTGAGGGGCGGCGTGCCCTTCGACGAAATGTAACCGGCGTCGTCCGGTCGGGTCTGCCAGCAGCGGCCGCCGCGGGTGGCCGGCTGCGATTGCACATCGGCGACTGAACTCCTGCATCAATTGGATCTGGCACCCGACCAAGGGTGCTATTGCCCAAACCATGGTCGGGTGCATAGAATGCTCATACATTGGGCATCAATGAGTCAGATGTATGCAGCAGGTCGATTTCCGGGCGGCTGGACTTTCACCCAAGGAATTGCCGGTTTGGCAGTATCTGAATGAACTCTATTCGCGGCACCACCCCAACCAATCGGGGCAATTGGCGAGCTACATTCCCGAGCTGGCGGCTGTCGATCCCGATCAGTTCGCGCTGGCCTTCGCCACCACCGACGGTTTCGTCTACGAGGTCGGCGACACTGGTGCCCTGTTCACTATTCAGTCGGTGTCCAAGGCGGTGATCTATGCCTTGGCGCTCGAGGATCATGGGCGCGAGGAGGTGTTGCGGCACATTGGCGTCGAGCCCTCGGGTGAGGCGTTCAACTCCATCACCTTCGACGAGCGCAACAACCGGCCCTTTAACCCGATGGTCAATGCGGGCGCCATTGCTGCCAGCGCAATGATCAAGGGCGCCGATCACGCCGAGCGCTATCAGCGCATCCTCGATATCTTTCAGCGGTTCACCGGCCGGCTTCTCGATCTCGACGAGGCGGTCTACCGTTCAGAAAGCCTGACCGGCAACCGCAACCGGGCGATCGCCTATCTCGAACTCAACGCCGGAATGATCGCAGGCGACGTCAACGAACATCTAGACCTCTACTTCCGCCAGTGCTCGCTGTTGGTCACAGCGCGAGACCTGGCGATGATCGGCGCCACCCTGGCTAATGGCGGTGTCAATCCGCTGACGCGCCAGCGCGCCATTTCCACTGACAACGTCCGTTCGGTGCTGTCGGTCATGAACACCTGCGGCATGTACGACTATGCCGGCGGCTGGCAGTTCAGCGTCGGCCTGCCCGCCAAGAGCGGGGTAGGGGGCGGCATCTCCGCCGTGCTGCCCGGCCAGCTTGGTATTGGTACTTTCTCTCCGCGGCTCGATGCAGTCGGCAACAGCGCCCGCGGGGTGAAAGTCTGCGAGGACATTTCGGCAAACTTCCGTTTGCATCTGTTCGAGGATCGCGGCGGTGGGCTCGTGCCGCTCCGCCGCGTCTATCGGTCCGACGAAGTGCACTCCAAGCGCGTGCGCCGACACGAGCAGGCGCGGAAACTGGACCGCTACGGACACCTGATCGCCGTCTACGAATTACAGGCGGAGCTGGGCTTCATCGAGGCCGAGCGAGTCACCCGGCGGATTATCGAAGACCTCGACAGTGCCTATTACTTCGTCATCGACCTGACCCGGGTGCTGCGGATCGACGGCGTTGCCGTCACCCTGCTGAACACGGCCCGGCGCACCCTGCAGGAAGCCGGCAAAGGGTTTGCCGTGGTTTCCATCTCGGGAGAGTTGCCGCACACCTTCGAGCAGGACATGCATTTCCCCACGTCGACCAGGCGCTCGAATATTTCGAGGATCGTCTGCTCGATCAGGCGGGCAGCGGCCAAACCGATGCCGCGGTTCCGCTCGCTGAGTTCGATCTGCTGGCCGGACTTGACCAAGCAATGCTGGCGGCGCTTGCCAAGCGCCTGAGACCGCAGCCATTCGAACCCGGGACCAAGCTGATCGCGCAGAACGCCCGTGCCGATGAACTGTTCTTCCTCATCGAGGGGCACGTCGATATCGCCGTGCGGGTCGGCAATGCTCCGAGCCACCGGGTGAGCACGGTCGAGCCGGGCACGGTCTTCGGTGAACTGGCGTTGTTTGGGCATGCGCCGCGCACCGCCGATGTGGTGGCCGTCAGCACGGGGACCGCGCTGGTGCTCGATCGAGAAGCATTGGACGAGCTGGCGAAGGACGCTCCGGCGACCCACAACGCCTTGGTAATGGCGGTCGGCGCCAGCCTCGCCGAGCGCCTGCGTCGCGCCAACGCCGAGATCCGCGCCCTGTCGCGCTAAGGCCTAGTCGCCCGGGTCGGGGATGTTCAGCAGGTGCCCGCAGGCCTTGCAGTGCACCGCGTCGGGTTCATGCCGCTGCAATCCGCATTGCGGGCAGGGGAAGACCACCTTGTGCGGCCGGAACAGCGACTGCGCCAACCGCACGAATAGCGTGATGCCGATGATCATCACCGCAATCGAGGTCAGCTTGCCGGCGGTGCCCGGCAGCGTTACGTCGCCATAGCCGGTGGTCGTCACCGAGGTGACGGTGAAGTAGAGCGCGTCGACATACCCCTCGATGCCGGAATCGGGGCTTGCGAAGAACGTCAGGACGAAGCCCGAGACCAGGAACAGGAATGTCACGATATTGACGATCGCCTCGCCCTGCTCGCGGTACTGCGTCAGCCTGAACTTCTTGAGCGGCCGCCACAGCACACCGCTCCGCGACAGGGTCCAGAGTCTGAGGATGCGCAGAAAGCCGAAATTGGCGAGCCACGCCGGCAGCAGCAGCGTGACGAGGATGAAGATGTCGACAATGGTGGTCGGCTGCCGCAACCAGCGCAGCGGATCGGTCGCGGCGAGCCCGCGTGCCAAAAGGTCAGCGACCAGCAGCACGGCAACGGCGATGTCGATCCAGATGAAGCTGGGCCGATCGCGCAGCAGAGGCGTCGCAATGAAGAAGGCGATGATAGCGAGATCGACCAGCAGCACGGCAAACTGGAAGCGCAGCGCCGTGGGAGAACTGCCGTGATAAAGCAGCCGCAACTTCGAGCGCAGGCGAGCCAAACGGTGCTCGGAACTCAACTCATCCATGCCGTTGTCTCCTCATTCGGAGGATGCCCGGGCCGCGCCCGCTGTCAATGCTGCGCGGCGGGTCGCCGTTGCAGCACGTTATGCGCCACCAGCAGCACTGCCGCGCCGCAGGCGGCCAGCACCGCTGCGACCCAGAACAGCTCGAGATAGCGTCCCGGTGCCGCCACCAGGCCGAAAATCCCGGCCGAGAGCATGCCCGAGGCGACCACCGTCACATCGAGCAGCGAGGTGGACAGACCGACGCGGCCGCGGATCGCCTCCTGCATGTAGCTGATCGGCACACTCATCAGCACCGCGATGGCGACAGCCCGCGGCACCTGCAGCCAGAACACCTCGGTGACCCCGCTGGCCTGCGTCAGCAGCACCTGGTAGAGCGCGTAGATCAGCGCCCCGGCAGCGATCAACGTGTGCTTCCTGAACCGTCGGCCGAGAACGCCCCAGGCCAGCATCAGCGGAATCTCGAGGAACGCCCCGATGCCGGCCGCGATGCCGACGTCGCCGATAGTGCCGCCGAAATGGCTGACCATCGCCAGCGGCGTCGCCGTGCCGCTCACCTTGATTGCCACATTGATTAGAAGCACCCCGCATATGCCGACCAGCATCGGCAGGGCGATCCCGCCCTTGCCGTCGATACTCGGTTCGGGCGGGGTTGAGGCGACGCGGGTCGCGGGATCGGCCAGCATCAGGAGCGAGCTCGCACCGCACACGAGGTAGGCTGCAGCCGCCAGCAGGTAGACGTCGAACACCTGGTAAACCGCGGCGATCCAGCCCGCCAATGGCGGGACCATCACCCACGACGCTGCGTAGATCGAACGCAGCACCGTGATCCGGAACTCGGCGTCCCGGGGTCGGGTCTGATCATAGTACACCCGGGCATAGGCGAAGGTCTGGCTGAATGCCGAGTTGCCGAATGGCATGATCACGCAATAGGCGATGACGAACGCCATCGGGCTGCGCAGCCAGTACATCAGGCCCATGCCGAGGGCGCCGAGCAGGGCGGTGGCCAGCATCAGCAACCGGCGGTCGCCCACCCGGTCAGACAGCCAGCCGAGTGCCACCGAGGCCACCACCCCGACAATCGATGCCACCGTCAGGATCAGCGCGAAATCGCCATGGCCGATGTGCAGCGCATCGATGGCGATGATGGCGTCATACGGCGCCGTCGAGGCATAGCCGACGCCGATCGACAGCAGGCTCGCAGAGATGAGCGCTGCCATCGGCAGGCGCGGTTCGGTTGCGTCGCGAATCAAGGGGTCCTCCGCCGACGATCCCTAAGCGAGAGCCGGCGAGGGTTACCAATGAATTTCCCGGAGCCTCCCGCTTAGTCGCAGCAGTATTGATCGAAACATTCGCACTCGGGGGGCGGCTCCTCCACCGGAGCGGGGCCCGAGTCCGTATTGGCATCGAGCAGGCTGCGCGGCGTATCGGCCACGAACCCTTTGTGGAAGCACTCCTTGGCTTCCTCGACCCGGAACGCACCCAGCAGCGGAGCCTGTGACTGAGCGTAGCGGAACGACGCCTTGAGCTCCTCGCGGGCGGCGCCCTTGACGTCGTCGGTGTGGCCGAGAATCTCGGAGCGTCCGAGGTCGTAGGCACCCAACTCGCAGGTGTCGTCGAGCGTTACGCAGGTCTTGTCGAGGTTACAGAGGATCACCTGGCCGTGGTACAGCAGCACCCGGGTTTCTTCGTTGCTCGAGTTGAAGTCGAACGAGGTGCCGCGCACCCCGATAGTGCCGGTCGGGGTCTTGATGATGTAGCGATCCTTGGGCGCTCGTCCGGTGGTAAAGCGGAATGTGCCCGAGAGCGCGTTGATGGCGAACTTGCCGGCCGAGTCGTCGTTGCGCAGCAGGTAGTCCTCGATCAGCAGCGCCGAGTTCGGGCCGACCACCAGTTCGGTCTGGTCGCTGAACTTGATCTGTACCTGCCCGTCCGCGCCGGTGACCACGCGGTCGCCGATGAACACATCTGCTCCGACGGTCAGCGTCTTGGTATCGGATTTGGTCTCGACGGCCGCCGCCGGCTTGACGCCGAGCGCCTTGCCGCTGGCAGCCAGAACGGAACCGGAGAAATGGAGAAAACCGAGCGCAACGAGAGCGCAGGCGAGGGGGGCTCGCCATATCATCTTGTGCATATGCGTCCTCAGCTATGCATTGACATGGATATCGCCCGGCCCCCCGGCGGGTACGACAGCTCGTCTACTACACAAGTATCAGGCCGGGCGCCAGCCCTGCAGGCATGCAAGCGCGACTTGCGAGGGTCGAGCCTGCTCGGGCCGCCGGATCTGCGCCCGTAGCACTTCCCAGCAGGTCCGCGGGGCCCTATATCGCTGCCGTCGGGGACGGCCCGGCGATCCCTCGAGTTCATGCGGGACGGCCCGCGCAAAGGAGCAGTCCCATGGCCTGGGTCTTTCTCGTCATCGCCGGGTTACTTGAAGTGGTCTGGGCCATCGGCCTCAAATATACCGACGGGTTCACCCGGATAGGGCCCACGGCGATCACCGTCGCCGCCATGGTTGCCAGCGTCGTCCTGCTGGGCGTCGCCTTGCGAGACTTGCCGGTTGGCACTGGCTACGCCATCTGGACCGGCATCGGCACCATCGGTACGGCGGTCCTTGGCATGCTGCTGTTCCAGGAGCCGGCGACCGCGCTCAGGCTCGCCAGCATCGGCCTGATCGTTGCCGGCATCGTCGGCCTCAAGCTGGTCAGCTGAGGCCTGAGGCACGGCGTGTTGCATAGGTGCCAGCTTACGCCACGAAAAATCGCGGATAACACAAAAGTTGATGGAACCTTTTGCGGTTTTCCGTAACGTGACGGTGGGGGCTCCGTCATGCGGAGCTGATCCGCGCCGAGCGTCAGCGCATCTCGAAATGAAGGTAAAGGGGAGCCATGCTGTTCCGCTCTGCTGAGGTCGTGTCTGTCCTCACGCTCGTCGTCGCTTTGATCATTGCCAAGCACTTGCCGTTTTTCGCCGGGCTGCCGCTGTCGCAGATGACCGGCATCGTCTGCTTCATGTTCGCGATCTATCTCAGCCTGCGCATCTACAATGCCGAGCTGAAGAAGATTCGCGCCGAGGAGTAGGCGACGGACTAGTAGTCCATCGCCTCATCTCTGCCTTCGAGGACGTCGCCGCGTACTGCCTCGATGGCCTTCCGGCATGGCTCGGACAATGTCGATACATTGTCGCGAAGGCATTGCGCCAGCTGGCCGTCGCCGGGCTTCCGATCGCCGCAGGTGGCTCGGAAGTCTGCCTGGCAGGCGCGTCTCAGTTCCATTTTCTGCACTAGACTCAGTCCTGCTGCCTCGACGCCCGTCGCTGCGAGCAGCAAGCCGGCGATAACCGATACGAGAACCCGTTTCATCGCGAACTCCTTGAGTGAATAAGAAAAGCGGGGGGAGGGCCGGCGATTGGGGTCTCGAGCGGCTCCCCCCGCTCTACGGCCGATCGGGCCGATCAGTATGCCGTGACCCGGAAGCGGCGGCTGTGGCTGTTGCCGGCCGGGCCGGTTACGGTTCCCTTGCAGTCCCACTGCTCGTACGCCACGCGCACGCACATGCCCGAGCGCCGGAGCGTGTTGCCGTTGACGCCGGTGAGTTCGGATTCGCGGTAGCAGGCGCCCTGGAAGCAATAGACCTCTACCGAGCGCGTCAGGCTGCCGCGATTGGTATCGATGGTCACCTTGCGGTCCCAGGCCGAAGCGTTGCCGGCGCCACCGACCATGGCCGCCACGGCAAGGGTGAGAACGATGATGGGTTTGTGCATTTTCTGTCTCCCGATTGCGATGGGGAGACGATGCGCCGGACTCTTTGCACCGCTGTTGCAGACCGGGCTGCTCATGTAACGATTTGTAACAGCGGTGGCGTGGCGGTTGTCGCATCGTCGGCATAGCCGCTACAGCGCTTGAGCCGTTGCCAGCCGTTGCGACGGACCAGACACCGGCTGCCTCATGGACCAGACCCGCCTGCTCGTCATCGAGGACGATCCTGACATCAGCGCGTTGCTTGCCGAATTCCTGTCGCGCGAGGGTTATGAAGTGCGCACCCTGCAGACCGGTCGGCTGGCGACGCAGACCGTCGCCGGCTTCTCGCCGGCATTGGTCATTCTGGATATCATGCTCCCCGGCGAGGACGGCTTTTCCGTCTGTCGCCGCATCCGAAGCGAAAGCGCCGTGCCTATCATCATGCTGACGGCCAGATCGGACGACGTCGACAAGATCGTCGGCCTCGAACTCGGCGCCGACGACTATCTCGGCAAGCCGTTCAATCCGCGCGAATTGCTTGCGCGCATCCGCGCCCGGCTCCGGCGTTCATTGATACACGACAGGCCGAGCGCACGCCGCCGGGCGGTGGGTGAGCTCATCATCGACCTTGATGGTCGCGCCATCTCCACGCGGAGCGGCACCGTGGTCGGCCTCACCACCGCGGAATACGATCTGCTCGCCTGCTTCATCGAGCACCCGCGCCGGGTCTTGTCGCGCGACCAGTTGCTCGACTGGACGCGCGGCCGTACGGCCGATCCTCTCGATCGCACTATCGACGTCACCGTCTCTCGCCTGCGCGCCCGCCTTGCGCCGGTTGCACCCAGCGTCGTCCAGGCCATCACCACCGTCCGCAATGGCGGCTATCTGTTCGCCATGCCGGTCGAGGACGCCTGATGCGCCGCCTGCCGCTCTCCCTGCGGCTGGTGCTGATCGTCGCCGGCGCCATCTTCCTGCTCCAGATCGCGGCCTTTGCCGTGCAGGTGACCCGCGATGACGGCTTCACCCTTGGCGGGATTCGCCCGTCCTTCGCCCGCCAGGTGGTCAGCCTCGCCCGCCTGTTCGATCACCTGCCGCCGCTCCGCCGCGCCCTGGCGCTCGAGCTGCTCAACAACGCCCGTTTCGATGTTGTCGTGCTCGACAACCCACCAGCTCCAGATCCTGGTGGCCTGCTCCTGGGTTGGAGCGCCCGCGTCACCGCGGATCGGATCGCCGCCGAGGGCCTCGACCGGGATCGCATCGAAGTCAGCAATGTCCGCTCGGGACGCGGCGAGGGCGAGGGGCCGCTGGCCCGCATGGTGGGCCGACACCTGCGTATCACCGTGGCGTTGCAGAATGGTGCCTACCTCGTCATCAACCCCGCGAGCGAAGTCGATTCCTACGTCTATGGCGGAATCCTGGGCGCGGTTGCGGCGCTTGTCGGGCTTCTCATTCTGGTCCTCGCCGTCATCCTGGTGTTCAGGGAGACGCGGCCGCTGGCAGCGCTCACCGCCAATGTCGAGGCCTTTGCCCGCACGGCCTCGCCGCGCGAGCTGGAACCGCGCGGGGCCTCCGACCTCCGTTCGCTGATCGGGGCCACCAACGCAATGCAGCATCAGATTGCGGCGCTGATCCGCAACCGCGCCCTCATCCTCGCCGGCATGTCGCATGACCTGCGCACCCAGGTGACCAAGCTTCGGTTGCGCCTCGAACTGCTGCCGTCGTCACCGGGCCGCGAGCAGGCCGTCGCCGACATCGAGGCCATGCAGGCGATGGTCGAGCAGGCGCTGGAGTTCGCCTCGATTGCCGACCGGCTCGGCGGGGGCAGGGCCGACGTCGCCGGCACCCTCGACCGCATGCGCGCCGATCTTCCGGAACTGGGCTGGTCCGGTCACGCACCGCTCGCAGTCGCCATCGGGGAGCCGGCGTTGCGCCGCGTGCTCGACAATCTCATCGGCAACGCCATCGCCTACGGCCGACGGGCCGATGTCAACCTGACCGCCACCGCCACGCAAGCTCGCATTGAGGTGGCCGATCGCGGTCCGGGCGTCCCGTTGGCAGAGCGCGAGCTCATCTTCGAGCCGTTCTACCGCATCGAAGGGTCGCGCAGTCGAACTCACGGCGGCACCGGTCTCGGCCTCGCGATCGTCCGGCAGTTGGTCGACCGCCACGGCGGCCGGATCACCGTCTCGGATCGGCCCGGGGGCGGTGCGGTCTTCACGGTCTGGCTGCCTCTCGCAATCTGACAGCGGGAATCTCAGGGCAGCTTCACCCTGTCGTCGCACGACGCTGCGTGATAGATCTGCGCGCCATGAACGCCGTCACCACGCCCCGCATTGCCCGCTCGGTTTGCCCGCACGATTGTCCGTCTACCTGCGCGCTCGATGTCGAGCTGATCGACGCTTCGACCATCGGCAGGGTCCGGGGCGCCAAGGATGATCCGTACACGGCGGGCGTCATCTGCGAGAAGGTGGCGCGCTACGCTGAGCGGATTCATCACCCGAACCGCCTGACCCATCCCCTTCGCCGCGTTGGCAAAAAGGGCTCCGGCGAATGGCAGCAGATCAGCTGGGACGAGGCTTTCGACGAGATCGTTGCGCGCTGGCTCAAGATCGAGCGGACCGACGGCCCTGAGGCCATCTGGCCCTATTTCTATGCCGGCACCATGGGCCACGTGCAACGTGACGGCATCGAGCGACTGCGGCATGCACGCGGCTACTCGCTGCAATACGATACCATCTGCACCGGCACCGCCTGGCCTGGTTTTATCGCCGGCACCGGCGTACTTGCTGGCCCCAACCCCGAGTCGATGGCCGAAAGCGATTGCGTCGTCATCTGGGGCACCAACGCGGTCGCCACCCAGGTCAATGTGATGACCCACGCCGTCCGCGCCCGCAAGGAGCGCGGGGCGAAGATCGTTGCCATCGACATCTACCGCAACGGCACCATGGAGCAGGCCGATATGGCGCTGGTGCTGCGCCCGGGCACCGACGGTGCGCTGGCGGTTGCGGTCATGCACATCCTTTTGCGCGACGGCCTCGCCGACCGCGCCTACATGGCCGAGTACACCGATTTCTCGCCCGAGTTCGAGGCGCACCTCTCGACCCGCACGCCGGAGTGGGCGGCAGCGATCACCGGCCTGTCGGTGGCAGAGATCGAGGCCTTTGCCCGACTCGTCGGCACCACACCGAGAACCTATTTCCGCCTCGGCTACGGTTTCACGCGTCAGCGCAACGGCTCGACCTCGATGCATGCGGCGCTCTCGGTCGCGGCCATGACCGGCAGCTGGCAGCATGAGGGCGGCGGTGCCTTCCACTCCAATTCGGGCTCCTGGAAGCTCGACAAGTCGATGATCACCGGCGCCGACATGGGGCCGGGAGGGCGTGAGCTCGACATGAGCGAGATCGGCAAGGTGCTGACCGGCGACGTCAAGGCGCTGCACGGCGGTGGTCCGGTCAAGGCGCTGTTCATCCAGAACACCAACCCGGTCAATGTGAGCCCCGAGCAGGGGCTGACGCGCGCCGGGTTCATGCGCGACGACCTGTTCACCGTGGTGCACGAGCAGTTCATGACCGATACCGCCAAGCTCGCCGATATCGTGTTGCCGGCCACCATGTTCCTCGAGCACAACGATTATTATCGCCGCGGCGGTCACACGCGGCTGCTCTATGGCCCCAAGCTGGTCGAGGCACCGGGCGAGTGCCGCTCCAATTTCGAGGTGGTCAACGAACTGCTGCGCCGCCTCGGCTCCGACCATCCCTCGATGCACCTCAGCGATCGGCAGATGGTCGCCGAGACCTTCCGCCGTTCCAACTTCGGCGAGCTCGACGAGATCGAGAAGACCGGGTTCATCGATGGCGCCTGGCCGGCCGAGAAAGCTCGCTTCGTCGATGGCTTCGCCTGGCCGGACAAGCGCTATCGCTTCGAGCCGGATTGGGACGCCGTGGCGCGGCTCAAGGGTTACAACTGGGTCTGCGATCCCTCGGAGATGCCGCGCTTCGCCGACCACTGGGACGTCACCGAACGGGTCGACGCCGAAACGCCGTTCCGCCTTGCCACCAGTCCGTCACGCAGCTTCCTCAATTCCAGCTTCGCCGAGACCGCCGGCAGCCGGAAACGGCAGCCCGAGCCTACGGTGTTCGTGCACCCCGAGGATGCGGCCGCACTCGGCATTGCCGACGGCGATCCGGTTACCCTGGGGAACCGTCGTGGCGAAGTGGCCCTCAAGGCGGTGTTTTTCGATGGCATGCAGCGCGGCGTGCTGATCGCCGAGGGCATTCACCCCAACTCGGCGCATCGCAATGGCGTCGGCATCAATACGCTCATCGGTTCGGAGCAGGTACGTCCGTTCGGCGGCGCGGCCTTCCACGACACTGCGGTGTGGATCCGCCAAGGTTAGGGCTCAGGGACTGGTGCCGCCGCCGGCGCCATAGGCCTGCCAGAAGAACCAGCCCGTGAGGCCGATGCCGTAGACGATGACGAGGCCGCGGATGAGCTGGGTCGGTATCCGCTTGGCGACGCGTGCGGCGACGTAACCGCCGATCGTCACCCCGACCAGTGCAATCGAGCCGTGATACCAGTCGATGGCGCCCGACAGGGCGAAGCGGATCACGCCCACCAGCGCCACCAGCGTCGAAATCCACAGCTTCAGGCCGTTCATGGCGTGGATGTCGGTGAAGCCGGCCAGAGCCAGGAAGGCCAAGAGCAGCACGCCGAGCCCGGCGTTGAAAAAGCCGCCATAAACGCAGATGCCGGCGAGCAGGGCGAACAACACCACCGCCCCGGCATGCCGGCCGCGACCCTCGCCGCCGGCCAGCCGGCGCACATGGCTGTTGATCCGCCCGCCGAAGGCGAAGAGCACCACGGCGAACAGCAGCAGCCATGGCACCACCAGCACAAAGGTCTCGTTGGAGACGCGCAGCAGCAGCTCGGCCCCGGCATAGCCGAACACCAGGGCAACAATGGTGTAGCCGATCAGCTTGTCGCGATGCGCCACAATCTCGCGCCAGAACCCGACGGCGCCGCTCGCATAGCCGGGAAAGCTCGCATAGGTGTTCGAGGCGTTGGCGATCACCGGCGGCACGCCGGCGAACAGCAGCGCCGGGAACAGCACGAACGAGCCGCCGCCGGCCAGCGTGTTGATGGTGCCGGCAATGAGTCCGGCGACGAAGAGCATGATCTCGGTCATGCCAGCTTCCTAGCTTGCCGGGCCATCCCGCTCCAACGAGAAACCGTGATCTTCGCCATCACCGACGCGAATGGCCCGGCGTTGACAAAACCGTCCCGATCCACCACATGTCGCGCCGTGCTGCTGGCGCCTGCCGCTCGCCGGGTAAACCCGATGGTCAAGTCCAGCCGCGGATCATCCGTGACGCATCTCATGATCGCTCCCTTCGAGGCGGTTCATGGCAAGGCGAGCCCCATGAAGAAATCCGCCTCTTGTTGAAGAGGACCGACATGACTTTCTCTCTCGATACTCCCACGGCTGCCAGCTTCAAAGCCGAGGCCAAAGCGCTGCGCGCCGAGCGTGCGCTGGCCGGCACCCCGCTGGGGCAGGGCGCGGCGCTCGAAGAAATCGCCCGCCGTCACGGCTACCGCGACTGGAACACTGCGTCAGCCGCCATGCCGGAACGCGCGGTCAGCCCGGTGCAGGTTGGCCAGCGCGTCAAGGGCACCTACCTCGGCCAGTCGTTCATCGGCATGGTGATCGGGGTACAGCTGCTGGCCGACATGAATCACTACGAGGTGACGGTGAAGTTCGATCAGCCGGTGAACGTGTCGAAATCCGAGCTGATGGGCCCGATCTATCGCCAGCGCGTCCGGGCGACGGTCGATCTGCGCGGGATCTCGGTGGCGCGCACCAGCGATGGTCAGCCGCATATGCGGCTCCGGCGCGCCTGATCGGACGTTCGGGTTCTCCGAAGCCGAAGAATCGCTTTCAAGCGGCGGGGCTTGCTCCGCCGTTGTCATTTCCGAGTGCGGGTTGTCTTCCATCGGCAAGTGCCGATATATGGAGCCCTCATCTACCGGTGGCGTTCCGTCACCAGTTCTGCAGCAGCCACGGACTCCATCTGATGACCATACAGACAATGCCGATCGATCTTTACTATGCCGCCACGCCCAATGGCCGCAAGATCACCATCATGCTCGAAGAACTCGAACTGCCTTACGCCATCTACCCGATCAATATCGGCCGCGGCGACCAGTTCAAGCCCGAATTCCTGGCCATTTCCCCCAACAACAAGATCCCTGCGATCGTCGATCCCGAGGGCCCTGAGGGCAAGCCGGTTTCGATTTTCGAGTCCGGTGCGATCCTCAAGTACCTGGCCGAGAAGTTCGGCAAGTTCTACGGCAGCAACTGGTCCGAGCGGATCAGGATCGATGAATGGCTGTTCTGGCAGGTCGGCGGCTTCGGGCCGATGCTGGGGCAGAACAACCACTTCTCGCGCTACGCCCCCGAAAAGATCCCCTATGCCATCAAGCGTTATCAGGATGAGAGCCATCGGCTTTACCGCGTGCTCGACACCCAGCTGAAGAAGCAGGCCGAGCTCGGCAAGCACTACGTCGCCGGAGACTATTCGATCGCCGATATCGCCATCTTCGACTGGTCGCGCGGCTCGGACAATCACGGCATCGACATCGCCGAGTTCCCCACCTTTGCGGCCTGGCGCCAACGCGTCACCGAACGGCCGGCCGTGCAGCGCGCACTGGCCATCACCCTCGACCAGAGCCAGCAGATCAGCGCCGCCACCGACAAGGATGCGCAGCGCATCCTGTTCAATCAGCGCTGAGCCCCTCGTTTCTCGTGGGTGCCGGTTCCACCGGCGCCCACGCCGTCTGCCGGTCTCGGGCCCCCGCCTCCCCGCTCGAAACCGTAGCTTTGCCGGGGGCAGGCGCAGCGAGCAAAGCAATCTCCCCAGCCGCCGCCGAAAAACCCCTTGCCGACTAGGGCGATTGCCCCTATCAGACCCGGCGACGGAGAGGTGGCCGAGTGGTCGAAGGCACGCCCCTGCTAAGGGCGCAGACCTCTAAAGGGTCTCGTGGGTTCGAATCCCATCCTCTCCGCCACCCTCTGCCGACATGGCCGGATTTCCCCGGAATCGCGATCTTCGCTGGTATCTGCCGCCGCCATCACGCAGCACAGTTGCGCAACAAACTGTCTGACGCGGTCGGGCAAAAAGGCCCGGATTTGCCGGGTCTCGGGCCCTACCCACGCCGCACCTCGGCAGAGGCTCAGCAAGCGCCGGCAAGCAACGCGCGAAACTGCTCCATCACCTCGGCGTTTGCCGGAGTGTAGACCATCATGTTGAGATCGGACCGGCCCTCGACCGCAAAGGTCGAGAACTCCAGTTCGATCGTTCCGAGGACAGGGTGATGAAGGCGCTTGGTGCCTTCGCGCGTGCTTGTGATCTCGTTATCGTCCCACATGGCCTTGAATTCCGGACTGCTGGCAGAGAGCTCCTCGACCAGTTGCGCGATTTCCCTGCCAGCCCCCGCGCGTGTGGCATCGGCCCGGAATGCGCCCACGACATAGCGGGCGACGGAGCGCCATTCCTCCTGCACGGCGCGCATACGCTCATCGGAGAACATCATGCGAAGGATGTTGCGACGCTCCTTGGGCAACTTGGCATAGTCCGTCAGGATCACGGCCGCAGCCTTGTTCCATGCCACCACGTCCCATGTTGCCGTGCGGATGATGGCTGGGCTGAAAGGCATGCAGTCCAGCACCTGCTGCAGCCGGGGCGTGATGCCTGCTTGCTGGCGGTAGCGCGGTTCGGGAGGATGGCCGAAAGCGAGAATGTGCAGGTGATCGCGTTCCGGCTCGGTCAGCATCAGCCCCTTTGCGATGCGATCGACGACATGGGCGGACGGTGCGCCGCCGCGTCCCTGTTCCAACCAGGTGTACCAGGTCGGGCTGATGTTGGCGCGCTGGGCGACTTCCTCGCGCCGCAGGCCGGGTGTGCGTCGGCGACCGGGCTGAAAGCCCAACACGGCGGGATCGAGGCGCATGCGCCGGTCGCGCAGGAATGTGCCGAGAGCATTTTTCGCGCTGTCGCTCATGCGATCCTGTTGCAGATTATACTAGGATAAAGTCACTACTTTAACAGGACGATTTTCAATGAGATCACCCGCAACGTCAATGCAGGAGATTTCATATGCGTGTGTTTCTGACAGGTGCCACGGGGTTCATCGGGTCCCGAGTGCTTCGCGAATTCTTGGCCGCAGGGCATGAGGTGGTGGGTCTCACCCGCTCCCAATCCGGAGCGGCGGAACTGGCACGCGCGGGGGCGTCCGCATATCTGGGAGCGCTGGAGGATCCCGCAGGTTTGGCCAAAGGCGCCGAGAATGTTGATGCGGTCATCCACACGGCATTCGATCACGAGTTCTCCAATTTCGTGGCCAATTGCGAAAAAGATCGCCGCGTTGTCGCCGCCCTCGGTTTCGTCCTGAGGGGATCAGATCGGCCGCTGCTCATCACGTCGGGCGTCGGCATCGGCGACCCGGGCAATGGGGAACCTGCTCGCGAGGACGTGTTCGACGCTCATCATTTCAACCCGCGCATAGCCTCGGAAGTGGCCGGCCAGGAACAGTTGGCGGCGGGTGTCAACCTCGGCGTCGTCCGACTGCCGCAGGTGCATGACACGCGCAAGCAAGGCCTTATCTCGCCCTACATCGAAATGGCGCGCGGGAAGGGCGTCGTCGCCTATGTCGGCGAGGGCGCCAACCGATGGGCGGCGGGACATGTCGCCGATGTGGCCAAACTCTACGTTCTGGCGCTCCATCGTGCGGAGCCTGGCGCTCGCTACCATGCTGTGGGCGAAGAGGGCGTTGCCGCGCGCGATATCGCCGAAACGGTTGCTGCCGGGCTTGGACTTCCGACTGTCTCCCTTTCGGAGCAAGAGGCGAAAGCTCATTTCGACTGGTTTGCCATGTTCGCGGCGGCGGACCTGACGGCATCCAGTACACTGACCCGGGAGAAACTGGGCTGGCAGCCAGCGGGACCAGGCCTGCTCCAGGACCTGAGAGACATGGACTATTCGAGCAGACAGGGTTGAAGTGATGCCGCTAGCCGATGATCCGGGAGCTGCCCAGGGCATTTCACCGCTGGACTGCTCATCGTCCGTCGTAGGGGCGCGGCACGGACCCTAGGGTCTGGCCCGCCCCGTGCCTGACCACCGGGTCATTCCCGCGAAAGCGGGAACCTCTGTTTTCTTGCCCCACGCACCACTGCAAACGGAGGTCACCGCTTTCGCGGGGATGACCCTGTGATGGACCCGCAAGGAGGTGCTGAGGTCGCTCGATCTCCCCCGCCGATCAACCTGGCCGTGAAACGCTCCCGGGCCCTGATCGCTCGCCGCGGGGGCACGCCGCCTGGAAGTGCCGCAACCATGTCGCCGACGTAACGCTGGCTTAACAGGCGATGTTGGAACCTGAGCACGGATCGGGAGCATCCCGTCTTCCGATTCAGGAGTGCGTTGATGAGTGCGACGGTGTTGGCAGCTTTGCTCGCCGGCGGGTTGGGATTGGTTGCCGGCGGCTACTGCTCGACGGTTGGCTGGATCGTGGTAGGCAATCTCTTGCTGGCGACGACGGCGACGGCGTCGTTGGTGGCGAACGCCGACCTGCTCACGGCCCTCGGTTGGACAGCCCTCGCCATCGTTGCCTTCAATATCGGCCTCATGCTTGGCCTGATCATCCGCCGCCCGGTGGTCGTCCCGCGCCCCGCGTGAGCGTCTGGAGCGTTCTCTCAGCCAGCCTTGGAGATCCCGTCAGCAGCCGCGTTACCCGCGCCAGCCGATGTGAATGGGCTCTATCTGGCAAGCCCGATGGGTGCTATCGCGTTCATCGTGACCCTGCAGCGCGCGCAACCCGGGAGGTGAGAGCGCTCATGCCCCCTCTGCTCAGCGGCCGGTCGAGCGGTGCGCCATGCACCCTCCCGCTCCCTGCACATCAGAAATCTCCCGGCCGGGTACAGCGACCCGGCTGCTACTCTGAGGCCTCGATGACATGACTGAAGCCACCTTGATCGTACCGGTGATCCTCGCAGGCGGGCAGGGCACCCGGCTCTGGCCGATGTCGCGCTCGGCGCGGCCCAAGCAGTTCCTGTCGTTGACCGGCCCCACCTCGCTCTACCAGCAGACGCTGCAGCGCGTCGCTGACCCGGCGCGCTATCATCCGGCGGTGATCGTCACCAATGCCGAGTATCGTTTCCTCGTCGCCGAGCAGGCGCAGGAAGCCGGGGTCGCCACCTCCGCCGTGCTGCTCGAGCCGGTGGCGCGCAACACCGCCGCCGCCATCGCCGCAGCGGCTATCCACGTGCGCGACAGGTTCGGGGACGGGGCAGTGATCCATGTGCTCGCCTCGGATCACGCCGTCGAGGCCGACGACAACTACTGGTGGAGCGTCGAGACAGCGGCGGAGGCGGCGCGCGCCGGCAGGCTCGTGACTTTCGGCATCACCCCAACGGCGCCCGAAACCGGATACGGCTATGTCGAAGCCGGACCGGAGCTCGGCAATGGGGTGCGGTCAGTCGCCCGCTTCGTCGAAAAGCCCGACCGCGATACGGCGGCGCGGATGCTGGCGGCGGGCGGCTATTACTGGAACTCGGGCACCTTCATGCTAGGGGTCGCGAGCTTCCTCAGCGAGGTGGAAGTCCTGGCGCCCGATACGTTCCGGGCGGCTGCCGCGGCGGTCGCCGACGCTCGGACGGACCTCGATTTCATCCGCCTCGACCAGGCGGGCTTTGCCGCGGCGCCGAACATCTCGGTCGACTATGCCATTTTCGAGAAGTCCCAGCGTGTGGCTCTGGTACCGGTGACGTTCCCGTGGTCGGACCTGGGGGCCTGGGACGCTGTCTGGAAGGTGTCGGCCAAGGATGCTGCCGGCAACGTCGTCCGCAACGGCAACGCCACCTTGTCCAACACCCGCAATTCGCTCGTCGTGTCGGAAAAGGCCCATGTCGCCGTCGAGGGGCTGGATGATGTCGCCATCATCGCCTCTGAAGATGCGATCTATGTCGGTCGACTGTCGGAGGCCCAGCGCGTCGGACCGATGGTCAAGGCGCTGCGGGCCAATCCGGCGACGGTGGGGCTGACCGAGATTCACCGCACGGCCTATCGCCCGTGGGGGGGCTACTCGTCAGTGCTGAGCGGGGAGCGCTTCCAGGTGAAGCGCCTGTTCGTCAAGCCGGGCAAGAAGCTGAGCCTGCAGAAGCATCACCATCGCGCCGAGCACTGGGTGGTGGTGACGGGTACGGCTGAAGTGACGATCGACGGCAAGGTCACCATGTTGACCGAGAACGAGTCGATCTACCTGCCGCTCGGCTCGGTGCATCGTCTCGCCAACCCGGGAAAGATCCTGCTCGAACTGATCGAAGTGCAGACCGGCTCCTATCTTGGCGAAGACGACATCATCCGCATCGAGGACGAATTCGGGCGCGCCTGATCTGTCTCGATGAAGCCGGAAAGGGGCGTCGGCGTGCTCTGCAGATTGCCTAAGCTCGCCTGAGCCGGTACTTGCTGGAGGCCAACGTTGCTTGCACAAGCTCACCTTACCGGGGCCGATGAATGAAGATCACCGTATTTGGGTCAGGCTATGTGGGGCTCGTCACCGGGGCATGCCTCGCCGACGCCGGCAACCATGTCGTCTGTGTCGATATCGACGCCCGCAAGATCGAGCTGCTCAACAGCGGCCATGTCCCGATCCACGAGCCTGGGCTCGACGCCATCGTCGCCGGCAACCGGGCAGCGGGACGGCTGTCGTTCACCACCGATATCGAAGCGGCCGTGGCGCATGGCGAGGGCCTGTTCATTGCCGTCGGCACGCCGCCTGATGAAACCGGGTCGGCTGACCTCCAATATGTCCTCGCCGTCGCCCGGAGCATCGGCGCGCATTTCACCGGCTTCAAGGTCGTCGCCGACAAATCGACGGTTCCGGTCGGCACCGGGGACCTCGTCGCCGACGCCATTACCGCCGAGTTGGTGAAGCGGGGCTTCGCCGCCGACCCGGCGGAGCGGGCACGCCTGGGACAACCGGCCTTCACCGTCATCTCCAATCCGGAATTTCTCAAGGAAGGTGCGGCCGTCGCCGACTTCAACCGCCCCGACCGCATCGTCATCGGTGCGGACGCGACGCCGGAGGGCAGACGCGGCCTCGAGCTGATCCGCCAGCTCTACGCCCCGTTCACCCTCAACCATGACCGGACCATGGTCATGGACGTGCGCTCGGCCGAACTCACCAAATATGCGGCCAACGCCATGCTGGCGACCCGCATCTCGTTCATGAACGAGCTCGCCAACCTCGCCGAAGACCTGGGCGCCGACATCGAGCTGGTACGGCGCGGCATGGGGTCGGACCCGCGGATCGGCTACAGCTTCCTTTATGCCGGTACCGGCTATGGCGGCAGCTGCTTTCCCAAGGATGTCAGTGCCCTGCGCCGCACGGCCGCAGAGCAGGGGCGCGAACTCCGGATCCTCGCCGCGGTGGAGGAGGCCAACACCGCGCAGAAGGACGTGCTGAGTGGCAAGATCCGCGCCCGCTTCGGCGACGATCTGAAGGGGCTCACCGTCGCCGTGTGGGGGCTGGCGTTCAAACCCAATACCGATGACATGCGCGATGCGCCCAGCCGCGTCCTGATTGCCGACCTGCTGCGTCGCGGCGCCTCGGTCCGGGCCCACGACCCGGTGGCGATGGAGGAAGCGAAACGGGTGCTGGCGCTCGATCTCGACGCCGAGCTGGAGCGGGTGAGCTTCGCCAACTCCGCCATGGATGCTGTCGAAGGCGCCGACATTCTGGCGATCGTCACCGAATGGAAGGCCTATCGTAACCCGGACCTCCTGGCCGTCGCCCGGCACCTCAAGAGCAAGGCCGTCTTCGATGGCCGCAATCTCTACGAGCCCTCGGTCGTCGAGCAGGCCGGCCTCGCCTATTTTCCGATCGGACGGCGCCAGGTCGGCTGACCGGCGAAGCTTTTTCTGCAACCGGCGGATCGTGAGCAAATTGCGTGAGAGCAGGGCGCGATCGGGAGTAAACTTGCCTCGCTGCCTCGGATTGCCGTTTGACAAGTCTATAAGATAAGTCAACTAATCGGGGGCGGGCCGAGATTGCCCGTCGCATAAGGTGTCCCCGATGACCATCCAGATCCGCAAGCCGCGAGTTGTTGCCTTTACGGGCTCGACCCGACGGCCTTCGAAGTCGAGGGCCTTGGCCGAAGCCATCGGCGCCACCGTGCGCGGGCAGCTCGACGCGGATGTCGTCACCTTCGACGTGGTCGATGCCGGCCCCGGTCTCGGCGCCGCTTTCACCCGCCATCAGCTGACCCCGGAGGCCGCCGCGATCGTCGACGCCATCGAGCAGGCGGACGCAGTCATTGCCGTCAGCCCGGTGTACAAGGGCTCCTACACCGGCCTGTTCAAGCACCTGTTCGATTTCGTCGATCAGAACGCCCTCGCCAACAAACCGGTGGTTGTCGGCGCAACCGGCGGCGGGCACCGCCACGCGTTGATCGTCGAGCATCAGCTCCGGCCGCTGTTCGGGTTCTTCTCGGCGCTGGTCGTGCCGACCGCGGTCTATGCTTCGGACCACGAGTTCCTCGATGGCCGTATCGTCGAGCCGGCCGTGCTCGAGCGGATCGAGCAGGCCGGCACGCAGCTGGCCTTGCTGCTGGCGGCACAACTGCAGGCGGCCCGGCCCAGTCCTGAACTCCCCATCGCCCATCCGGAGCGTCTCGAACAGCCTGGACAGCGCCGCGTCGCGGTCTCGTGACGCCACTTGTATAGCTAGTCGCTGGAATTTATATCTCGGACGCAACGCTGCGCCCGGGATGAATTTCGCTCATGCTGACTGCCAAGGGAAAATACGGCCTCAAGGCATTGGTGCACCTGGCGCAGTTCCCGCCCGGCGAGCTGGCGCTCGTCGCCGACATCGCGGCGTCCAACAACATTCCCAAGAAGTTCCTCGACGCCATCCTGGGCGACTTGCGCAATGCCGGGATCGTGCAGAGCCGCAAGGGCAAGGGCGGGGGATATCGTCTGGCCCGCCCACCTGAGGAGATCAAGGTCGGCTCGATCGTGCGGGTCCTCGACGGGCCGCTGGCGCCGATTCCCTGCGCCAGCCACACCCGCTACGAGGCCTGTGACGATTGCGATGTGGCGACCTGCCAGGTGCGCCACACCATGCTCAATGTCCGCAACGCCATCGCCGAGGTGCTCGACCGCACTACGCTCGCGCAGATGCGCGATGCCAACGGCGAAGTTCTGCCGATCGAGCTGCAGACCGCCTGACGGCGGTCGGCTGATCTAGTGTAGCTCCGCCAGCCGCTTCTCGCCCGCTTCGATGCGGAACGGCAGCACGTTTTCCGGCGGCGGCAATGGGCAGACCGCGAACTCGGTGAAGGCGCAGGGCGGGTTTATCGTCTTGTTGAAGTCCAGCACGATGCTGTTTTCGGTGACCTCTTCGCCATAGAGGAAGCGCGAGGCCGGATAGGTAGAGTCGCGCGAAGTCGGGTCACGGATCACGAATTGCGGCGCCTCCGGCGTGCCGTGCGTGGCGATCAGCTCGTAGGTCTTGCCGTCGTGGCTGAACACCGCCTTGTGCGTCACGGCGACGCCGGTGCGGATATTGCCTGTGGTATCGACGTCCATCTCGAGGGGCGCCTCGAACGGCACCCACCTGGCGACGATCCGCCAGCTCTCCTCTGCCGGGAAGTACTCGATGCCGGCAAAAGCCGCCGGCGCTGCCGAGGCAGTATCGCGAATGCGCAGCGCATTGTCGCCGTTCACCGTGGTGATCTCGCACAGCAGGCTGCCCAACTGGAACTTCGGTGGGTTCTTCTTGTTCGGCGTGATGCGAATGACGTCTCCCTCGGTGGGCTTGAACGTCACCGTACCGTCCGCTTCCTGCGTCACCGTTCCCAGATGCGCCGGCCCGGCCGGGATGACGATATCGTTGTCGGCCGCAGTCCCGACGCTCGCCGTACCCGGATCGAGCACGAAGCGGCCGATGATGTTGAGCCAGCCGTTCGGCGCCTTGAGGTTCTCGAGGCGCTTCTTCTTCCAGGCATCGAGGGCGGCGAGGTAGTCGGCAGATGCAGTCATTTGGGTCGTCCTTGGGGTCGGAGCGTTCTCACGCCGGCATGCGGGGAACGCTGCCAAGCAGTTTTCGGGTATATTGATGTTGGGGGTCGGCAAGAATTTTGCGAGTGGCGCCGGCTTCGACGATCCGGCCTCGTTCAAGGATCACCATCTCGTCGCAAAGCGCCGCCACCACGCCCAGATCGTGCGACACGAACACCAGCGTCATCTCGGCCGCCAGCTGTTGCAGCAACTCGACGATGCGGATGCGGGTCGACAGGTCGAGCGCGCTCACCGCCTCGTCGGCCAGCAACAGCTTCGGCTTGGCGACAATGGCGCGCGCAATAGCAATGCGCTGCCGCTGTCCGCCTGAGAACTCGTGCGGATAGCGCTCGAGAATACCAGGCTCCAGCCCCACCGAAACGAGAGCGGCCTCGACCAGCGCGCGCCGGTCGCCTGGGATGCGCAGCGAGCGCAACGGCTCCGACACGATGCCGAGGACGTTCTGGCGCGGATCGAGCGAGGAATAAGGGTCCTGAAACACCGCCTGCACCTGCCGACGATAGTCGCGCATGAACCTGGCATTGCCGGTCCCGAGCTTTGCGCCGTCGAACCGGATCTGTCCCGCGCTGGGCCTCGTCAGCCCCAGCAGCAGTCGGAGCAGGGTGGTCTTGCCCGAGCCGGATTCGCCCACCAGCCCGACGCTGGCGCCGGGTCGGATCGCCAGCGATATCCCATCGAGCACCAGACGATCGCGCGTGTAGCCGAAGCTGACATTGTCGACGCTGACGAGGCTCATGCGGTACCCTCCAGCGCGTCGTCGAACGCCTTGGCGGCCGCCACCAGCGCCCGCGTATAGTCGTTCTGCGGCGTGCCGAACACCTCGCGCACCGGCCCGGTCTCCACTGCCACGCCGCGCCGCATCACCACCACGCGCTCGACGATCTCCGCCACCACCGGCAGGTCGTGGCTGATGAACAGCAGGGCCATACCGCGCTCGCGCACCAGGGCGTCGAGCAGCTTGAGGATTTCGGCCTGGGTGGTCACGTCGAGCGCCGTCGTTGGTTCGTCCGCGATCAGCAACTGCGGCCGGCACGCCAGCGCCATGGCGATCGCCACCCGCTGCCGCTGCCCGCCCGAAATCTCGTGCGGATAGGAGCGGGCGATCCGCCCCGGCTGGGGCAGGGCGACCTGTTCGAGCAACGCCAGCACTTCGCGTCCGAGTGCTGCACCGTCGAGCGCGCGCCCGTCCCGGCGCGCGCGCCGCCGCAACGGCTCGGCCACCTGTTGCGCCACCCGCAGCAACGGGTCGAGTGCCGTCAGCGGTTCCTGGAACACGAAGGCCGCCACGGTGCCGCGCAACCCGTCCAGCGTCCGGTCGGAGGCGCCTATCACCTGTTGCCCGCTCAGCCTCACCGAGCCTGTCGCCTTGATGGCGCGGGGCAACAGCCCGGTCGCCGCCATTGCGGTCAGAGATTTGCCCGAGCCGCTCTCGCCGATCAGTCCGAGCCGCTCGCCGGCGGCGATCGAGAAAGACAGCTCGGAAACCAGCGGCTTGCCATCGACGCTGAGGTTGAGCCTGTCGATCGAGAGCAGGCTCATCGCGAAGTCCTCCGCGTCGGATCGCCGATATCGCGCAACCCATCGGCCAGCAGGTTGACGCCGATCACCAGCGATACCAGCGCGATGCCCGGCGCAATCGCCCCGATCGGCGCGGTGTATACGGTCCCCTGTGCCTCCTGCAGCAGCCGTCCCCATGAGGCGTTCGGCGGTGGGGCGCCCAGCCCCAGATAGCTGAGCGACGCCTCGGCGATGACCGCCAGCCCGAACTGCAGGGCAAAGTTCACCGACAGGGTCGGCCAGATATTGGGCAGCACATGCTGGAACACGATGCCGATCCATGACGTGCCCGAGGTCCGCGCCGCAGTGATGTAGTCCATCAGCAGCACCCGCTTGGCGAGGATGCGGGTCAGCCGTGCGACGATCGCCGAGAGCGCGATGCCGAGCGCCAGGATCGCCGTGCCGAGGCTCGCCGTGTCGCTTGCCGCCACCACCAGCATGGCGATCAGCAGGGTCGGGAAGGCGATAAGGATATCGAGCGTCGCCGCCAGCGCGTCATCCAGCAGCCGCGTCGCGAACGCCGCCAGCACCCCCAGCGTCACCCCGATCAGCCCGCCGATGGCCACGGCGCAGATCCCGACGATCAATGCGATGCGCGACCCGATCATGATCTGGGTGAAGAAATCCCGCCCGAGCCGGTCGGTCCCCGCCCAGTGCTCCCACGAAGGCGGCGCCAGCCGTCCGCCGGTCAGCGCCGTCGGATCATACGGCGTCCATACCAGGGTCAGCAGCGCCACGGCGACGTGGAGGCCGACCAGCAGCAGTCCCAGCCACAGCGTCGCCGAACCGCGCGAACGGGGCGCACTTGCCGCGATCGCACTCATGGCGCCCCCACACGTCCGCGCAACCGCGGATCGATGAAGCGCTGCAACAGGTCGGCGGCAAAGCCGATCAGCAGCACCAGCAGCGTCGAAATGAACAGCACGCCCTGCACGTTGGGATAATCGCGCTGCTGGATGGCGAGCAGCAGCATCGAGCCGAGGCCCGGCAGTGCGAAGACCTTTTCGACCACCACGGCGCCGAGGAATGTCGTCGCGAGCTCGATGCCGAGGATCGAGATCACCGGTACCGCGCCGTTGCGGACGCCGTGCCGCAGCAGCGCCTCGGTAAACCCCGAGCCCAGCGCACGCGCCGTACGGATATAGTCGCTGCCGATCACGTCCTGCGTCGCCGACCGGACATAACGAAGCAGCGAGGCGGCGATCACCAGCGCCACCGTCAGCACCGGCAGGGCCAACGCCACTGCGGCTTCGCCAAAACTTGCCCAGCCCTTCAGCGGAAAGCCGCCCGACGGGAACAGCCTGAGATTGATGGCGAAGATCGTGACGATCAGGATGCCCAGCCAGAACACCGGAATGGCGATCCCCAGCTGGCTGACGATCGAGATTGCGGCGCCGTACCAGCGGTCCGCCTTCACCGCCGCGATGATCCCGAGCGGCAGGGCGATGGCGATCGCCAGGAGGAACCCCAGAATGGTCAGCGGCACCGTCACGCTCAGCCGGTTGCCGATCTCGCCCAAAACGCTCGCCTTGCTGACGAAGGAAGTGCCGAGGTCGAAGCGCGCCAGGTTGCCGACGAAATTGACGAACTGCGTCATCAGCGGCTGGTCGGAGCCGACCTGCGTCCGCGCCGCGGCGATCTGAGCTTCGGTGGCGCCGACGCCGAGCAGTGCATTGGCCGGATCGCCCGGCAGCAGCCTCAGCAGCACGAACAGCACCACTGCCGCGATCAGCAGCGACAGCACCAGGATGGCAAAGCGCCGGAGGAGATAGGTGAGAATGGAGCGTGGCCTTCAGTCTTGTGGTTTGCCTACCATACCGTGCCCCACTCACCGGGTCATTCCCGCGTAAGCGGGAAACGCCGTTGCGATGCACAGCAGAAAACAGCGATCCCCGCTTGCGCGGGGATGACACCGGGGTTGATGGAGGGGCGGCGACAGGCGCCGCCCCGTTCGCTTACTTCGCCTTCTGGATTCCGTAGGCGAAGAACTGCGAGTTGAGCCCGTTCACCGGATAGCCGCTCACATTGGCCGCCGACACCACGATCTGTGGGTAGAGGTAGAGCCAGTTGCTGGCCGCATCCTCGGCGATCAGCTTGTTGGCTTCGGTCAACTTGGCGGTCTGCTCGTCGATCGTTGCGGCCGCCTCGGAATCGGCGATCAGCTTCACCACCTCCGGGTTGTTGTAGCCCCAGTAGAAGTCGGGGTTGCCGTAGAACACGATGTCGCGGTGGTTGACGTGTTCCTGCAGCGTCGCCTGGAAGTTCTTCTCCTGGTAGATCTTGGTGTACCACTCGTTGGCGGTGATGATGTTGATGTTCACCTTCACGCCGACCTTGGCATATTCCGCCTGCAGGAACTGCGCGACGATCGGGTGCGGGTCGTAGTCGGGGGTATCGAGCGTGAACTCGAAGCCATCGGGGTACCCGGCCTCCGCGAGCAGCGCCTTGGCGCTCTCGACGTCATAGGGGTCGACCCCGGTGAGGTCGACATACCAGGGGTCGGTCGGCGGCACGAACGAGCCGATCAGCGTGCCGTAATCGCCCCAGATCGAGTTGAGCAGTTTCGCCTTGTCGGTGGCGCGCGCCAGCGCCTTGCGCACCTTGACGTTATCGAAGGGCGCGACGCGGTCGTTATAGGCGAGGATTTCCTTGGTGGTCGACGCGCCCTCGGTCACCTTGTAGGCGGGATTGCCGCTGAACTGCGCCAGGGAATCCGGGCTCTGCACCGAGGTGATCACGTCCACCGCGTTGGTGAGCAGCGCGTTGTTCAGCGCTGTTGCGTCGGTGAAGTAGGTGTAGATGACTTCGCCGTTGGTCGGCGCGGTGCCCCAGTATTTGTCGTTGCGGTTGAGCGCCAGGGCCGAACCGCGGCGCCATTCACCCAATGTGTAGGGACCGGTGCCGTCTTCGGTAGCGGTGATGTCGGTCGCCTTGTCGTTGACGATCCAGACATAGCTCAAATTGTAGGGCAGGGAGATCGAACGGGCCGACAGCGTGATCACCACGGTGTGGTCGTCCGGCGTCTCGATGCCGGTAATGGTCGAGAGGCTCTTCTTGCGCGAGCTCTTGGACGCTTCGGCGGTGACGCGCTCGATCGAGTATTTCACGTCGGCCGCGGTCAGCGGATCGCCGGAATGGAAGGTGACGCCGGACTTCAGCTTGAACGTATAGGTGAGCCCGTCTTCGCTGGTCGTGTAGCTGTCGACCAGCTTCGGCTCCACGGTACCTGCATCGGTCAGCTGGAACAGCGCTTCGTAGACATTGCCGTTGAACGCTTCATTGATGCCCTGACCGGCCCCGGCGGTGTTGTCGAGGTTCTGCGGTTCATACAGCGAGCCGATGCGGATCGTCGCGTTGGCATCGTAGTCCTGCGCCATGGCAAGCGGCGCCACGGCAACGCTGCCCAGCAGCGCGGCGGCGACCAGCGCACGGCGGATGGAAATCTGGTTCATTCGGAGAACTCCTGGTTTCGGCGTGGACCGCCGCATGAAAACGGTCTCACATTGCGGCACTAGATAGCCTGTCCGGCCGGAAAACCCCATGCTTTTGCCGGTTGAATTCAACTGTCGTCGCTGCACGCGGCGAAACACTCTTCGGCTGTGGCAAGGGAAGGGAAAATCTGGTTCCTGAACCGCTGCCGGTGTCTCATGGCGCCCGTCGGACGGCGGGGCGAGGACGCGAGCCTCCGGGCGATAACCTTACCGGCCAATATAGTGACACCCACCGCGCCTCCATCGTGCGGAGCATGCTAAGAACTCGGCGCGGCGCCATCTTGGGTATTTGAAACATGCGATTGTACGTCGTTGCCGCGTTCCTGGCACTGCTCGGCACCTCCGTGCCGTCCGTTCCTCTGCTTGCAGCCGATGTCCCGGCGCGGGTGGCCGCAGCTAGTCCCGACATCGCCGAGCAGGCGGCGAGGCACTACGTGTCGCAGCGCGCGATACTGTTCATGATCCGCTCGACCTACGGTGTGGTGCCGCCGGTCGATGTGCAGGCAATGATTGGCGACGACGTGCGCGCGGTGGCAGCGGCCGGTCCGACGGAAAAGGACCTGGTGCAGCTGCGGCGCGACCTCGTTGCGGAGGGCAGCTACTTCCTGATCTCCCTCCGCTACCTCGCCGAAAGCGGCGGCGCCAACTGGCCCGACGACCGGGCTGAAGCCATGTACGTCAACGACGCCAAAGTCACGGTCGATGCGTTGCTCGATCGCCTGTTCGTCGCTGTCGAAGCCGGCGACGATGTTCTGCCCATCATGCAGCAGGCCGACGAGCTCTACGCGCTGACCGAGGGCGTCAAGAGCATCACCAGCGAACTCGACCACTTCGCCGACCGGGACAAACTGGTAGACGACGCGTTCGCCCAGGTCGGGCCCCGCACCGATCTCTGATCCGCTGTCGGCGCCGCAGCCGGCGGGTCAGGCAGATTGGCACATGGCTACCGACCACCAAACCACGCCGCGGCAATTTGCATAAAATGCGATAGATCGGCGCAAACGCGGCGAAATCCGGGCCTGTCAGTATCCCCTCATACCCAGGAGGGAATGGCAGATGAAATCGGGATTGATCGTTGCAGTGGCGGCCGTGTTTGCGATGCTGGCCGGAATGGTGGAAGTGCAGGCGGCGGGTGCGCAGTCGCCGCTCGGCTTCAAGATCTTCTGCCTCAAGTACCCCAACGAGTGCAAAGCCGCGGGCAAGTCGTCGCTATCGATGACCGACGCCACCATGCAGACGCTGAAGCGCGTCAACCTCTCGGTGAACAACGCCATTCGGCCCAAGAACGATAGCCGCGGCAAGGATGTCTGGACGCTGAATGCCAGCACCGGCGACTGCGAGGACTATGTGATCACCAAGCGCTCGCGCCTGATCAAGATGGGATTGCCGGCCGGCGCTCTCCGCATCGCCTACGCCAAGACCAGGGCCGGCGAGGGGCATGCCGTGCTGATCGTCAAGACGAGCCAGGGCGACTACGTGCTCGATAACCGTACCAACGCCATCAAGCTGAAGGCCCAGGCGGGGCTGAGGTTCATCTCGATATCCGGCGCCAACCCGAAATCGTGGACGGGAGCCTGATCGGTCAGCTGCCGCACGCCTGATAAAGAAAAAGGGCCCTTGCGGGCCCTTTTGTTGTTGTGAGCGGCTGCAACGGTCAGTTGCTGCTAGCCACCACCGGCTCGGGAGTAATCGCCGCCGTAGTGGAAAAGTCGCAGCTCTGAATCTGCTGGACGATCTGGACGTACTCGACCTTCACGGTCCCATCCAGCACCTTGCCCGCTGCCGTTTCGATCGCCTGGGGCAACTCGGTTTCGGCGATCTTGCATTGCTGATCGTCGCGGTAGAGCTCGAGCAGCTTCAGCACCAGATCGGCGATCTGCGGGTCAGCCTCGTTCGAAGCCGCGCCGATCGCGGTGAGGAAATCCGCCACCGCCGTGATACACTGGGTGTCCCGGCTATGGTCATCTTCGTACTGGAGATTGATGACGTCCGTACAGGTCGTCATCACCCCGTCGACAGTGTTCTGCGCGAAGGCCGGAAGTGGCACGGCCACCGGCAGAGAGAGAACCAGCGCCGCCGCAGCTGTCAGGAGCTTTTTCATGCGCTTTCCTTACGCGGTACATTAATATCCTGTTTACCTAAGCCCTGAGGCCCGGCTGAGTCAACAAATCTGCATGCGGTCGGCGATCAACTTCGAGTTGAGGTTAATTGCCGGGCGTCGCGGCCCTGTCGAACCGCCCGCGGGCAGAGGGCCAAGAGCCCGACCGGAAGACGTTCCGCGTCGCTCGGAAGCAAGTCTGCCCCCTCTACAAGTAAAGCGAATCGCCACAGGCGGTCCTGTCTGGGCCTGACGTCGCTGGATCTGGCCGGTGCGCCGCGCAACAGTTGTGGCGCTGCGCGCGTTGCAGGCTGTCTAGCGCCCCACTGTCGGCGGTCACCGCCGAGTAGCTGTCGCGTCTCGGGCAGGGCAGCGGCGAGTGACAGCCAGGCGCGGTGCCGGCGTGTGGTATTTTGGCCAACCTCTCAGTTGTGATTGACTGCACTCTTGCGTCCACGGTTAACAATCCGTTAAATTGTATCGGGTTGCGGAGCCTTAAGTACTGTGGAGTGCGGACGGTTCTTTTGACGTCCGATGCGTGAGGTGGCCGCCCTATGGCTGAAATATCGTTTGGCACAAATTCTGGGCTCCAAGTGGTGCGGGGCTCAGCCAGGCGGATTGACTTCGATGACTCGGCGGAGTTGGCGGAGATCACCGATCATCACGGTCTGCCGCTGCTGTGGCGGGATGGAACCCCGGTGCTGCCGGAGCGGACGTTCTCCCGAGACCTGAATGGCGTGCTGAAGCGAGCAGTCGACATCGTCGCTTCGGGCTCGGCAATACTGACCTTGTTGCCGATGTTGCTGATGATTGCCTTGGCGATCAAGCTGACGAGCCCTGGCCCGGTGCTGTTCCGGCAGCAGCGCTCCGGCCGCGGCGGATCGACGTTCCAGCTGTTCAAGTTCAGGACCATGCGGCAGGACGCATGCGATCAGTCGGGCGTCGCGCAGACCCGTCTCGACGACGATCGTGTCACCCCGATCGGGCGCTGGTTGCGCCGATCGAGCCTCGACGAACTCCCGCAGCTGTTCAACATCCTGTTCGGCAGCATGTCGCTGGTTGGACCGCGCCCGCACGTTGCGGGACAATTGGCTGCCGGCAAACCCTATCAGCAACTGGTGCCGTATTATGAGCTGCGGCGCAGTGTTCGGCCCGGCCTCACGGGCTGGGCGCAGGCGAACGGTCTTCGCGGTTCGACCGACGATATCGACAGGGCGCGCGCGCGCATCGAACATGACATGGCCTATATTCAGAACGCGTCCGTGCTGCTGGACCTGCGCATCATCCTGCTGACAGCGCGGGACGAGTTCATCTCGGGCAGCGGCAACTAGCTGAGCCAGAGCCGCTCCAGCAATAAGCAAGAGCGCTGCTCGTCCGGCGGGCAGAGCCCAGCGACCTATGCCAGGCACCTGTCCACAATGTATCGCCCATGTGCTCGGCGGCTGATCGGGCGGTCCTGTGGTCCCGTCCTTAACCGTCAGCCACGATAAACAGCTCGACGCCGTTCATTATCTGGGCCAGAACGCTATGATACGTGGAACAGCTTGTGCGTCGCTGCAAGTATCCTGCGAACACGGATCAAGGTCGGTCTGGGGAGGTATCGGGTGAAGGGCTCACCGCGTGTTGCGCAGGGCGCGATGCTGGTTGTGACCCTGGCGCTCGCAACCTCGGGAGCGGCGGTCGCCTATGTGGAGGCCAAGGCCTATCTTTCTGCGGGGATAGACCCGCGCGAACGCTTCGAAGCACTGGCCGACGACAGCGTCGATCTCGGTCTGTCGAGTGCGTCGCATACCCTGTTCCTCAACAACTGCTACGAGGCGCTGACCTCGGTTTCGGCGCGTCTGGAGCCCACGCGCCGCAACGCCGTCGCCGCCAACTGCCGGGCAGCGGCGGATCGGATCACTGGTGCCGAGCCGGCCAACTCGTTCGCCTGGTACGTTGCAGCACTCGCGGCCGCAAAGGCCGGCGACCTCCCCGGCATGACGCAGCGCCTGCGCATGTCGCAGGTCTCGGGGGCGAGCGAACAATGGATCGCCGAACTCAGGGTTGATCTCGCCGAGGATCATCTGGCTGCCCTGTCTGCCGATGCCCTGGCTGGGCACGAGGGCGACCTGACCTTGCTGGCGCAGAGCCAGCGCGGGGTCGCCTCGATCGCCGCGCGCTATGTGCGGCAGGCGGATTTCCGTGAGCGCATCACAGCCTTGGTGGAGCAGCTGCCGAACGCCGAGCAGCAACGCTTCCTCCAATATGTCCGCGGCGCCGCGGGTCAGGTATCGGGGGGGTGATGGCTGAGATCGAAGTCACCGCGACGCGCCCATTGCCCGCCCAGGCGTCAGCCCAGGCTGGTGCGAGGAGCAGCCGGCAATCTAGGGTCAATAACCTGCTCGCTCGGGTTATCCTGGTCATTGCCGCGTTGGCTCCCATCCCACTGGGGAGCAACCGCCCCTTCTTCTGGGCAATCAACGCCCTGATCGTCGGCCTGGTGGGCACCTTCTACGTTGCGGCGCTGCGGGGCATGCGAGAGCCGTTTCGCGTTGGGCTCGATCGTCTCCGGCCGTCGATCGTGCTCTATGGAGTTGTCGCCCTCTACCTCGTCATTCAGGTGTTGCCACTCGGGCAATTGACGATCGGCGACATCACCTTGTCGGGCGTTCTGAAGGTCCCGACCGAGGTCGGTGCGGTTCTGACTGCCGACACGATCAGCCTGTCACCCAACTCGACGGTGCTGATGTTACTGCGTTGGGCGACTTATGGGGTGCTGTTCCTGCTCGCCGTCCAGGTGGGTACGCGAGCGCACCGCCGGGACATGATGCTCAATGTCATCGTCGCAATCGTCGCCGGCTATGCGATCTTCGGCCTCGCCTCGCTGCTGCAGTTCGGCGATACGCTTCTCAGCATGCCGAAATGGGCTTACGAGGGCAGTGCAACGGCCACCTTCGTCAATCGCAACTCCTTTGCCACCTTCCTCAGCTTTGGCGCCGTGGTGACGGTCGCCCTGCTGGCGGGTTCATTTGTGCGTCAGGATGATGGTGAGGCTGACGATCGCCGGCTGCGTATCGATCCTATCGTGCTGGTCTACCTGCTGGCGGTGGCCGTCATTGCCGCTGCGCTGCTCGCGACCCAGTCCCGCATGGGGGCGTTTGCCGGTGTCATGGGATGCCTGACGGTTGTCATTCTGGCTCAGCGCCGGTTGCGTTGGCGGCGGGGCTGGTACCTGTTGTGGCTGCCGGCTGGGCTGATCGTGGTCGGTGCGGGCGTGTACCTATACGGACAGGGGCTGGTGGAGCGCCTCGGCTCACAGGCGGAAGCGGCCGACGTTCGTCTGGATCTCTATGCCCAGGTGCTCGAGATGATCCGCGCGCGACCGCTGCTCGGGTTCGGAGGAGGGGCCTTCGAACAGGCGTTCCAGTTGTTCCATCACGCCCCGGTCAGCCCTGACCTGGTCTGGGATCGGGCGCACAATACCTATCTGGCCCTGTGGTCCGAACTGGGCCTTGTGGTGGGATCAATCCCCATCCTGCTTGTTGGCGCCGCCGCGATCCGGCTCGCCTGGAACAGTTCGCACGCCGGCTCGGACTGGACGGGGCGGGTCGCCGCTGTCGGGGTTATCGTTGTTGCCGCGGTCCACTCGCTTGCCGATTTCAGCCTCGAGATACAAGCCAACACGATCCTGTTCGTCACGCTGCTTGGCATCGGGACCGCCGCCAGGTTGAGCAAGCGGGGCACCCGATAGTGCTGCGCGCCATGGCCGCTCTGTTTGGCAATCGCCACACGACCTCGCGTTCCACCGGCAGACAACGGTTGAGCGCCGCCGTTCTCCCCGCCGTCGTCTATGCGATCGGCGATGTGCACGGCTGCCTCGATGAGCTGCGCCGGCTCGAACAGTTGATCCGGGCCGATGCGGCTGGGGTTGAAGGCGAAAAATGGCTCGTGCTGCTCGGTGATTACATCGACCGGGGGCCGCGTTCCGCACAGGTGATCGACCACCTGCTGGCGCCGCCACCCGAGGGCTTCAGGCGCTTCACGCTGGCGGGCAACCACGAGCAGATGCTGCTCGACTTTCTGGCCGCGCCGCGCCGCCACCCCGACTGGCTGGCCTATGGGGGCGTCGAAACCCTGGCGTCCTATGGGATTGACGCAGGTGACGAGCCGAGCAGGGCAGCAACGGCGCTGGAGGCCCGGATGCCTCAGGTGCACCTCGATTGGCTGCGTCAGCTCCCTGTGAGCCTCGAGCTGCCCGGCTTCGTCTTCGTTCATGCCGGCCTTCGCCCGGGGCTGCCGCTGGCCGAGCAGGACGAAAGTGACCTGCTGTGGATACGGGAGCCCTTCCTTGACGGTCCGGGCGCCCCCGGCCTGGTGGTTGTCCATGGCCACACTCCGGAAACCGAGCCCGTGGTAAGGCCGTGGCGGGTCGGCATCGACACTGCCGCCTTCGTAACCGGCAAACTCACGGCCGCCCGCATAGACGCCGGAGGGGGGATCAGCTTCCTCGCCAGCGATTCCGCCAACTCGTTGTCCGCCCCTGCGGCGGCCGAAACAGACTGAGGACATAGCCAGGCGATGGAAGAGGCCGATTTCGAACTTCGTCGAGTGCTCGGACTGCTGCAGCGGCAGTTGCGGCTGATCCTGATTGTCCTCGTCGTGGGCGTTGGTGCGACGGCGCTTGTCGTGTTCTCACTCACCCCGGTCTATCAAGCTTCGACCTTGGTCGAGGTGCAGCCACGCGATCGCAACCTGCTTGACCCCAGTGGCGATTTCAACACCGGCGCGAGCGACATGACCCGCGTCGCCAGTGAGCTTGAGATCATGCGTTCCGACGCGACGATCCTTGGTGTCGTCAAGAAGGAGGCGCTGACCTCCGACACCGAGTTCGGGCCCAAGATCGGGTTCCTGGATCGCATGCTGGCCTTCCTGCAGATCCGCCAACCGGTCCTGCCCGACGGCGACGCAGCATTGCGCCGCGTGCTGCAGAACTTCGATCGCGCATCCTCCGTCAGCCAGGTAGGGCTGTCGAGCATCGTCTCCATGTCGGTCCGCTCCACCGACCGCAACCGCGCAGCAGAACTCGCCAATGCCTGGGCTCAGACCTATATCGATGCGCAGGTCTCGGCCAAGATCGACAGCACGCTCAACGCGCGCAACGTTCTGCAGGCGCGGCTCGGGCAGGCCCGGGCCGCCATGGTCGCCGCCGAACAGTCGCTCGACACCTATATCGACGGCAACCTGGCGCGCATTGTCGGTGAGACCGGCCGAGCCGATGTGGCCGATCTCGGTGGCAACCTGCGCGACCTGCTCGCCGAAAAGAACGTGCTCTCCGGTCGCTTCAATCAGGCCGAAGCCGGTCTGCGCCAGAAGAACTGGGAGCTCTTGACCAACACGCTGCAATCGGACGCGCTGCGCGAACTCGAGCGGCAGCGTGAGCAAGTGGCGGCAACCCTCGAGAAGGCGGCCGAAGGCCCCGCGGTAAACCTGCGTGCCGAACTGGCAGGCATCGAACAGCGGCTGGGGCAGGTCGCCGACCAGGCAGTTGCCGACCTCCGGCGCGCCGTTTCCGACAATCAGTCTCGGGAGACCGACCTCAGGCAGCGCCTGCGCACCGCGGTGCTGTCGAGCGCGCTGCCTGCCGACATGCTCGGCGAGATCTTCGACATGCAGCAAAGCGCCGAGCTCGGTCGGCAACAATACCAGACCCTGATGTCGCGAACGCAGGACCTGGATGCGCAGGCAACGCTGCAGATCGCCGACAGCCGGATCATTTCGCCAGCGCTGGCGCCCGAGCAGCCGGCGTTCCCCAACACGCTGCTCTCCCTCGTCGGCGCGGGCGTCATTTCACTGGCTGCCGGCGTCGGCTTGGCCTTCCTCCGCGAGAACCTCGTCGGCGGGCTGCTGACCGAAGATCAGACCGAGGCGGTGCTGAAGCTGCCGGTGGCGGCGGCGACGCCGCGGCTCCGCAAGCCCCCGCAAGGCTCGCTCGCCGACCTGATGCTGACCTCGCCGTTGTCGCAGCTGCCGGAAGCGATCCGACGGATACGCGTCACCATCGACCAGCGCCTGCGGCGTTTTGGTCTGGAGGCAGAAGGCCAGAAGGGCGCCATTGTGGTGATGGTCACCTCATCAACGGCAAACGAGGGCAAGAGCACCATCTCCTTGTCGCTGGCGCGGGCTTACGGCGCATCCCACAAGAACGTTTGCCTTATCGACTGCGACCTGCGTCGGCCGAGCATCGAGGCAATGGCCGGGCTGCCTTCCTCCGACCGCTTGCTCGCCTACCTGTCGGAGGATCAACCGGCGATCGGCACGGCAGAATTGGTCGTTCGCGATACCCAGCCGGGCGTCTACATCATCGGGGCGGGTGAGCGTGCCGACGTTCCCACCGACCACTTGATCGGCGGACCGAATTTTGCGCGCCTTCTCAACCAGGCGCGCGCCCGGTTTGACGTCGTGATTCTCGACACTCCGCCCGTAGGGCCAGTGGCCGATGGTCTCTACCTGGCAGGGTATGCGGATCTTGTCTTGTTCGTAGTGATGTCGGGCCGCACGTCACAGACCGAGGCACGTCTTGCCCTGGGGCACTTGCGCACTGCTCTTCGTGGCCATGAACCGATCGTGGCCGTGCTCAACGGACAGGAGCGTGCCAGCGCCCGGTACAAGAGCAGCTACGGCTACTCGTATTACTCCGACCCCTCGTAGCCGACCTGGCCAGCTGCCGCCGCGTCTGCGCTCGCGGTCGATGCCCGATCGCGCAGATCAGCCGCGTCGAACCGTCAATCAGTTGCAATCGACATAGGCGGTGTCTGCGCACAACCTGGCCAGGCGTTGAGCTTCCAGAAGCTCTGCGGGCGTCATCGAGGTAGCCACCAGGTCACGTTTTCTCGCGGCCTCAGCTGCTCCCTCCGGCGCCATATGCGCGGCGGCAAGGTTGAGCCACTTATGCGACTGGATCAGGTCCTGCTCGAGCCCGCGTCCCCCGAACAGCATCCATCCCAGTGCGAGCTGCGCCTCGGCATTCGCCTTGAGCGCTGCTTGCCGATAGAGCTTCACCGCGCGCTCGAGGTTGCGCTCGAGGCCCTTGCCGGCGGCCAGCATGTCGGCCAGCGCCAGCGCTGCGCCCGCATCGCCCTGGTCCGCCGCCGTCCCGTACCAGTACGCTGCCTGTTGTTGGTTGACAGCGACGCCAGTCCCCGACGCATAGGCCTGGGCCAGCGCGACCTGTGCTTCGACATAGCCTGCTCGAGCTGCCTTTTCGAACCATGTGGCCGCCAGTGCCTTGTCCTGCGGTGTCCCGGTCCCCGTCTCGTACAGGCTCGCCAGCTCGAACTGGGCAGCAGGATATCCCTGGCCGGCGGCAAGTTCGAACCATCTGAATGCTTCCTGCGGCTCGGCAGAGCCGTTGCAACCGGCCGAATAGAGTTTTCCGAGGCGAAAACGGGCTTCGGGAATGGCTTGCACCGCGGCAGCCAGCAGCCAGCGTGCCGCGCCGCTGCAATCCTTCGCCACGCCATCGCCATCGGCAAGAAGCTTGCCAAGTTCAGTCTGTGCCAAGGCAAGCCCCGACTGCGCGGCTTTCTCGTACCATTGCGCTGCCGTGGCATGGTCGCGTTCGACTCCAAGCCCATCCCGGTAGAGGTTTGCCAGGTTGAATTGGGCGACGGGCAACTCCTCCGCAGCTCGCCGGAAGAGGTCCGCGGCCGCGACGTAGTCCGTCATCCCCAGAGTTCCGTCGCGATACAGCACGCCGAGGTCATTGGCAGCCTGAACCGAGCCCTGGTCGGCAGCCTTGCGGAACCAGTCGGCCGCAGATTTTGCGTCTCGCTCGAGCCCGATGCCGTCCAGGTAGCGCTTGCCAAGTTCGTACTGGGCTCCCGCGTCGCCTTGTGCCGCCGCTGCCGCATACCAGTGAGCGGCCAACTGATCGTCACGCGTGATAGCCCCACCATGAGAGTAGAGAGCCGCAAGTCGCAATTGAGCTCGAAGCTCGCCGGCGTCTGCGCCATGCTGGTAGTTGGTCACGGCCTTGTCGAGATCCTGCAATCCTCTCACGGTCTCGAACATCTGGCCGACTTCGAAATATGCGGCAGACTGGCCCTGTTTGGCCGCGGCCTCGTACAACTCGATGGCCCTGCTGAAGTCTTGCGGTACACCCAGCCCATCCCGGTAAAAACGTCCGAGCCTCAGTTGGGCTCCGGCGTCGTTCTTCTTTGCCGCAGCGACTAACCAGCCGGTGACACGCACGGGATCGAGCTCTACATCGATGCCTGCCAACATGAGATCGGCCAGAGCAATCTGCGCCGAAGTCTGATTTTGCTCCGCTGCGAGCCGATACCACTGCGCCGCGGCCCGCACGTCCGCTGGCCCTAGCTTGCCGGACTCATGTGCCGCGCCAATGTTGTACTGTCCATCCGGGTCCCCGAGGTCGGCGGCCCGCTGGTACCACATCAGTGACTGACTTGGATCGGCTTCAACTCCCAGGCCCGAGCCATAAATCCAACCCAGCACCGCCATAAAGTGAACGTTGCCGTTGTCCGCTCCGGCCCGTACCCACTTGGCCCATTCTAGTAGGTCTTTAGGCACGCCCTCGCCGGCGAAGTATATGTCAGCGAGGGCGATCTGCGCACTCAAGGAGCCTTGGTCGGCTGCAGCGCGGTACCAACGGATGGCCTCCGTTGCAGATTTCTGGACGCCCTCACCGCGTCGATAACGCTCGGCCAGGAATACCTGAGCTTCCACATCTCCCGCTTCGGCTCTCTCGGTCGCCGCCGCTGGATCTCCCGCCCAGAAACTATCGACAAACGGAGGATTGTCGACAGCAAATGACAGTGTCCCCACGCTGGAGCAAGACCACGCGAGCGCGACAAGGCCTATCGCTCTGAAAATTAACAGCCAACGCAAGACCTAACCTCCAGAGCTCTCGCCGTATCCAAGCATTGTCGAATGGGCGCGCAGGAGCCTATCGCACGCCGCGTCAGTCGACAATTCTCCGCCGAGGCCTACTCTTTCCCGAGGCAGTCGCGCCGAAGTGCGAGCTGCCACTTATGAAGATGGGAGAAGGCGGAGGGACCCTTGCTGCCTTCGGAGACGTGACCTCGTGCGCTGGCCGCCGCGTAACCTAAAGACCGCGTTTCAGGCGCCTTGGCCAACTGCCGGCAGGGCCCGCAACTTCGCGGATGCAATGGCTTGTTGGTAGATACCCGTAAGCATCTCCAGGTTTCTATCGCCGCTGTATTGCCGGTGGAATGAGGCACGTGCTTCCTGGCCCGCCTTCGCCAGGAGACCAGGAGTTGAGAAGCAACTCCTAACCCGTTCAGCGAGCTCAGTTGTACTGTTGGTCTCGAAATGCCACCCATTGCTATCATGCTCAACAATTTCTGCGAGCGACCCAATACGGGAGCAGATAATCGGCAGACCCAACGAGAATGCCTCTATGGCGGTCAGGGGCAGGCCTTCATACCACCTCGACGGCATGATCAAGCAAGCTGCCTCTTTCATGTGCGTACGAACGTCTTCGGGTTGAAGTGCACCCAGGAATCGGACGCCGGGAGGGGCGGATGACTTCAGCGCGGCCTCTTCCGGCCCACTTCCGACCACGGTCAGTGGAACGTCAGGGAGTTGCCGCCATGCCTCGAGAAGGACATCGACGCCCTTTTCCCGCGAGAGCCGTCCGACATAGAGGGCCCCACTTCGCTTGTCGCTTATTTTGCCCGGGGTTTGCCAGTCCAGCGGCAGCGTGTTGGGTTTTACCGCTATCCGGTCTGCCGATAGTCCGGCCTCGATACACTTAGCTCGCGCAAAGTCAGTCAGAGCGATGAATCGGTCAACGCTGTCCCAGGTGCGATGAGAGAAGGCTCGGTTCTGCATGCGAACAACGGCGACGGATCCCGGAAGTGAGTTGCGGTAGCATCGGTGAACGACGCCCCAGTATCGTGCACCGTGAAGGCACTTCTCGCAAATGCGACCTTCCCGCAAGAAGAAAGCTCCCGCGCAGAACAACCGATAGTTCTGCAGGGTTTGGACCACCGCAACCCCAGCTGCACGAGCTCCTTCATGAACCGCAGGAGTAAATAGGGGGAAGAAGTTGTGGATGTGCACAACGTCGGGGCGAAATTCTCGTATGAGGCCGATGATGAAGTCGAAACGGGCAGGATTGTAGGGGGTGGCGAAAAAGGTTTCAATCTTGGCGCCAATTCCGGAAATCGTATGATTGTCCACGATCTCCAGGCGGACCGTATGACCGGCTCGGCGAAGGAGCTCGACCTCGGCCCTCATCTGCACATCTTCTCCGCCTGCCTGCTGATAGAGGTTGTGAAGTACGAGTACGCGCAAGGAAGGAAGCGATGAGTTCTCGACAGCGTTCGTTCCATTCATTGCACGTACTCGGTGTTGGGTAGATGTTCGTCGGTGGGGAGCTCGCCGCGCGTACCCCAGAGCTTGCGACGATCCCAAACATCATGCCGGCTGGCTGACTCGGCATGAGCGAACCGACGCTCAGGGCGCCGGCAGTGTTTGTCATACCCGTCAGGCTTGGTCCGCGGCAGTTGGAGTGAACTGATGACCATGGCCCCCCTCTGCTGAGTTGTGCGCGACCTGCTTGCGGTTGATCCCAAGGTCGGAGGCCCCCTATCTGGCGGGCGTAGCAGATGCTAATGCCCTGTGGTGCAATTCTCGCGCAAGTCCAAGCATGAGATAGGGTCGGCCATTGCCACCCTCGTCGGTGCCAAGTCCAGCGTCGTACCGGTCCTGAACCATCAAGCGAACATCTGCTGTTTGTCGTGGCAATATGTTGGATACTACACCAACGCGTAAAGCGATTATCAAGGCCGCTCCGAAAGCAGTGGTCATCCTGGCAAGTGGGCAGGGGGACGCGGGCCGTTGACCATCACAAACAAGGAACTAAGTCGAGTGGCGCTACTTGCGATGGCGATTGCCGTTGGCTTGGTCGCCCCCGTCTACTCGGGCATCCTGGTCTTGTGCATCGCCGCTCGGTCGTGGGCTCGAGCCGACATTGCAGCGCTGGCGCTGCTAATCGCCGGGTTCGCTTGGGTAAATGGGCACAAGACCCCAGCAAGCGATTGGCTTTGGTATATCTCACACTACCAGTTCATCTGGCACAATGGGCTCGAAGCGTACTTCAAGCTTGCAGAGTATAGCTGGAGCGAGGGGAGCATCAGCAACGTCCGACCGCAGAGCTCCGAGCCGCTGTTCTATGTCCTTTGCCTGATAACCGGCTGGATCTCCGGCGGCAGTGTTGCGGCACTGGCAGTTGCGGTGACGCTCGCAGTCTACGTGCCCGTGGGCGTCACCGCCGCCGCCTTCGCCCGCCGGCTTGGAGCGGCACCGGAAGTGGTTTTCGCTGTCGTTGTGGCCGTGTCCTGCATCGGGATGTCTGCCATGCTGACAACGCACCTGGTACGGCAGCAACTTGCCGTGGCTTACCTCTTTCCCTTCGCCTACTTCCTTTGGCAGCGCTCTTTCCTGACCGCGCTGATCCTGGCGGCAGTTGCGGCCGGGTTTCACAACTCTGCCACCTTGTTCGTGGGGTTGATTGGCTCGGCGTGGTTTATCGCAAACCTCAAGAGCCCCAGCTTACGCATTCTCGCGACGGCAGGTCTGTCGGCGGCCATGCCCGTCTTGGTTTCGATGCTGGGGGGGAGCGCACGCGTTTATGGATCCAACGACAGTTCCACTCTGTCACTGGCGGCATACGCTATCGATGCGCTCCTGCTTTTGGGGCTACTGCTCTCAAGTAGGCGCTGGCCAAATAGTGATCTGTTCCGGACGGTTGCTATCTTCGCTCTGACCTTGGTGAGTCTTATTTTCTGGTCGAGGGACGTCAATATCCTCTACGTGCGATTCTATTTCTACGGTGACCTTTTGCGGTGCATGGTTTTGGTGCTGATCACCCCGGGCATTGTCAAGGCGGTACCGCGATCAGGTGCGCTGTTAGTTGTTCTTGTAGCGTTACTATACGCAGATGCGAGGTTGCTCAACTCGGCATTCCAATTCAATTCGTCCTTGCTGATCCCCGCCTGGGACGGCAGGTGAAGCGCGCTTAAGTGCTATGATCGTACCTTCAGAGAAGCTGGCCACCCCCATGTTCGGAGCTGAAGTAGGCGGCGTGCGGCGAGGCAAGCAGAAATGTTCATTAAGGTAGCGGATGTGGCCGTAGCAAACGCGGCTCCGATCGCACCGTAGCGAGGCACTAGCAGCAGGTTGAGGAGCAGGTTCAACCCAGAAAATGCAAACATCAGTAAGATGTAGAGCCGCTCAGATCCCAGAATCATCAAGCTCAGTGCTGCCGGGCCACACGCTGCAACTGCAATTTGCATAGAAACTAGAATCGCTGCGGGCAAGTAGGCCGAAGCGTAGTCGGGCCCGAACACTAGTACCATCAGGTCCTTGCCGACAACCCAGAAGGCGACTGCGCCGATCAGGGTGGCTGCCGTAGAGAGTGCGGCGCTGCGCTGGCACAACTGGGACACGGCTTCAATATCGCCGGAAGCATATGTGCTGACGATGCGAGGTGCCAAGACCATGTCCAGGACAGAAATGCCAATCGCAGCCGCAGAGGAAATAAGTACTGCCAAACGGTAGTTCGCCACCGAGGTGGCGTCTGAAAGGGCGCCAATTAGCAAGATGTCCAAATACTGGCTAAGCGCCCAGCCGACACTCACTAGAACAAATACCCAGCTGCGCTGAAGATACGCAATTGATAGCCAAGGCCCGCGCAAAATGTTGGAAGAGGGCACAAAACGGCGGTAAAGAAGAACGCAGACAACTGCATATGAAGTCAGGACCGCCAGCGCCGTCCGGTCTGCCGGCGCAAGCTGGTAGAGCAGAAAAAAAGCAAAGAGGAAAAGAACTTGTCGACCTACCATATCGAGGGCGTTCGACAAGACAACTGCGCCGTTGGATTTGCCAATCGCAACAAGTATCGCCAGGAATGATGTAAGCCCCGTGGCAACACACCATATGGCGACTGTCCATGCCGGCTGTGGGAACAGTAGTGCTTGAGTAAGGGCGAATGCGATACTCGCTCCCATGGCGCCAACGAAGCCCCATCGAATACCTTGCGCGACCAGGTAGCGCGCGAAGCGACCCTTCGCCCGCGGGAATCGGGCCACGGTCAAGCCCGGAATACCCAGGTGGAAAACCAGAGACAGGAAGAGCATCAGAGCAGCGTTGCGGCTGTAGATGCCGAAGTCTTCAACGCTGACCGTGCGAGTAAGGACTATCGAAGCAACGAAGCCCAGTCCAACCTGTGCCGCCTTAATAGCGGCGCCACTTACCAGCAACTTAGTTATGGACATGGCTTAGCCGTCGCGCAGATGAAGCGAAAGTATTCCGTCCCGCATCTGCTTGGCGATAGATGCGGGACTGACAGAGGCAGCAATCTCACGTGCCGCGCGGCCCATGGCAGCTAACTGCTGGCGTCTGTCGATCACTCGTTCAAGAACCTGGTCGATACTCCGAGGATTGGCCACATCGAATATGAAGCCGTTCACACCATCGAGGACGATGTCGCCGCTTACGCCGTTATACTGTGTGGTCACAGCCGGTTTTCCCGCGGCGAGAGCCTCCACGATCGACAGAGACCAATTGTCTTCCTTGGTTGGAAGCATGGCTAGGTCGCAGCTTACCAGCAACTCGAGGACTCTATTGCGTGGAACCTTTCCCAGGAGTTTGACGATGTTTGTCAGGCCCTGCTGTTCGACTAGCTGTCGCAGTTCGCTAGCCAGGGGCCCTTCACCGACCACGCTAAGTAAAAAGGCCTCCTTGCTGGGGCTGCGTCCGACGGCCTCGATAAGCTCACGGAGCCCCTTCCTATCGATGAGCTGCGCGGCAACGAACATGTGGAGTTTTGCACTGCGTTGTTCGATTGCGGTAAGCTCGAAGAAGGACTCGTGGCAGGTGTAGTTGCGGGGCGAGAGTATGGGAGAGGAGAAACCAAGCGCCTGAAGTAGCGCCCGGGTCTCCTTGCCGTTGATAAAGTACCCTGATGCCAGTCGGCTGAGCGCACGATAAACGGCTCGCCGGGGCCACGAGTTTTTGCGCTCCGTCCATCGCGTACGCTCATAAGATGTTATCACACGTGTGCGTGGTCTGAGCATCTTTAGCAGGAAGCCATGGATCGCCCAGCGGCCAAATCCTTCAGCAATTACGACATCCGGTTTCCGGCTAAGTAGCCACCACAACAGCTGCCAACTGAAATGAAGTTCAAATCGTGGTTCACCGTCTGAATTGAGCAGCCTGAGCAGCGGTCGCCCGGGTAGAACGGCAAGCGTCCCGTGGCTGCGATAAGCCTCTAGATCGGCTTCCGACAAGGCGGCTGTGTTGCTTGTAAGTAGAGTAAGATCACCAAAGGGCGCGCATTCGCGGGCCAAGTGCTTCATCGTGCACAGCCGATAGTCGGCTACTTGGTGCGCGAGATAGACGATCGAAAGTCGCCTGTCACCCATCGGTCAACTCCTGCCCGTGAAGTCTGCACGAGCGCCGACCTCCACTAATTCCAAGCCCATTCGCGCCTCCAGACGCTCACTCGTAGGCACAACCTGCTGGCTCAACAACGTGACCCTCGAGGGCCGTGAGGCTCAACGATCTCAGGGGCGCATTGTCCTGTCGAGAGGTAGCCGTGCGGGCGATTGCTGCGGCGTCGCTCACCGTGGGAGTGTCTGCCCGTGTCGCGATGGGCAGCCGCATAACCTATCCGTAGCGCAGGTCCTGGCTCGGCACCCGCTCTGCTTCGGGATGCAGCAAACCCAGTTTCTGCCGCGCCAGCAGGGTGAGATAGAGAGGGTTCAGCAGCAGATAGCGCTTCCAAAGTCGCTTCGGCTCCTGCACCAGGCGGAACACCCATTCCAGACCGGCGGACTGGACCCACTGCGGCGCCCGCGATAACCGGCCGGCATAATAGTCATAGGCCGCCCCGACCGCGATGGTTGGCCGAGAGAGCGCGTCGGCATGCTCGTAGGCAAACACCTCCTGTCTGGGACAGCCCAGTCCGACCAGCACGATATCGGCACCGGAGGCACGAATGCGCTGGTCGAGCTCGCGGCTCTCGCTCTCGCTCAATTGGCGGAAAGCGGAAGGCTCGGCGCCGGCGATACGCAGGTTCGGGAGCTCTGATGCGAGGCGTGAGCGCATCGCATCGAGAGTCTCGGTGCGACTGCCGAACAGAAAGACCGACAGTCCAAGCTCGGCCGCCCGTCTGAAAATCGCGATCGTCAGCTGCGGGCCTGTGACACGGTCGGGGAGTACTTCTCCATGGATCCACCGCAGCGCCCAGCGTACGGGTTGCCCATCGGGAACGACGAGGCCAAAGCGATTGAGACGATAGCGGTGTTCGGGATCGAGCACTCCCGTCATCACCCCATGGACGGCAAGCGCGCTTACCGCCAGCGGCTGCCTGGCCTGAGCCGCCTCGATGACCTGAGCGGTAGCGCCCTCGTAGTCGACGACGCTGATCCCGACGCCGAGAATGTCGCGCTTGCCTCGCTGGATCATGCGTCCATCAGCCAGCGCCCGCGGCCCATCTCGTGGATGTCCTCCAGCGTCGCATGGAGGTCGTAGCTGAGCCGATATCCCGGATAGTCGTCTTCGAAGCGCGACATGTCGCTGATCCACCACATATGATCGCCGATGCGGTTCTGCTCCGAGTAGCTGACGTTAAGCTTTCGACCCGCAATAGTCTGGCAAAGTTCGATGGCCTCGAGCATCGAACAATTGGCAGTGCGGCCGCCTCCGACGTTGTAGACCTTGCCCGAGCCTGGCGCCTGGGCAAACCGCCAGAGCGCCTGCACCAGATCGTGTGAGTGGATGTTGTCCCGCACCTGTTTGCCGCCATATCCGAAAATCGTATAGGGCCGGCCGGTGACGGTGCACTTCATCAGGTAGGCCAGAAAGCCGTGCAGCTCCGTGCTCGAGTGGCCGCCGCCGGTGAGGCAGCCGCCACGGAAGCAGCCGGTCTTCATGTCGAAGTAACGCCCATATTCCTGCACCAATGCATCGGCCGAGAGCTTGGATACCCCGAACAGGCTGTGCGTCGACTGGTCGATGCTCATGCTCTCGTCGATACCGTGCGCGAAGTAGGGATGCTCGGCGGCAACTTCCAGCCGTGTCTCATGTTCGACGAGAGGCAGCCGATTGGGGGTGTCGCCATAAACCTTGTTGGTCGACATGTAGAGGAAGGCCGCCTCCGGTGCGTGATGGCGTGTCGCCTCGAGCATATTGAGGGTGCCCAGCGCATTGACGCCGAAATCCGTGAATGGCTCGCGAGCGGCCCAGTCGTGCGAGGGTTGCGCAGCGGCGTGCAGCACCATCATCACGTCATTGCCAAGATCGGCAAACAGCGCGTTCAGCCCGTCCTTGTCTCGAACGTCCACGCTACGGTGCTGATAGCGACTGTGCTGCCGGCGGAGCTCGTCAACGCGCCACGAGGTGGAGGCTTCCGGACCGAAGAAGTAGGACCGCATGTCATTGTCAACGCCGACAACGTCGAGGCCCTGTGACACCAGAAACGTGACAGCCTCGGACCCGATCAGCCCGCCAGCGCCAGTAACGACTGCTATGCTCATTTGAATTCGCGTCCGTTCGACTTTAAGACTGTCAACGATGTTCTTCTTCCAGGCCCGGCTGCGACATCCCTGGCGCGGGGATCAGGGAGAAAAGGCTCCCTGATCCCCATTGTATGTTCGCGACAAGGCGAACAGGAAGTCGCTAAAGCAATTGTGACTCATAAGCCGGCATGCTTGCACGTCATTTGCTCCAGTATCGTGAATCGCGGGGCTGGCTGACCTAATTGCTTGGCAAGAAGACACAGCGTCATCAGTAACCTGACGAGGTCGCTGAACTCGAAAACTCTAGGGCGAGGGGGGGTGGCGAAGGGCATCGGTGATCACCTGGCTCGACGCCTCCGACATGGGCCCCGCGAGGCAGGTTTCCTCCTGTCCCACTCCGGCGCACAACGTCCTGATCGCGCGAATGGTTTTCCTGGTGAGTTGTCCCGAGGGCGCTTCGTCGATGAGCAGGCCTCGGTTGACCAGTGCCGACTGGAGCAGAAAGACATAGGCGTTCTCGTTCAAAGTCCGCATCTCCAGCAGCACCTGTGCCTGGGTGGCGGGCTGCAGCAGCATGAAGTCCCGGGCCAGGTCTTCTGGCGAGCGGGGCAACCCGCTCACGCCGACGCTGAGCATCAGCCGTTCGGCAATCGCTTGCTGGGCTGGCAGGTGCGCCGCAACCGCGTCGTACACACGCCGCGCTTCCGCCGGCTGCGCCGGCAGACCAGCTGCGCCTCTGCGATAGAGCTTGACCAACGCCAGGCCCGCGTCAGCGTTTCCTCGCCCGACAGCAAGCTCCAGCACTGCCGCTGCGGCCGCCCCGTCGGGGAGAATGCCGCGACCAGCCACCAGCGCTTCTGCAAGCAGGACCGCGGCGCCCGGAACATTCGCGGAAGCTGCCTGTCTCAGCAACGCGATACCAGGATTGAGCTCGTTCGCCGCGACAGGTTGGTCGAGATAGTCGTCCGCGAGCGCCAACAGCGGTCGCTCGTTGCCTGCCGTCGCGGCGCGCAGGAGATACCCGGCTGCGCGTGGCAGATCCTGGGGCACGACCTCTCCGCTCCGGAATAGTTCCCCTAGCCGGACCAACGAGGCAACGTCGCCGGCGTCCGCCGCACGAGACAGGTAGCCGAGGCCACGTTTTACGTCCGCGGCGACTCCCCTGCCGGTGACGAAGGCATCGCCCAGTTCCGCAAGGACTGCAGGTGGCGGAAGCCTTGTCCACCGATCGAAGTATCCTGCCGCGCCCATCAGATCTCGAGGCACTATCTTGCCCAGGAACAGGATGTTCGCCAGCCGCTCTGCCGCTTCCTCAGGGTATGATGGCAGGGCAGCCTGATAGTAGTGCAGGGCGCGTTCGCCGTCCGTGCTAACGCCATTGCCGTCGCGGTACGCATCGCCAAGTATCAGGTTGGCTTCATCGGGAACGCCCGAGGGCGCGCGTTCGTAATAGGACTCCGCTTTGGCGAGATCGCGGCTCGTTCCCCGCCCGTAGAAGAAGATATCTCCCAACCGAGCGGCGGCTTCAGTCTGGCCATGCTGGAGCGCAGCCTCATAGTATTTGCGTGCCTTCGCCTCGTCTCCCGCCTGGCCCTGGAAATAATCGGCGATCTCGAGCAACGCCCGCTCCGGAACGCCTTCGGGGGAGCGCTCATAAAGTGCGGCCGCCTTGCCGATGTCCCTCGGGACGACCGATCCCGCGAAGTAGAGCTCGGCCATTCGGGCAGCAGCTTCGCTAACCCCGGCCTCGTCGGCCATCGCGTAGTAGGCCAGCGCCTTGTGTCCATCTGGGGTTCCCGCAGCGCCATCGCGGTACACGTCGCCCGCCGCGAGCAACGCACGCAAGGGAACCGCGCCTGCCGCCTCGTAGAATCTCGTCGCCTGCACAGGATCGGCCGGCAGCAGCTTGCCGTCGAAGTAAAGGTCGCCGAGCAGTTGGTTGGCCGCGACGTCGCCTGCCGCGACCGCCCTCTGGTAGTATTGTGCAGCGCGCGAGCCGCTCACCTGGACATTGTTGCCATCGCGATATGCGTTGCCCAAAGCGACCAGCGTCTCCGCCGGTATCCCGTCCGGCTGTTGATCGAAATACTGTTCTGCTTTCGCCGGATCGCTCGGCCCCAGCGCTTGTGAAAGATAGAGGGCGCCAAGCCGTCCGGCAGCATCGCGATTACCCTGAGCAAGCGATCGTTCGTAGAGTTCGACCGCTTGGGACAGCAGGGTTGCCCCGCCCTGCGAGGCGAGCGCATCGGCGATCGGAAGCAAGGCTCGGGACGGTATTCCGGAAGACGCTCGCTCGTAGTACGAGGCGGCGCGCAGCATGTCGGGGGTACCGAGGACGCCGTCGAAGTACATGTCGCCGAGGTGGCCGGCTGCCTCTCCGATGCCGGCTGAAAGGGCCTTCTCATAGAGGGCTGCAGCTGCGGCCGGCTGGCGCGCCTGCTGAAGCTCGCCGGCCAGCAGGTATCCTCTTGCCTCGCCAAGCTCGGCGGCGCGAACGAAGGCCGCGGCGGCCTCGTCCGCCGCCTGCGGATCGCTGCTGAGGGCGGTACCAAGCTTGAGGCCGGCGACTGCGACGCCGCCGCCCAGTGCACGCCGGTAGTACTCGAGTGCTGCCCGCCGGTCCACCGCCACGCCGATGCCGTCGAGACGGGCATCGCCCAGCTTGAGCAGGGTCAGGGCCGGCACGGTTGAGCCCGCCAGCTGATAGAACCGCTCTGCGGCGGCGATGTCGCGAGCGACCAGCTTGCCCTCGAAGTATATGTCGCCCAGCCGGACTGCAGCATCATATTGTCCAGCCTGGTAGGCACGCTGGTAGAGTCCTACGATGGCCTGTCCCTGTCGATCCGCCTCCTTCTGGGCTGCCATCGCATCGGCAACCGGCAGCGCCTTCGCGAGCGGCACCTCGTCGGGGGAATACAGATAATACCGCGCTGCGCCGGCGATATCATCCTGTTCGACAAGCAACTGGCCGATGCGAGCGGCAGCCTCCGTCGATCCGAGCGCGAATGCAGCAACATAGTTGTCAAGCGCAGCAGCAGAGTCGGGGGCCGTTGCCGGGTGAGCAGCGTAGAGGTCGCCGAGCCGGAGCCCCGCGTCTGCATCGCCCTGGGCCAGCGCCTCCTGATATGCATGCACTGCGGCCGCCAGCTCGTTGCCTCTGTCGCGCTGCAGATCGCCGATGCGCAACCATGCTGCCGCGCTCCCCGCGTCGGCGGCCAGTTGATAGCTCGCGATCGCCTCGTCGAGATCCGGAACGCCTATCTGGCCGTCGCGATATAGATCGCCCAACGTCAGCGCAGCGTCGGGGTTGATACCGGCCGCGGCTTTCAAAGCTGCCACGGCACCGCCGGCATCGCCCGAGTCCAGCTGCAACAAGGCAAGGGCTACCACCGCCGATTGACTGCCCGCGTCGGCGGCCTGCAGCAAATGAGATCTCGCCGAGCCGACATCGCGCGGCACCAGGCGGCCTTCTTCAAGCAGCTTGGCGAGCTTCAGGTGTCCGTCCGCCAAGCCGGCGGCTGCGGCTTCCGAATAGTTCGCTGTCGCCCTCGCGCCGTCGTTGGCGGTGACGAAGAAGTCGCCAAGCCGCAACGCAGCCTCGGCAGCGCCACGTGAACGAGCGTCCTCATAGTAGGCCGTTGCTGCCGCTGCACTGCTCGCATTTCCGGCCGCTCGTTTCATGTCGCCCAGTTTGAGGGCTGCCTCAGCGCTACCCAGGTCGAAAGCCAGCAAGTAGGCGGCTTCCCCGCGTCCTAGGTCGCGATCCACCAGCACGCCAGCCGTGAAGACGTCGCCCACGTGCAGGGCCGCTTCCACATCACCGTCTTGGGCCGCGAGGGCCTCGAGCGCGTCGAGAGCTTCACAGCGCTCTGTTCCAGCCGTGCTGGCCGCCAGGGCGTCCACCAGTTCCGAACGGGAGGGTAGCGGCTCCTCGGCGGCCGCAGCGATGCATCGTGGGCGCAGAGAACTCGGATCGGGCGCCTCGGCGGATCGCGCTGACGTCATCAGCGGCAGCATGATCATGCTGAAACCGACCGCAAGGCGAACCCACCAAAACTGGATCATAGGACACCCGACCTACTCGCTCAACACCAGCCTATCAGACCGCAATTCCAGTTCAACGTACCGCGCAGGCTATTCCGCCTGCCGATGTGACTGTAGCCAGCCGCCCGGCTATCACGCTGCCGCCGTTATCCATGCCGTGCAGTTGCGTGAGCGCTTGCCATGTGGATGTACTAAGCATTTGCTGAAGTGATGGCTTCTGTACTGGCGGAGGATTTATGAGGAACAGTTCTGTGCAGCGTGTGCTGGTCACCGGCGGCGCCGGATTTCTGGGCAGCCATCTTTGCGATCGGCTCATCGCCGCCGGTCATGACGTGATCTGTGTCGACAACTTCTATACCGGCAGCAAGGACAATATCCGCCATCTCATCGGTAACCCGCGCTTCGAGCTGCTGCGGCATGACGTGACCTTTCCGCTCTATGTCGAGGTGGACAGGATCTTCAACCTGGCGTGCCCGGCTTCCCCGATCCACTACCAGCGCGACCCGGTGCAGACCACCAAGACCAGCGTGCACGGCGCCATCAACATGCTTGGCCTCGCCAAGCGCCTCCATGCCCGCATCCTCCAGGCCTCCACCAGCGAGGTGTATGGCGATCCCGAGGTTCACCCGCAGACCGAAGACTATTGGGGCCGGGTCAACCCGATCGGCACGCGCGCCTGTTACGACGAAGGCAAGCGTTGCGCCGAGACGCTGTTTTTCGACTATCACCGCCAGCACCGCCTCGAGATCAAGGTGATGCGCATTTTCAATACCTACGGTCCCCGCATGCAGCCCGATGACGGTCGTGTGGTGTCGAACTTCATCGTTCAGGCCCTGAAGGGCGAGCCGATCACCATCTATGGTGACGGCAACCAGACGCGCAGCTTCTGCTACGTCGATGATCTCATCGAGGGCATGTTGCGGCTGATGGAAACGGGTCCCGACGTGCCCGGCCCGATCAACATCGGCAACCCAGGCGAGTTCACCATGCGAGAGCTGGCCGAGATGGTGGTCCGGCAGACGGGCAGCAAATCGTCGATCGTCTATATGCCGTTGCCCTCGGACGACCCGCGTCAGCGCCGTCCGGACATCTCGCTAGCGCGTGAGAAACTCGGCTGGGCGCCCACCGTGGCGCTCGAAGAGGGAATGGCGCGCACCATCGATTATTTCCGCACCGTGGTGGCGGCCTAGGCATGCGGGTCGCTGTCATCGGTGGCGCCGGCTATATCGGCAGCCACGCTGCCAAGGCGCTGGCGCAAGCTGGTCACGAGCCGGTGGTGATCGACAACCTTTCGACCGGTCACCGCGAAGCGGTTCGCTGGGGGCCGCTGCATCAGGTCGACATCCGGGATCGGAGCACACTGGAGCAGGTTTTCGCCAGCGTTCGTCCCGACGCGGTCATGCACTTCGCGGCGCTCGCCTATGTCGGTGACTCGATGCGCGATCCGCTCGCCTACTACGACACTAATGTCGCGGGCACTGTGTCGCTGTTGCAGGCGATGCGGAAAGCTGATTGCTCGACCATCGTCTTTTCGTCCTCCTGCGCCACCTACGGCATTCCCGACAGTCTACCGATCACGGAGGCTTCCCCGCAGCGGCCCACCAATCCCTATGGGGAGACCAAGCTTGCCTGCGAGCGGCTGTTGCACTGGAACGGCATCACCCATGGCACCAGATGGATGGCACTGCGCTACTTCAACGCGGCGGGAGCCGATCCCGACGGCGAGATCGGCGAAACACACGAGCCCGAGCCGCACCTGATCCCACTGGCGTTGCGGGCGGCTGCGGGCACGGGAGCCGCCCTGAAGGTGATGGGCACCGACTATCCGACGCCGGATGGCACCGCGTTGCGAGACTATGTGCACGTCTCCGACCTGGCGGAGGCCCACGTCCTCGCCCTCCAGCACCTCGTCGCCGGCGGCCCATCCCGGGCCGTCAATCTCGGTACCGGCACCCCCCACAGCGTCCTCGGCGTGATCCGCACCGTCGAAGCGGTGACCGGTCGCAGCGTGCCGCATGAGTTGGCCGATCGGCGGCCCGGCGATCCACCCGAGCTCTGGGCCGATGCCGGGCTGGCGCGTTCGCTCCTGAGCTGGGTCCCGCGCTACCCGGCCCTCGACCGGATGGTTGAAACGGCCTGGTCGTGGACCACGAGAATCCGCTGATTTTCCTCCATTCACCTGCCGCTCGCGCTAAACTCCGGCTCTATCCGAGCGAGTGATTCAGATGAGCATTTCCTACGACGCCGTTCTTGCCGACATGGTCCATGTCGCGCGCCAGGCGGGGGCCCTGACGCTGGGCTACTTCAAGCGCTTCCGCGACATCGAGATCGGCATCAAGGGGCCGGCGGATTTCGTTTCCGACGCCGACAAGGAATCCGAGCTGCTGATCAGAAAGTTCCTGTTCGAGCGCTATCCGGACTGGAGCTTTACCGGCGAGGAGTTTCCGCCGGTCGACAAGGCCGATCAGGAGTATCGCTGGCTGGTCGACCCGATCGACGGCACCACCAACTTCATCAACGGCATGCACTACACCATCTCGCTCGCGCTGCGCCGCGGCAGCGAGACGGTGATCGGCGTGCTCTACAATCCGCCGGCCGACGAGATGTTCACCGCCATCGTGGGGCAGGGGAGCTTCCTCAACGGCGAGCGGCTCAAGGTCTCCGAGCAGACCGATATCGGGCTGATGAACATCGGCACCGGGCTGCCGACGCCGGGCCTCTCGCTCTATCCCGGCGCCTACGAGCGGCTCGACGCCATCCGCGCGCCCGTCGGGGCGGTGCGCATCGTCGGCAGCGCCGCCAACTCCTGCGCCTATGTCGCCATGGGGCGCCTTACCGGCTATTTCGAGGAGACTGGTTTCACCGACACCGCGGCGGGCATCCTGTTCGTCCAGGAAGCCGGCGGCATCGTCACCGACTGGTGGGGGCGGGGGCCGGAATATTACGAGCAGACCGGCGCCATGATCGTCGCCAACAAGGCGACGCATGCCTATCTGATCGAGAAGCTGAAGGATGTGCCGAAGAAGGAGCCGGAAGGCGCCAAGGGGGTGTGAGGCGAACACCGGCCTCTCGGCCATCTCCCCCGCAAGGGGGGAGATGGCCGAGAGGCCGGGGCTCACCCCAGCGCCGCCGCCACACCCTCGGGATCATCCGTGGTGATCTGGTCCACCTTCAGTTCAAGCAGCCGCCGCACCACTGCCATCCCCTCGTCGTCGGCCCGCCGCACCGTATAGGCGTCGATCCGCCGCCCATGGGCGTGGAAGGCGTTGATGATGTCGAAGCCATCGCGGTCCGCTTCCAGCACCAGCCGATACTCCAGATAGTCCAGTTCGGATTTCGGCGAGGCGGCGACTGCGTCGGCGACGAAAGTGGCGTAATCGCGCGTGTCCATCAGTCGTTCGATCGCGCCCTTGTGGCAGGGATCGTAGCCGATCCTCAGCCCCGGCGTCGCGTCGGTCAGCACCCGCACCGACTCGGCGTCGCCCGACGACAGGATGAAGTGGCGCGCCACCGGTTTCAGCGCCGCGGCGAAGTTGGCGATCACCTGAGGGTTGAGCGCCGCTGCATCCTCCTTGTAGTCGAGCTGCAGCAGCCCTTCGGGATGCGCGCCGTCACGGGCGATCAGCGCAGCGAGGTCCTCGAGCAGCATCACCTTGTCGGCGATCGGCTGCCCGTCATTGTCGCGCAGGTTGAGGCCGCGCAGCGCTGCCGCCGGCGTCTGTCGCACCAGCCCGCTGCCGGTGGTCTCGCGCTCCAGCGACAGGTTATGCAGCACCGCCATGCCATTGTCGGCGTGGACCACCAGGTCGACCTCGACGCTGGCGCCGTGTTGCATGCCTTCGATGATGCGGCGCCCGGTGAACACCGGATCGGAGCCGGTCCGCCGGCCGCGGTGCCACTTGAAGAACGTGCGATGACCGGCACGGGTCACCGAAATCGCGTCGGCCATATCTCTCAGTTGCTCCGGTGGATCGCCGCGTTGTCGCGGTAGGCCGCGAAGGCTCTCGGCTTCAAGTCGATCGGCTGGCCATGCGACCAGTCGCGCGCCTCGCCGGTCATCGACTTGAGCCGTGTCCCATCGGGCAGCTCGATATCGACGATAGCGTGCGTGCCATAGTCGGTGACGCGGTGGATTCTGGCCATGCCGGCGCCATTGGTCGAAACGATCTCGAGAGCCTCGGGCCGAACCGCCACCGTCGCCGCGCCATCGCCCACCGGCAGCGGCACGGTGAAGCCGGAATGCGTGAAGCTACCGTTGGCAACGGTGCCCTCGACCAGGTTCATCGTGCCGATGAAACCCGCCACGAATGGCGTCGCCGGCTCGCGATAGACGATGTCCGGCCGCGCCGCCTGCTCGGTGCGCCCGTCGCGCATCACCACGATGCGGTCGGCCAGCGCCAGCGCTTCGTCCTGTCCATGCGTGACGAACAGCGTGGTGATCTTCAGCCGCTGCTGGATATCCCGAACCTCTTCGCGAAGGCGCTCGCGCAAGTGCTGGTCGAGACTCGCGAAAGGTTCGTCGAGCAGCAGGATTTTCGGCTCCAGCACCAGCGAGCGCGCCAGCGCCACACGCTGCTGCTGGCCGCCCGACAGCTGGTTGGTGGCGCGGTTGCCGAAGCCGCCGAGCCCGACCAGCTCCAGCACCGCCTCGACCTTGCGCTTGATCTCGGCCTCGGGCAGGCGGCGCAGCTTCAGCCCGAACGCCAGGTTCTTGAACACGTTCATGTGCGTCCACAGCGCATGGCTCTGGAACACCATGCCGGTCGGCCGCTTCTCGGGCGGGACCCGCGTCACGTCTTCCCCGTCGATCGCCACGTAACCCGAGGTCGGGGTCTCGAAGCCACCGATCATGCGGAGCAGCGTCGACTTGCCCGAACCGGATGGGCCGAGCAGGCAAACCAGTTCGCCGTCCCCGACGGTCAGCGTGAAATCGTCCACCGCCTTGGTGGTCGAGAAGCTCTTGGTGACGTTCTTGATATCGAGCACGGACATAGTGGTTCCTAACCGCCAAAGCCCTTGGCAAAACTGCCCGAACTGATGACGCGGCGCGCGAACAGCAGCGCGATGAAGCTGGGTACCCAGAGCAGCACGGACAGCACCGCGCCGTACTGGATCACCGGCTGGTTGTTGATGAAGCTGATCATCAGCACCGGCAGGGTGCGGATCTGGGGGGCGCCGATCAACCAGGCGCCCTCGGTTTCGTAGAAGGTGCCGACGAAGCTCAGGAGGATCGCGGCCGCGATGGTCGGCCCGGCCTGGGGCAGGGTGATCGACCAGAACACCCGGAACGGGCCGGCGCCCACGTCGCGCGCCGCCTCTTCCATCCGCCGGTCGACCGACTGGAAGGCGGCAACCGGGATCCAGATCATGAACAGCAGCGTGCCGACGAGCTGGATCAGCACCACGCCCCAGAACGTGCCGATCAGGTTGAGGCTCAGAAAGATGCCGGCGATGGCGACCAAGAGGCCAAACTTCGGGAAGGCGTGCCCGGCGAGGAACGAGAAGAACAGGATGTTCCGGCCGGGAAAATCCATGCGCGCGAAGGCATAGGCCGCCGGCAGGCAGATGATCGCCGAAAGCAGCGTCACCACCGTCGCGAGGCTGAGGCTCATGGTGATGGCGCTCCAGACGTCGGCGCGGGCCAGCGTCTGCTGCCAGAATTTGAGCCCGAACTCCTGCGGGATCACCGAGGGGTAACGCCACACATTGGTGAAGGCCCAGGTGCCCACCACCAGGAGCGGCACCACGATGACGATGGTCAGGATCACGGCAAAGAAGATGCCGGTCCAGTCGATGCGTTTTTCTACGAGTGCGCGCGCCATGCTACGGAGTCCGGTTCTTGGCGACCGAGCGGACGTAGAACAGCCCGAACACGATGCAGAAGCAGAAGGTGATCACCGCCTGGGTGATGGCGTTGGTCGGATCGTTGAGATCGCGGAAGGTGCGCTGCATGAACGGCCCCATCATTTCCGGCGCCGCAGGGCCCAGCACATAGGGCAGGGTGAAGGCGGAGAAAATCCCGAGCACGGTGAAGCTCACCGCTACCAGGATGGAATTGGAAATGCGCGGCAGGATGATGTGCCAGAGCAGCGCCAGCCGCCCGGCGCCGACGTCGCGCGCCGCCTCGATCGCCTGGTTGGAGACGTTCCCCAGCCCCGAAAGCAGGATCAGCACCGTCAGCGGGATATTGTCCCACACCAGCCCGATCACAGGTCCCCACGGCGTCAGGTAGGGCGTGCGGATTTTCGGCAGGCCGACCGCGTTGAGCAGCAGGTCCACCGTGCCGTTCGGTCCCAGGACGCGGATCACCGCGTAGCTCAGGATGATCGAGGGCACGAACATCGGAAAGATCGCAAGGCCCTGCACATAGGCGGCGAGCCGCCCCTTGGCGAAGCGCAGGTAGAGCGCGATCGGCAGGCAGATCAGCACCAGCAGCAGCGCGCAGACGCCCGTCGTCCACAGCGTGACGCCGAGGTTGTTGAGGCTGTACTGGTCGGTGAAGAAGAACCTGTAGGTGTCGAGCGAAAAGCTCTCGCCGCCGCCCTCATTGGGCAGCCAGATGGTGCGCCCGATGGCCGAAATGATCGGCCAGATGATCATCCAGGCGACCAGCAGCACCGGCGCAGCGACGAGCAGGAGGCCGATCGGCCTCCCGCTCTTCTTGGTGCCGACAATGTCGCTTGCGGGCGTCAGGCTCACGCAGCGCGGTCCACGTTCGGCGCGACTTCGCGGTACCAGCCGTCGTTGATCGCCTTCTCCCAGTCACCACCCGGAAACACCGGGATGGTGGCGGGAATGACGTCGGCATACTTTTCCCGGAGCTCCTTGCTCACATTGTCCCACGACACGCCGGGGAAACCGCCGAGCTCGGTGATCACCGCCGACTGGATCTCCTCGGTCAGCACGAAATCCGCGAGCTTGAGTGCGGCGTCCTTGTTCACGCCGTTGCTGAACACGCCGATCTTGGTGAAGCCGCCGGCGAGCGCCAGGTCGGTGAGCTGCACGAGGCCGGTGGTCTCGGGCAGCACGCCCGTCGCGATGGCCTGCAGGGCCTGGTCGGACCAGGCCGGGACCATGGTGACCGCGCCCTGCGACAGCAGCTGGATCGACTGGGTGTTGCCCGAAGTATAGGCGCCCTTGTCCATCAGCGAGGGGGCAAGGTCCTTGAGCAGCTCCCATGCCGGGGGGAGCGCTTCGGCGCCGAAGGTGCCGAAATTGTCGACGGTGAACTTGCTGGGGTCGTTGCCGTTGGCTTCCCAGATGGCGCGGCGCACGAAGTTGCCGCCCGAACCACCCTTGTCGGGGCGGTTATAGACGAACTGACCCGGGTTCGCCTTGATCCAGGCAACCAGCGCCGCCCAGGTCTTGGGCGCATCGGCCGCGGGGAGCTTGGTGGTGTCGTAGGCGAGCAGCACCTGGCTGCCGCGGTAGGGCAGGCTGGTCGGAACGTCGAAGGCCAGCGGGTTGATCTTGGAATAGTTGGAGAGGTTCGCCTTGCTGAAATCGACCCACAGCCCGGCTTCGATGCCGCCCTTGGGAAGGCGGGTATCGAACCCTTCGGCCATGTCGGCCTGCGGGTCGGTGTTGGTCTGCATCGCCGCCACCGCGCGTTCGGCGATTGCCTGCACACCGGCAGAGTCGCCACCGTCAACGAGATTCAGGGTGATGCCCGCATTGGCGGCCTCGAACTTCGGCTTCACCAAATTGGTCCAGAAGTCGAGGATGTTCTGATCCGACGAGGTGTACCAGTCGATCTTGCCCGCTTCGGCGAAGGCCATCCGCGGCAGCAGCACCATGCCGGCGGCTGCGCCACCGACCGAAAGCATAAACGCACGACGTTTCATCGTTGTCTCCCTGGTTCGCCTGCGGGCCATCCCGCGGCAGGTCAATCTGACGCCGACCGTAGAGCCCAGACTAATCTCGGCTGGCCCGCTGGCAAGCGAAAAATGGAACGGAAATTCCATTGTGACAGCGTGCGCCTGATTTATTCCGCGCGCCTGCTGTCGCCGCTTAAACCGCACTCCGATGACAGCAGCATGACAGGGCGAAAGCCCCGGAAACCGGGGCTTTCAGCGTGGTGATGACGTCAGTTCTGCGACAAGAAATGCCGGCCGACCTCAGCGAACAATTCGAGGTCGGCCAGAGAGTCGGTCAGCAACGTCTTGGGCTTTTCCCCGGTCGTTACTGCATGATGGAACGCGCCGAGCTCGACCCGGAAAGCATCCTCGTAGAACGGTCCGATGATCTCGGTGCCGGTCGAATGGAGATCGGAGGTGGTGATCTCCAGTCGGGTGGGAAGGTTGCGCACATACGGGGTGTCGTAGTTGATCTTGAAGTGCTGGTTCAGCGTCAGCACTTCGATGCCGGCATCGAACCGCGCCACATCGTGGATCACCGCTTCGTAGAGGGCGGTGAAGCTGCCGTAGTCGAACATGACAAGCACGTTCTCCCCGCGATGCTGCCGTGCCGCCGCTACTCCGAGCGGTGCGCCGAAAAGTTCACGCATCGCAGAAAAGCTGTGGGACGATAGACCGGTGAGCACCTGGTAGGCCCGCAACTGATCCGGCCGCGCCTCGCCCATCACCGATTTCAGCAGCGCCTGGGTCTGCACCCGCCCATCGGCTATCGCCTCTGCCGGCACATCCGTCGGCCGGAAGATGTTGCGGGATTGGTCGACGAAGAACTGGCTCTCGCGGATCAGGTCACGGATCCGCACATGGCGGATCTCCTCGCGTGGCGGCAGTCGCTCCTTGAGCGCCGTGAAGGCCGGCGCGAAGCGGCGCATATAGCCGACGAACACCGTCTTGGAGTTGGTCTTTTCGAGCTCGAGCAACGGCTTCAGTTCTGCCGCCGTCAAGGCGGCCGGCTTTTCGATGAAGACGTGCTTGCCGGCGCGGATGGATTTTTCCAGCAGCGGGGCGTGGAGGAAATCCGGCGTCAGGATGAACACTGCATCGAGCGAGGGGTCGGCGATCAGTGCCTCGGCGCTCGTGTGCCGGGTCTTCACCCCATAGCGCTCCGCCACATGCGCAACGAGGCTCGGGGAGACATCGGTCACCGCCGCGATTTCGAAGCGCTGGTCGTCTGCCAGGAGCGGCAGGTGCATCAGCTGCGCCACTTCACCGAGGCCGATAAGGCCAACTCTGAGCTTTGCCATCACGCGATCGCCTGCATGTACATGTAGTTGCGTTTCGCGAGCTGCAGCGGCGTTTCCGCTGCGTTCTCGGCGATGTCCTGTTCGACGACGATCGGTCCATCGAAGCCTTTGGCGCCGAGAAAGCGCATCACCGCCTGGATGTCGACGGCGCCGTCGGTCAGGGGAGCCATCACCCCGGCGCCATAGGAGGCCGCCACCGAGAGCTTCCCGTCCAGTACGCGCTGTCGCACGGCGGCGTCGACGTTCTTCAGATGCATATAGGCAATCCGCCCCCACACCTTCTCCATGTAGGCGAGGGGATCCTGGCCCCAGAAGGCGTGGTGCCCGGTGTCGAAGCAGAGGTCGATCTCGGTTTCCGCGAGCAGCCGGTCGATCTGCCGCTCGAACTCGACGGCCGTGCCGATATGCGGGTGGAAGCTCGCCTTCAGCCCGAACTCGCCCTCGATCACCGCCTGGGCCTCGCGCACGGTGGCGGTGAGACCGTTCCAGCCGTCGCGGTCGAGCACGCCTTCCTGTCCCTCGGGGTACCAGTTGCTCTCATCCATGATGACGAGGTGCCTGGCACCCAGGTCCTTCAGCAGCGGCGCCAGCTCCCTGAGCGTCGCCATCAGCACCGGCGCCGAGCCCCGGTCGCCGAAAGTGTGGACGTGCGTCGCGCCGATCAGCGTCAGCCCGCGCTTTTCGAGCTCCGGTCCCAGCACCGCCTTGTCCTTGGGCAGGAAGCCGAACGGCCCGAGCTCGGTGCCGCGATAGCCCGAAGCGGCGACCTGATCGAGATACTCCTGCCAGGTGTAGGCGTTGCCGGTGGGATAGTTGATGCCCCAGGAACACGGGGCATTGCCGATAAACATGAGCTAGTCCTGGTCGATGTAGATTGGGTTGGAAATGGCGCGCCGGATCGGCTCGTCCGTGAGGTGCGTGTCCCTGAGCTGCCACGGCAGTTCACCGCGTTCGCTCGCCGCCTTGGTGAATTCCTCCACCAGCCAGGGCCGGCTGGCTTTGGCGATGATCTCGGCGCGGATGAAGCCCTGGGTTCCCTGGAGCAGCGCAATCTCGCCCTCCCACTCGCCGGCGAGGATCTCCTGCTCGCCGACGACCCCCGAAGCGTCGATCCAGTGCAGCAGGTCGCCCCGCGCTCCGCGCACCTTGGCGCGTGCCCTGAGCAGAGGTTTGCGATGCACCGCCGACCCCATTGGCGCATCGCCGATGCTGATCTCGAGGTGCGGGCCTTTCGGCCCCTCCGTCACGTAGCCGCGCCCGGCCTTCATTGCCGCGAGGACCGCCTCCTCGCTGAGCTCCGGCAGCCACAGCACCGTGGTCGGCCGCGCCAGCACCAGCGGACCTTCCGGCTGGAGCTTGGCCGGTTGATGGAAGTCGCTGCCGCCGATGGCCGAGATCCGCAAGCCCGAGGCCAGCCGTTCCTGCCAACGGGCCAGCGACACCCAGTTCCACGCCATCCAGGTCGACTGCCAGACCTCCTGGCAGTCAGCCGCAGGGAACTCGTAGTCCCAGGGAATGGTCGGCTTGTCGTGGTTGATCGACAGGAGGCCGCCCTTCCGGTGCACCATATCGGCCAGCACATGCGCGTCCGACGGCTTGGTCATGCGGAAGTCCATCCACTCGTCGACCCCATAGACATTGGCGTGTCCGACGGCGGTGGTCACCTCCATGCCGCGCACGAACACCAGGTCCGGCGATGACGCCGGATGGAAATAGCGCCGCTGGGTGATGGTGTTGTGGTCGGCGATGGCGAGGAAATCGAGCCCTGCCTGCACGGCCGCCTGGTGCAGCGTCTCGGGCGATCCAGCGGCGTCGGAATGGAATGTGTGGCAGTGGAGGTCGCCGCGATACCACCCGGCTCCGGCGCGCACCGGAAAGGTCCGCTCCGGTTGCGGATTGGTCGGGCGTTCGCTGCTGTCGAGATCGATGGTCACCGTCACTTCGGCACCATCCGGCGGCACCTTGTAGAGCCCGAGAATGACGTTCCATTCGCCGGCCGGCATCGGCCCGTGCACATAGCCCGGCGTAGCGCTGTCGGTCGCGACGTGGAACCGATCGCGGAACCCACCGGACCAACCCCGGAACCCGCCTTCGGACGGGTAGGGGGTCATGGCAGGGTCGAACATTCCGAGGTCGATCACGCAGTCATCGGCCTTGGGATAGGCGAGTGTCACATCGATCCGCGTCGTGCCCACGGGGACAGTGACGGGGATGTAGAAATAGGGGTTCGCTGCCTGGTCGGCGCGAGTGACGTGGGCTTTGACGATCCGGGTCATGCCGCAACTCCGGCGCGGGCTGACCCCCACCCCTGTCCCCTCCCCCTGAAGGAGGGGGAGGGAGCCGAGAACTCCGCATTCAGTGTGAGGGTCTCCCTCCCCCTGTTTGGGGGGAGGGGACAGGGGTGGGGGGCAGCCCGCATCGGCTTCTCAGTCAGCGCAGCCAGGCTCACAGCGGCTGCTCCCCATCCGCCGGGATGCGGTTGCCTTCCGCGTCGAACAGCGTGGCGTGGGTGCCGCTGAAGGTGAACGCCACGTTCTCCGTCGTCTCGACTGCATCGTCGGTGAAGATCCGGGCCGTCACCCGACCGCCGTCCTGGCGCTCGAAGGTCACCAGCTTTTCGGGGCCCATATTCTCGTTGGCAAACAGCTTGCCGCTGACCATGTTGACGTCGTTGATCGTGCCCATGCTGAGGTGCTCGGGCCGCACGCCCAGTGTCAGCCTGGCGCCTCTGCCGAGCGCCGCCTTGATCCCCTGCGAGACCGGCACATCGCGCACCAGCACGCCATGGGCGCGCAGTTGCAGCCGGTCGCCCTCCATGCTGCCGTCCACCGGGATCATGTTCATCGGCGGGTTGCCGACGAAGTTCGCCACGAACGTCGTGGCCGGCCGCCGGTAGATCTCGATCGGCGGCGCAAATTGCACGATGCGACCGCGGTCCATCACCGCGATGCGCGTCGCCAGCGCCATGGCTTCCGCCTGGTCGTGCGTCACGTAAACCGCCGTCATCCCCATGTCGCGCTGCAGGTGGTTGAGGAAGCCCCGGGCTTCCAGGCGAAGCTTGGCGTCGAGGTTGGAGAGCGGCTCGTCGAACAGGTACACCCGGCTCGGATAGACCAGCGCCCGCGCCAGCGAGGTGCGCTGCTGCTGCCCGCCGGAGATCTGGCTCGGCAGCCGGTTCAGCAGCTCGCCGATCTTCAGGACGTCCGCCACTTCCTTGGCCCGCTTGTGCCGCTTTTCGACGCTCTCGCCCCGCACCTTCAGCGGATAGGCGATGTTGTCGGCGAGGTTCATGTGCGGGTAGAGCGCATAATCCTGGAACACCATCGAGATCTGTCGATCCTTGGGGTGGAGGTGCGTCACGTCGTCGGGCCCGATCATGATCTTGCCCGAGCTCGGTGTTTCGAGCCCGGCGATCATCCTCAGACTGGTGGTCTTGCCGCAGCCCGAGGGGCCGAGCAGGCAGATGAACTCGCCGTCCGCGACCTTGAAGCTGATGTCAGAGACGGCGTTGAAGCTGCCGAAGCTCTTGGTGACGTTCTGGAATTCGACCGAGGCCATTACGCTTTGATTCCACCGAAGAAGCGGAAGCCGAACTTCCAGCTGACGAAGAGATAGAGGGCGACGACGGGCAGGGAGTAGATCAGCGAATAGGCTGCAAGCAGCGTCACGATCGGCGTCCCCGCCTCCGAGTAGAACGAGTAGATGGCGACCGACGACGGCATCAGATCGTCGGAACGCAACAGGATGAAGGGGATGAGGAACGAGCCCCAGATGTTGACGAACGCCCACACCACAACCACGACGATGCCCGGCCGGATCACCGGCAATGCCACGTCGAAGAACGCCTGCACCGGCGAGGCGCCTGCGACCATGGCGCTTTCCTCGTAGGTTCTGGGAATGCCGTCGATGAAGTCGCGCAGGATGAACATAGCCGTGGGCAGCAGCCCGCCGGCGAACACCAGGATCACGGCGATATGGGTGTCCATCAGCCCGACCGACGAGATGATCAGGAAGATCGGCACCATCGCCGCCGTGCCCGACACCACCGAGGAGAACAGCAGCAGGACATAGGTGATCATCCCCTTGCCGGGGATCGACGAACGGGAAAGGGCATAGGCTGCCAGCGTCGCGGCGGCCGCCACGAGGATCACCCCGCCGACGCTCTGGATCAGGCTGTTGAGTAGCCCGCGCATGGCAAAGCCGTTGCCGAACACCGTCATGAAGTTCTTCAGCGTCCACGGATCGGGAATGGCGATACCCAGTTCCGCCCGCGCGTTGAACGGCGCGAAGATGAACCAGATCAGCGGCAGCGCGAACAGGATGCCGATGATCGCAGCCAGCGCCGAGAAGCCGATACGGGCGACGAGTTGCGGGAAGCTCAGCCTCATTCTTCCACCGCCTTGGCTTTCTTGCGCCCGAACGACAGGTAGATCAGCGCGAATACCAGGTTGATCAGCATGATGATCACCCCCACGGCCGCACCCTTGCCGAAGTCGAACTCACGGAAGGCGATGCGGTAGTTGTAGATCGACAGCAGCTCCGTGCGGTAGCTCGGCCCGCCATTGGTCAGGATGAAAGGCGTGAACACGTTGAACGTCCACATGGTGATGAGGATCAGGTCGGTGACCACATGTCCGCGGATCAGCGGCAGCCCGATATCGCGGAACTTCTGCCAGCTAGAGGCGCCCGCCACATCCGCCGCCTGGAAATAGCTGGGCGGGATCGAGGCGAAGGCCGAGTTGAACAGCATCATCGAGAACGCGGCGCCGCGCCAGGTGTTGAAGATGACGATCACCCAGAACGGCTGTTGCAGCAGGAAATCTCCGGCCGGCAGGCCGAGGCCGCGCAGGATCATGTTCAGCGTGCCGTTGTCGTAGTCGAGGAAGGCGAACCAGGCGAAACCGATCACCACCTCTGGCAGGATCCAGGCGGCGATCACCGCGGTCTCGACAATGCGCTTGAGGGCAGGGGGGATGGTCTGCATCAGCCAGGCCAGCAGCAGGCCCAGCAGTGCCTGGCCCACCAGCGCCGACAGCAGCACGAACTGCGTGGTGAGGATCAGCGAAAAGCCGAACTGCCCGCGGGTGAAGAACGTCGTCGGGTCGAACAGCTGGATATAGTTCTGCAGCCCGACGAAATCGGGGTTGAGGGCCGTCTTGCCCAGCAGCGTCCGGTTGGTGAACGAAACGACGATCACCCAGAAGAACGGCAACAGCACGAAGACGCCGACCAGCGCGGCAGCGGGCGCAAGGAACGCGGCGCCGGCCCGATGCGAGAGCAGCGAGAAGTTTTTCTTGGTCATGCTGCGCTCGTCCTGACCGAAGCAGACGGCCCCCTCCCGGCCTCCCCCATGAAGGGGGAGGTGAAGAGTCGAGCTTGTGGTTTGATCGTGCCAAGCACTCGATGCGGCACCTCCCCCTTCATGGGGGAGGATGGGAGGGGGCCGTCTGCCAGCGGCTTCATCTCTTCAAGCAATATGACAAACCCCAACCGAAAAGAGGAACCTCCCCGGCCGCAGACAGGGTGCCGGGGAGGCGTTCCCAGGGAGCGCCCGGCTCAGGGAGGGCCGGGCGTGGGAGGACAGGTTTAGGCGGGCCGCGTCACGGCAGCCCGTCGAACTCAGAGCTTCGAGACCGTGTTCGCTTCGCCGACGATGGCGATCACCGCCGCCTTGTAGGCGGCCATCGCCTCTTCCGGGCTGGCTTCGCCCGAAACGACGCTTTCCGTCATGCGCTGAATCTCGGCCGAGACCTTGTTGTAGTTCGGGTCGTTCGGGCGCGCCGTGGTCAGCGGCAGCAGGCTCTCCTGCGTCTTCTGCAGATAGACATTGTTCGGTGTCGCCACGTCGTCGCGGATGCGACGGGCCTCACGGTAGCCCTGGAACGCGGTCAGCGACTCCTGGCTGTTCATGTAGCTGAGCAGCGCCCAGGCCTCGGCCGGGTTCTTGGTGGCGGGGTTGAGCACGAAGCCCGTGCCGCCCGAGACCGTCACGAAATCCTGCCCGCGATAGCCCTTGCCCGGCTCCTGCGCCGGCATCGAGGCCCAGGTGACTTCCGCGTCGCGGTTATCGAGCCCGAATTCGGCGCCCGGCGCCATCACCGAGTTGAAGAACCAGTCGCCTTCGACGAGGAGGGCGGTCTTACCGTCGCGGAAGTTGGTGAAGGTGCGGTTGCGGCCATCGCCGAGCAGTTGCGCGCGCTGGTCGCCCAACTGTTCGTCCACATAGATGGTCTTGTAGAGGTTGAGCGTATCGAGGATGCCCTGGCTCGACACGATGTACTTGCCGTTCTCGTCGACGACGCTTTCGCCCGTCCCGAGGATCGCCATGTAGTAGCCCTGCATGGTGGTGGCTTCGCCCATGTTCACGCCGGCATTGAGCTGCAGCGGGAACGAATCCGGGTTCGCCTTTTTGATGGCGCGAGCGGCGTCGAGCAGCTCGGCCCACGACTTGGGCTGGAAGCTATCGGGATCGAGACCGGCCGACTTCAGCAATTCCTTGCGCACGAAGATGGCGCGCACGTCGGTGCCGAGCGCCAGACCATAAGCCTTTCCGCCATAGCTCATCAGCGACTTGGCGCCCTCCGAGATGTGGCTCCAGCCTTCCCAGTTGTTGACCTCGGGCCCGGCCACTTCGTCGAGCGGCTTGAGCAGCCCGCCTTCGACGAACGAGGGGATCAGGAAGCCGTCGAAGGCGGCGACGTCGGCGCCGGCGCCGGTCGAGAAATCGAGTGCCAGCTGCTGCGTCATCTGCTCGTCCTTGCCGCCGAACTCGTTCAGCGACACGGTGACGTCCTTGCCCTCGGCCTTCATCTTCTCGGTGAAGCCCGGGATCACGCTTTCCTTGATCCAGGTGGCGGTCTCGCTGTTCACGCCGCCCACGACGCAGCGGCAGATCACCGTCAGGTCGACGGCAAAGGCGGGCGTGATCATCGTAGTGGCAGTGGCAAGCCCCAGATACAGGGCGCGCAGGCGATTGCTCATCGCAAAATTCCTCCCTTGTGGCGCCGTTTTTCGAGCGCCGGATTGGCGATAGCGGCGGTCGATCCTCCCCGCCGCAACTCACGATCTCAGAATGAACACGCTTTCATTCATCGTCAAGGCGTAGAATGCCTGTTGCGAATGACAGCGATATGACGACCGCGTGGAATGTTTGTTCTAGACCGTGGGCCAGGCGTCATTGTTTCGTAACATCATGTGGTTAGCCTGATCCGGCGCCAGATCGGCTTGACAGTGCCTGAGCCGAGACGGCAGAACAGTTCTGCACACGATTTCAATCTAGGGCAGCAAGGCAGACCTTTTTGAGCGATCCGGCCACCCGCAGTCGCAGCCGCGCCACCGCCGATATGGTGGCTCGGACTGCCAACGTGTCGCGTGTCGCGGTCAGCCGCGCCTTCAACCCGCATGCCTCGATCAAGCCGGAAAAGCGCGACCTGATCCTGAAGGTGGCGCAGGAGCTCAACTACACTCCTGATATGGCCGCCCGGTCGATGGTCACTGGCCGCTCGCACCTGGTCGGCATTATCGTTCCGGACGTCTCCGGCCCCTGGGAAAGCCAGGAGCTCGACGCCATGACCACGGCGCTGCAGGCAGAGGGTTTCGCGACGCTCTTGTTCCGGACCCGCGACGACTTGTCGATGGACGAGACGCTGCTCACCTACATGAAGGGGTTCAATCCGGATTCCGTCATCGCCTATGCCGAGAACGTTCGCCCAACCACGCTGGCCCGGGTGCTCGATCGGGCGGTACCGATCTATGTCGGCTACCCCGACGAGGAAGCAGGGGAGGCGGAGCCCGCCCCGCTGTTCGATCGGCTCGACGTGCTGCAGCGCGAAGGCGTCGAGCAGGCGGTGGCGCTGATGCAGGGCTATGGTGCGCGCCGCTTTGCCTTCCTCGCCGGCAAGAGCAATTCGCTCGCTACCCAGTCGCGCGAGCGCATGGTGGTCAAGGTGCTGGCCGAGCGCAGCCTGCCGCCGCCCATTCGCATCCAGGGTGACTACACCTACGACACGGCTTATCGCGAGACGCTGAACCAGTTCCGGCTCGGCGAACCGGTCGACGCCATTTTCGCCGCCAACGATGTCGGCGCGTTCGGCGCCATCGATGCGCTGCGCACCGAACTGGGGCTGCGCGTGCCGCGGGACGTCAAGGTGGTCGGGTTCGACGACATCCACCAGTCGCACTGGAAGAGCTACAACCTCACCACGGTCAAGCTCGACCTCGCCGAACGGACCGAAGCGCTGCTGCGCCTCATTCTTCGCCGCCTGAAGAACCCCACCTCACCCTCGCTCACCGAAACCGTGTCGACCCGCCTGGTCGTCCGCGGCACCGTGGGCTGATCGTCAGAGCCATGACCCGCAAGATCCATCTGGTCTTCAAGACCCACCTCGATATCGGCTTCACCGACCACGCGCAGAAGGTGCGCGCCCAGTATCACGAGCGCTTCATTCCGCAGGCGATCGACACGGGCGAACATTTCTTCGCCGAGGATCCGGAACACCCGAAGTTCATCTGGACCACCGGCGCCTGGCTGATTTGGGATCACCTCAACTCGCAATCGCCGGAGCGGGTGCAGCGGCTCGAGCGCGCCATCGATCGCGGCCTGATCCGCTGGCACGCGCTGCCCTTCACCACCCACTCCGAGCTGATGTCGCCGGCGGTGTTCCGCGCCGGCCTGAGCTACAGCCATGAGCTCGACAAGCGCTTCGGCAAGCAGACCATTGCCTCGAAGATGACGGACGTGCCAGGTCATACCATCGGCATCGTGCCGCTGCTGGCCGAGGCCGGCGTGAAGTTCCTGCACCTGGGAGTCAATTCCGCCTCGCCGCCGCCAGAAGTCCCCGACGTGTTCCGCTGGCGCGCCCCCGATGGCTCGGAAGTCGTGGTGCTCTACCAGAAGTCCTATGGCGAGACGTCGTTTCCAGAGGGGTTCGACCAGGGCCTCGGCTTTGCCCACACCAACGACAATATGGGCCCGCAAAGCGTGCCTCAGACCGCCGACGCCTGGCGCGAGCTGGAGCGGCATAATCCCGGCACCGAGATCGTCGCGTCGACCCTCGATGCCTATGGCGAAATCCTCTGGGCTCGCCGCGAACAGTTCCCCGTCGTGGATCTCGAACTGGGCGACAACTGGATCCATGGCGCCGGCACCGACCCTGACAAGATCAAGCGTTTCCTCCACCTGCAGCGCCTCTATGACAGGTTCGCCGACGAAACCCTGACGCCGAGCCGCCTCGCCTTCGGCCGTGGCCTCACCATGGTGGCCGAGCATACCTGGGGCGTCGACATCAAGTCGTACCTGCGCGACGACCAGGCTTGGGACCGTTCGGCCTTCGAAGTCGCGCGCGCCGGCGACTACCGCTTCCGCTATTCGGAGGCCTCATGGGCAGAGCAGCGCGCCTATCTCGATGCCGCCGTCGCCGAACTCGAGCCGCCCGATCGGGCCCTTGCCGAAGCGGCCGAGCACCCGGCGATCGAAGGCACAGGCTGGTTCGTCGAAACCGATCCCAATAGCGGCGACGTGATCCTGATCCGCTCGCCGGCCGGGGTCGAGCTGCGCGGCGAGAACGGCAGCCTGCTCGGCTACCGCTACGAGAGCTACGACGCCTCGGATGTCGCCGCCCATATGGACACCTACCTGACGCACCGGGCCGAGTGGGCCATCCTCGACCACATCAAGCCCGGACTTGACCGTGTTGCGTCAGCCCGTTCCGCCAGCTTCACCCCGCAACTGGTCGACGGCGCCGCGACGCTCGACACCAACGCGCACGCTGCGCTCGGCGCCCCCGCGCGCATCGCCTACCGCTTCCGGGCGCTCGATGCGCGCCATCTCGAGATCACCGTCGAGCTGCTCGACAAGCCGGCCAATCGCATGCCGGAGGCGAGCTTTGTCACCTTTACGCCGGCGGGCTCGCACGACTGGCAGTTCCTCAAGATGGGCCAGTGGCTCCCAGCCGACCGCATCGCGCACAAGGGCGGGGGGCAGTTGCAGGCCGTCGTCGCCGTCCGCACCGCCGGGGTCGAACTCCGTCCGCTCGACACCCCGCTGGTTGCTCCATCAGCGACGAAATTCATGCCCTTCAATCCCAACCCGCCGGATTTCTCCGCCGGCCTGCGCTTCAACCTCCACAACAACAAATGGGGCACCAACTTCCCCATGTGGTGGGGAGCAGAGCGCTTCGAGGCAAGGTTCGTGCTGGAACTCTGATCCTCCAGCGCGTAGCGGGGGAGGGCACGGTGGCCAGACTTTCGGCGCCAGAACTACCCGAGCACGGACGCCGCGATCACTCCGGCAAAGCCGACCAGCGCCACCGAGGCGACCTTGCGCACCACGCCGGTGTGACGTTCGCCTGCAGCCGCGCCGATCGCTCGTCCCACCAGGATCCACGCGAACCCGACCAGCGGCACCAGCAAGGCGAAGCCGAATACGTACCAGGCCAATTGCACGGAGCTGGGCGGGATGATGCTGAGCGAGAAGATCAACGCCTTGGGATTGAGCAGCGTGGTGACGAACACCGACTGCATGCCGATGCTCGTCGGGCTGTGCGTCAGCCCGGCATTGTGGCGCCAGAGCTTGACTGCGGTCCAGATCAGGTACGCGACCACAGTCGCCTTGAGCGCGATGCCCACCAGCGGATAGCTGTGGATCACTGGTCCCAGCACGATGCGGATTGCACCGACCGCAATCAGGTAGCCGGCGAGTTCACCCACCAGCAGCGGCACCGACCGCCGCACCCCGACCGTCACCCCCGATGTCGCCAGGAGCGTGTTGGTCGGCCCGGGCGTGCCGAGCAGCGTCAGCACCGCGAGAATGAACAGGATCGGATCGGTCATCGGGGCAGGGGCCTTCGTACACGCGTTACGCGCGAGTCCAGCCGATCATTAGCTGGTGCGCAAGGGCATCCCGAGGGGCAGGCGAGGGCTGACCCCCCACCCTTGATCCCTCCCCATGTTTAGGGGGAGGGGACAGGGGGGCAATTCGCACCGGCGCTGAGGGTGCTCACCTCAGATAGTGCGCCCGCATCTGCCGAGGCGTCAGGCCGTAGGCGTTGCGGAACTGCACGTAGAACTGGCTCAGCGCCGAGAAGCCGCTCTCGAAGGCCACGTTCTCGATCGAGAGGCTCCCCTCGAACAGCAACGAGCGCGCCCGGATCAACCGCATGCGCACCACGAACTTGTGCATCGGCACCCGCATCACCTCGGTGAACAGGTTGAGCGCATAGTTCGGGTGCAGCCCCACCACCTTGGCGACGTCTTCTGCCCGGAGCGGCTCGGACAGGTTCTCGAGGATGTGCCGGATCATCGCCACGACGTAGCGCAGCGGCGACGCGGCCCGGGTGGTCGAGCCGACGCTCTCGATCCAGGGCTCCATCAGGATGTCCCAGCCGGTCACCGCCGCCCGCCGCAGCATCAGCGCGATCTCCTCCTTGAGGATGTCGGTGCGTTCGGCATCGCCGGAACGATAGTCCTGGTACCAGCGGGTCAACGTGTCGGCGCCGATCGTCTCGGGCGGCAGCATCACCACGCCGCCGCCCATCATCGTCTCGGTGAGCTTGCCCAGATTGGGCATGTGCAGAAAGCTGTCGAGCGGCAGGTAGACGTTGCACTGCCGGCTTTCATGGTTCGGTCCGTAGTCGATCGCCGTGGTCTGATGCGGGATGCCAGCCCAGAACAGCACCAGCCGGCCCGAGGGGATGCGCAGCGGCCGCCCGTCGATGACGTAGTCCATGCTGCCGGCGGTCAGCCAGTTCAGTTCGATATGGCCGTGAAAGTGCTCCTCCGGCATGATCTGCGGATCGAACCAGCGGATGCCGAAGCGGCCGAACGCCTGGGTCTGGGCATAGAAGCGCCGATCCGGACGCGGCACCGGAGCGGTGGCCTTTTCGCGCGGCTTGCCCGGCGAAAAATGATGCTGGTGCTCGTTCATCTCAGACTGGTGACGATCTTTAAAAACCGGAAATACCCATTCAGATAACGGGATTGTCCCGGCGTTGGCAAGGTCTACCCTTTTGCGGCTGGGACAAGAGGCGGCGGGTTGGAGGCCTGCCGTCTGGTGCGTGTCGCGCCGGTCTCGAGCCTAGGGAGGAAACATGCGTAAACACCTATTTGCCCTTGGCGGGGCAAGCCTTCTGCTTGGCGTTTCACTGCTGGCCGCGCAGGCCCAGACGGTCGCGCCCACCACGCCGCCCGAACCGCCGAAGTTCGATGCCCAGGGCACCCCGAACTTTGTCGGCATTTCCGACATCTACGAGTACAAGGCGCTGCCCGAGTATCACGAGCCCGACTATGTCAAGGCTTTCGAGGATGCCGGCAAGCTGCCGCCCCTCAAGGATCGCCTGCCCAAGGAGCCGCTGGTCTTCAAGGCCTCGAACATGCCCGACGGCATCGGCGTCTATGGCGATGTGATGCGCCACGTCATCGGCGGCCGGCCCGAAGGCTGGAACTACATGGCCGGCCAGTCGCAGGGCTGGGGCGGTATCGATATCGGCACCATGGAGTGTCTGACCCGCACCGGTCCGCTATTCGAGATCAAGGCCGAGGAACTGGCGCCGATGCCGAACCTGGCCAAGAGCTGGGAATGGTCCGAGGACGGCCACAAGCTGACCATGCACCTGATCGAGGGCGCCAAGTGGTCGGACGGCGTGCCGTTCACCTCAGAGGACGTGATGTTCTTCTGGCAGGACAACGTGCTCGATCCCAACGTATCGCCGCTCAACGGCGCCTCGCCCGAGACCTTCGGGGTCGGCACCACGCTCGAAGCGGTCGACGACTACACCATCGTGTGGACCTTCAAGGACGCCTTCCCGCGCCAGTACATCTATCAGATGGCCTATGGCACCTTCTGTCCGGGCCCGGCGCACATCTTCAAGCCGCTGCATCCGAAGTACTCGTCCAACACCTACGACCAGTACAAGAACGCCATCAAGCCCGAGTACATGAACATCCCGGTGATGGGCGCCTGGGTGCCGGTCGAATATCGGCCGGACGACATCGTGGTGATGCGCCGCAACCCCTACTACTGGAAAGTCGACGACGCCGGTAACCAGCTGCCCTACCTCAACGAGGTGCACTACCGGCTCTCGACCTGGGCCGACCGCGACGTGCAGGCAGTGGCTGGCACGGGCGATTTCTCCAACCTCGAACAGGCCGAAAGCTATGTCGAGGCGCTGAAGCGCTCCGCCGACCCCAACGCGCCGGCTCGCCTGCAGTTCGGTGCCCGCACCATCGGCTACACCCTCTACCCGAACCTCTCCGGCAACGGCTGGGGCGAACCCGATGCCCGCGGTCAGGCCGTTCGCGAGTTGAACCGCAACGAGGATTTCCGCAAGGCCATCAGCTACGCGCTCGATCGTCAGCGGCTGGGCGAGGCACTGGTGAAGGGCCCGTTCACCGCCATCTATCCGGGCGGCCTCTACGCCGGCACCACCTACTACGACAAGGATTCGACCGTGTACTATCCGTACTCGCTCGATGACGCCAAGGCGCTGCTGGAAAAGGTCGGCCTCAAGGACACCGACGGCAACGGCGTGCTGAACTTCCCGGCGGGTACTGCCGGCGGCGCCGACGTCGAGATCACGCTGCTCGCCAATGCCGACTACCAGACCGACAAGAACCTGGCCGAAGGCGTCATCGCCATGATGGAGCCGCTGGGGATCCGGGTTATTGCCAACTTCCTGACCGGCACCCAGCGTGACGCGACGGAGCAGTCGGGCAAGTTCGACTGGCGTGTGGCGCGTAACGGTGCCGAACTGATCGCGGTGGTGCAGAACACCGTCGCTCTGGCTCCCACCGGCCCGCAGATCAGCAACTCGCACCGAGCCGGCACCGACGGCACCATGGACCTGCTGCCCTTCGAGCAGGAGATGGTGGACACCGTCAATGCGTTCATCGCCACTGATGATGCCGCCAAGCGCACCGAGCTGATGAAGACCTACCAGAAGCTCTATACCGAGCATCTGTTCGGCATCGGCCTCACCCAGTACCCGGGTGCGCTCATCATCAACAAGCGCTTCGCCAACATCCCGGCCGGTGCCCCGATCTTCATGTTCAACTGGGCCGAGGACAACATCATCCGCGAACGCGTCTATGTGCCTGCCGACAAGCAGCAGAGCTATGAACTGCACCCCGACACCCTCCCGGGTGAGCCGGGCTCTGCCGGGCCGGTGAAACTCTGATCCCGACCTGACGGAATCCGGGCAAGGGGGCTCCGGCCCCCTTGCCACCCAACTGAGGGACTGGCTGTGACGCCGACCAGGAAGCGGGTGAGGGGACCTTCCTCCCACCGCCGAGTTCGCGGCAGCGCCCCCTCATCCTCATTCTGATCCTCTCCCCAAGGGAGAGGGACGTTGGGGCGATGTCGTGCCCCAATCGAGAGGTCCGAACGAAAATGCACCTGCTGCGCTTTCTGGTGATGCGCGTTCTGGCGGCCCTGCCGGTCCTGCTGGTTCTCAGCGTCGTCACCTTTGCCATCATCCAGGCCCCTCCGGGCGACTATGGCGACTACATCCGGTCGATGCTGATCAACCAGGGCGGGGCGACCATCGAGGAAGCCGAGAAGCAGGCCGCGATCTATCGCGAGCAGAACGGGCTCAACGAGCCGCTGCCGGTGCAGTACGTCAACTGGATGGTGGGGATCGTCACCCGCTTCGATTTCGGTCACTCGCTCTACTACAACAAGCCCGTCGGCGACGTGGTGGCCGAGCGCCTGCCGCGTACCGTGCTCTTGGCGCTGACCTGCCATTTCTTTGCTTCGGTCATCGGCATCGGCATGGGCATCATCGCCGCCACTCGACAATATAGCTGGATCGATACCGCCTTTGGCGTCATCTCCTTCCTCGGCATGACCGTGCCGCGCTTCCTTCTGGCGCTGATCATCATCTACATCCTCGCCTTCAAGCTGAACGTGCAGGAGATCGGCAGCTTCTTCTCGTCCAAGTATGGCGGCGCCCCATGGAGTTGGGACAAGTTCGTCGACCTGATCAGCCATGTCTGGCCGGTGGTGTTCATCGCCACCTTCGGCGGGCTCGCCTACAACATGCGCGTCATGCGCGGAAACCTGCTCGACGTGCTGAACGCCCAGTATGTCGAGACGGCGCGCGCCAAGGGACTGTCCGAGGGGGCCGTGATCATGCGGCATGCCGTGCCCAACGCGCTGCACCCGCTCATCGCCTATCAGGGCGTGGCCTTGCCCTACATGCTCACCGGCGAGATCGAGGTGGCGATCGTCTTCGGTCTCGCGACGGTCGGCCCGGCCATCGTCGGCTCCATGGCGGTGGGCGACGTGTACGTCACCGCGACATTCGTCCTGGTCTTGGCCGCGACGCTGATCATCGGCAACATCATCGCCGACCTGCTGCTCGCCGCGGTCGATCCGCGCGTCCGTCTTGGCGGGGAGAACCGCGAATGAGCACCATCGCAGACAAACCCACCCTCAGCACCACCGAAACCGGCGTCGACAGGCCGGCCGAGCTCGCGACCCCTGCCGAGCACCAGCTCGCGCCCGCCGACCCGGCGGCCGACGGCCAGCCGGTGGTCGTCGGGCGCTTCGCCCACGGCAACGAGTCTTACGCCACTCTGGTCTGGCGGCGCTTCCGCCGCTCGACCATGGGGATGATCGGCCTGGTGCTCACCGTGGCGCTGATCCTCATGGCCATCTTCGGCGATTTCTTCGCGCCGATGGACCCCAAGCGCGCCGAGATCGGCTTCGCACCGCCTGACCACGTCGAGTTCAGCGCTCCGGACGGCAGCTTCAGCCTGATCCCCTACATCTATCCGATCGTCGAGACCGGCGAATTCGACCCGGTCACCTTCCAGCCCGTCACCGGACCCGACAAGACCAACCCCACCGCGCTCGGCTTCTTCGTCAAGGGCCATCGCTACAACCTGCTGGGCCTGATCCCGGCCGATATCCACTTCTTCGGCTCGGTCGATGGCCGCCCGATTCACTTCCTCGGCACCGACAAGTTCGGTCGCGATATCCTGTCGCGCGGCATCGTCGGCTCGCAGATTTCGCTGACCATCGCGCTCGCTGTGGTGACGCTGACCACGGTGCTCGGCACCCTGATCGGTATCGCCTCCGGCTATCTTGGCGGCCGGCTCGATGCGTGGGTGCAGCGCTTCGTCGATCTGGTGCTCGCTTTCCCGCAATTGCCGCTCTATCTCGCCCTCACCTCCTTGATCCCGGTCACGGCGCCCTCGAACGTCTTCATCGCCTTCGTCATCGGCGTCATGGCGGCGCTTGGCTGGGCCCAACTGGCCCGCGAAGTCCGCTCCAAGACCCTGGCGCTGGCCCGCATCGACTATGTGCGGGCGGCCATCGCGGTCGGCTCGTCCGACTGGCGCATCATCCTGAGGCACATCCTGCCCAACGTCTCGAGCCACCTGATTGTCGCCGTGACCATCGCCATCCCCAGCGTGGTGCTGCTCGAGAGCTTCCTCGGCTATCTGGGCTTTGCGGTGAAGCCGCCGCTGATCTCCTGGGGCCTGATGCTGCAGGATACCGGCACCTTCTCGGTGATCGGTTCCTATCCCTGGATCCTGTCACCCGTCGTCTTCGTGCTGATCACCGTCTTCGCCTTCAATGCGCTGGGCGACGGGCTCCGCGACGCGATCGACCCCTACTGAGATGAAGCGATGAGCCCCATCGATACCAACGATCTCTCGCCGCCCGAGCGGCACGACCTGGGCAGCCACGGCCGCGAGCTGATCCTCGACGCCCGCAACATCGCAGTCGATTTCAAGGTCGAAGGCGGCATCGTCAATGCCGTGCGCGATGTCTCGTTCCAGCTCCACAAGGGCGAGACCATCGCGCTGGTCGGCGAGAGCGGCTCGGGCAAATCGGTCACCGCCCGCACGGTGATGCGGCTGCTCACCAAGCGCGCAACGATCAGTGGCAAATCCCGCATCACGCTGGGCGACAAGGAGATCCTGAAGCTCCCCGATGCCGGCATGCGCAAACTTCGCGGCAACGACATCTCGATGATCTTCCAGGAGCCGATGAGCTCGCTGAACCCGATCTACACCGTCGGGGCTCAGCTCTGCGAGATCCTGCAACTGCACAATCGCATCGGTCGTGCCGAGGCGATGAAGCGGGCCCAGCAACTGCTCGAAGACGTGCAGATCCCCGAGCCCGCGGCGCGCCTCAGGCAGTACCCGCACCAGATGTCCGGCGGTCAGCGCCAGCGCGTGATGATCGCCATGGCGCTTGCCAACCGGCCCGACGTACTGATCGCCGACGAGCCCACCACGGCGCTCGACGTGACCGTGCAGGCCCAGATCCTCAACCTGATCAAGGACCTGAAGTCGAAATACGGCATGGCGGTGATCCTCATCACCCATGACCTGACCATCGTTCGGCAGTTCTCCGACTACGTCTACGTCATGCAGAACGGCCGCGTGCAGGAGCACAACACCACCGAGGCGCTGTTCACCAACCCACGGCACGCCTACACCCGGCATTTACTGGCCTCCGAGCCGAAAGGCGCCGCGGTCCCGATCGCTGAGGACTCGCCGACCGTGCTCGAGGGCAAGGATGTGAAAGTCGCCTTCACCTTGAAGCGCGGCGGCTTCTTCAACCCCGATTTCTTCGAACTGGTGGCGGTCGACAAGTTGTCGCTCAACCTCAAGAAGCACGAGACCCTGGGTCTGGTGGGAGAGTCCGGTTCGGGGAAGACCACTTTCGGCCAGGCGCTGATCCGCCTCATCGGCAACCAGGGCGGCGAGATCCTGTTCGACGGCGAGCGTATCGACACCAAGGATCGCAAAGCCATGCGTCCGCTGCGCAGCCGCATGCAGATCGTTTTCCAGGATCCCTTCGCCTCGCTGAACCCGCGCATGAGCGTGCGCCAGATCATCGAGGAGGGCCTGATCGTCAATGGCCTCGGCGCCACGTCGCGCGAGCGCGTCGAGCGGGTGCGCCAGGCCCTGCGTGATGCGGGACTGCCCGACACCATCCTCAACCGCTTCCCGCACGAGTTCTCGGGCGGGCAGCGCCAGCGCCTCGCCATTGCCCGCGCCATCGCGCTCGAGCCTGAGTTCATCCTGCTCGACGAGCCGACCTCGGCGCTCGATCTGTCGGTGCAGGCCCAGATCATCGAGCTGCTGCGCAAGCTCCAGGCCGAGAAGGGCCTGAGCTATCTGTTTATTTCGCACGACCTCAAGGTCGTCAAAGCCCTCTGCCACCGGGTGATGGTCATGCAATACGGCAAGATCGTCGAACAGGGGCCGGTCAACGAGGTTCTGGAGAACCCCAAGACCGAATACACATCGCGGCTCGTCCGGGCCGCCTTCGAAATCGCGGCCTAGCCGGCCCGAACGTCCTACGGAGACACTTTATGGCCAACCCCAAGATCACCTTCATCGGCGCCGGCTCGTCCGTGTTCATGAAGAACATCGTCGGCGACATCCTGCAGCGCGAGGCGCTGACCGGCGCCGAGATCCGCCTGATGGACATCAACCCGCAGCGCCTCGAAGAGAGCGCCATCATCGCCGGCAAGCTGGTGAACACCCTCGGCGTTCCGGCCACGGTGAAGACCTTCTCGAACCAGCGCGAGGCGCTGGACGGCACCAACTTCGTCGTCGTCTGCTTCCAGATCGGCGGTTACGAGCCGTCGACCGTCGTCGATTTCGAGGTGCCCAAGAAGTACAACCTGCGCCAGACCATCGCCGATACCCTCGGCGTCGGCGGCATCATGCGCGGCCTGCGCACCGTGCCGCACCTGTGGTCGATCTGCGAGGACATGCTGGAAGTCGCCCCCGAGGCGGTGATGCTGCAATACGTCAACCCGATGGCCATCAATACCTGGGCCATCGCTGAGAAGTACCCGACGATCAAGCAGGTCGGGCTCTGCCACTCGGTGCAGGGCACCGCCATGGAACTGGCCCACGATCTCGACATCCCATACACCGAGATCCGCTACCGCTCGGCCGGCATCAACCACATGGCCTTCTATCTCAAGTTCGAGCATCGCCAGCCCGACGGCTCGTATCGCGACCTCTACCCCGATCTGGTCCGCGCCTACCGCGAGGGCAGGGCGCCCAAGCCAACCTGGAACCCGCGCTGCCCCAACAAGGTGCGCTACGAGATGCTGACCCGTCTCGGCTATTTCGTCACCGAGAGCTCCGAGCACTTCGCCGAGTACACCCCGTACTTCATTAAGGAAGGGCGCGAGGACATCATCGAGAAGTTCGGCATCCCGCTGGACGAGTATCCCAAGCGCTGCGTCGAGCAGATCCAGAAGTGGAAGAGCACGTCCGAGGAGTACCGCAAGGCCAACACCATCGAGGTCAAGCAGAGTAAGGAATACGCCTCCGAGATCGTCAATTCGGTGTGGACCGGTGAGCCCGGCGTCATCTACGGCAACGTCCGCAACAACGGTGTCATCACCAACCTGCCGTTCAACGCCGCCGTCGAGGTGCCGTGCCTCGTCGACGCCTCGGGCATCCAGCCGACCTATATCGGCGACCTGCCGCCGCAACTGACGGCGCTGATCCGCACCAACATCAACGTGCAGGAACTGACCGTCGCGGCGCTGATGACCGAGAACAAGGAGCACATCTACCACGCCGCGATGATGGATCCGCACACCGCTGCCGAGCTTGATCTCGAGCAGATCTGGAACCTCACCGACGACCTGCTCGCCGCCCACGGCGACTGGATCCCGGCCTGGGCCCGCCCGGCCAAGCAGCAGCGCGTGGCGTAAGGGACGTATTGATAGAGACGGCCCCCTCCCATCCTCCCCCATGAAGGGGGAGGTGCCCCGTCGGTTCATTGGGCACAATCGAAGGCAGGGCCTCGACTCTTCACCTCCCCCTTCATGGGGGAGGCCGGGAGGGGGCCGTCTGCCGCGGTAATCAACTCTCCCTCACCTGCCCCCGCGGCATCCCGCGGGGTTTCTTTTTTACCCTTCTCGGCTAAGGGGAGCCATGGCTACGCTGCTCAACCCCACCCCCGACGCCACCATGCTCAGCCGCGCCCTGGCGCGCTGGTCGCTGACCCGTCCGACGCTGCTCGTCGAGACCGCCACCAGCTTCGTCTACCGCGTCGAGCGCACCGGCCAGCCGCCCGCCGTGTTGAAGCTGTTGAAGCCTGGCGCCGGCGACGACGAGCGCAACGGCGGCAGCCTGCTGGTCTGGTATGCCGGCCATGGCGCCGTCGCCATCCATGGTCTCGCCCGTGACGCCGTGCTGATGGAACTCGCCGAGGGCGAGACACTGGGTGACGTCGCGCGCGCCGGGCGCGACGCGGAGGCGACCGAGATCCTCTGCGACACCGTGCAGAAACTCCACGCGCCGCGCGACGCGGCGCCACCGCCCAGCCTGACGCCCTTGCGCGAGCGCTTCGAGGCCTTGTTCCGGGTCGGCGCCGCTGCCTGGCCGCGCCAGGCGCGGGACCTGGTCGGCCGCGCTACGGGCATTGCTTACAACCTGTTCGATCGCCCGATGCAGTCCATTCCGCTGCATGGCGACGTCCATCACGACAACATCGCTCATGGCAGTCGCGGCTGGGTCGCGATCGACCCCAAGGGCCTCTTGGGCGACCCCGCGTACGACTATGCCAACAGCTTCCTCAACCCTGAGGAGGGCGACGATTTCGTCGTCAGTGCGCCTCGTGTGTTGCGCCATTCCCACGCTATCGCCGCCCGCACCGGGATCGCGCGGCGGCACCTCCTGGCCTGGGCCTCGGCGCATGCCGCACTCAGCGCTGCCTGGGACATCGAGGACGGCAATCCGGTGACGCAGCAGATCAGCATCCTGCCGTTGCTGCTCGGCGCCTATGACGCTGCCTGAGGGAAATCTGTTTCACCTCGAGGGCTGAACTCTCGACCCGCTCCTGCATTTTCCCTCTTCAGGGGCGGCGACCCCTTGCCGCCCTGCAACAGGGAGAACGGCCATGAAAGTCAGCGAATGCATGAGCACCGACGTCGAGATCTGCTCGCCCGATGACACCATCCGCTCCGTCGCGCGCACCATGCGCGAGATCGACGCCGGTGCGATGCCGGTTGGAGAGAACGACCGCCTCGTCGGCATGATCACCGATCGCGACATCTGCATCCGCGCGGTGGCGGAGGGCATGGGCCCTGAAACCCGCGTCCGCCAGGTGATGAGCTCCAGCCCGCGCTGGTGCTTCGAGGATGAGGAACTCTCCGACGTCTCCGACCACATGGCGGAGTTCAAGATCCGCCGGCTGCCCGTTCTCAACCGCGAGAAACGCCTCGTCGGCATGATCTCGCTCGGTGACGTGGCGCTCGCCGACTCGGGCCGCGAGAGCGCCCATGCGTTGCAGGAAATCTCCGAACCCGGCGGCATGCACAGCCAGCACTAATCGCAGGGCCGGTGGCTGCGATCGCCCCCACCCCCCCTTGTGAGGAGGGACCAGGGAGTGGGGGTGGCCCCGCGCTCAGTCCCCCATGGCCTGCCTAAATCTTCCAGGCCAACGTCACCGCCCCCAGCGCGATCAACCCCACGCCGATCCAGCTCTGTACCGTGAGCTTTTCGCCCAGGAACAGCACCCCGAAGATCGCCACCAGCACGACGCTGAGCTTGTCGATCGGCGCCACCTCGGCCGCCTGGCCTAACTTCAGCGCCCTGAAGTAGGCGAGCCATGATGCCCCGGTCGCCAAGCCGGACAGCACCAGGAACACCCAGGTCTTGCCTGAGATCGTAGCGAGCGGCTGGAACTTCCCAAGCGCCAGGACGATGCCGGTCAGCACGACGACGATCACCCCGGTGCGGATCAGCGTCGCGAAGTCGCTGTCGATGTTCTCGATGCCGATCTTGGCGAAGATCGCGGTCATCGCCGCGAAAACCGCCGAAAGCAACGCCCAGAACAGCCAGCTGTCGAGTGGCGAAGTCATGATCATCCTTCCTGTCTGGCGACGAATGTGCCCGGGGCCGCGCCGGTCAGCTTCTCGAACGCATGGTTGAACGCCGCCTGGTCGAAATAGCCCAGCCGATGCGCCAGCGCCGTCAATGTTTCCGGTCCACCGGCGTTGAGGCTCTCCACCGCTTCCAGCATGCGGTAGCGATCGATGACCCATTTGGGCGATACTCCGACGTAATCGTCGAACAGCCGCTGCAGCGCCCTGAGCCCCAGACCGAAGACTCCAGCCAGTTCCCCGGCAGACACCAGTTCGAGGTTCGTTTCCGCGAACCGCACGATCCGCCTTGCCAGCCCTGCCTTCTCATCGGCCTTCGGTAGCTGGGCGCGAACCAGATCCTCCATTCGCTCTGCCATTCCGACAGGATCGTTGAGCCTGCTGAACTCGCTCTGAAGACTCTCGGAGGTGCGCGAGAACACCGTCTCTACCGGCAGCCAGGTGTCGCTCAGGGCGCTCACTGCCCGCCCGAAGAACGGGCGGAAGGCGCCCGGCCAGAACTTTGTCGCGAACACCCGGCCCGAGCCGCTCAGCGTCGTCTCGAACACTCCGGTCGCGGCTCCGAAAATGCCGGTCTCGCCGCGCGAGTCGATCACCACGTGCTGGTTCGGGTGGCTGAGGTTGCGCTGGGTATAGGGCGGCCGATCCCCGAGATCGTAGAGCACCATCCAGTGATGCTCGACCCAGCCGGCGAGATCGTCGGACGGTTCGAACCGGGTCAGCTCGAAATGCTCGAAGCTGACCCGCTTGTGCAGCAGCCCGCGCGCCGGCTTCTTGCTGGGATCGATCGGCTTCGGGTCGCCCTGCCGCATGCCTCAGATCACGCCCCTCATCTGCGAGGTTCGCACCATATGGTGCTGCACGAATTCCGTCCGCTCCACCAGGAATGCGTCGTCTTCCGGATAGTATTGCGCGCGTTGGTAGTCCTCGCCGGCGAAGCGCTTTACCGCCTCGATATCGGTCCACCAGCTCAAAGTCGTGATGGTGCTGATCCCGCCGGGTTCGGCACCGGTCAGAATCTGGAAGCCCAGGTTGCCCTCCGTCGCTGCGTAGTGGGCGGCTCCGGTCTCCTCGATATAGGCGACGTAGCGCGCTTCGTCCGCTGTGCGGATACGGGCCGTCCATTGGCGCAGGATCATCCGCCACTCTCCTCTGTCGCGAAACTACAATTATGGGTGCCCGGTCTTCGCTAGCTTCCCCACCCAAGCAAGGAGAACCCCATGAAGACCGCCAAAGGCACGATTCTGCACAACAACTGGGACGAACAACCCTACCACGAAGCCGCGCCGCTGAAATCGACCGAAGCCAGGATCGACATCGTCATGCATGGCGCCATCGAGGCCACGGGCCCGGGGCGTTACCTCATGCAGTACCCGACCGCCGAAACCTGCCACTATTCCGGCTACCTGGTGCTGAACGGCACGCTCGACGGCAAGGCCGGACAGTTCATCATCTACGAAGTCGGCGATTGGACCAACGGCGTCGCCGCCAGCAAATGGCAGATCGTCGACGGCTCCGGCACCGGGGAACTGCAGGGCATCGCCGGGCAGGGCAGCTATGCCGCCGAGCACGACAAGACGGTGCATTACGAACTCAGTTACGAGCTTGGCTGAAGTACACAGGCAGTCGTAAGTCGGCAATCGGCAGTCGTGGCCTACTGCCTACTGCCGACTGCCTAATGCCGTTTGAGGGGCCGGTGCCCGCTCACCCCATCCCGCGCACCACCTCCAGAAACGCCGCATGCCCCAGCGCCTTCTGCGCCGCCTGCTTGTATTCCTTCACGAGCCCCGTATGAGTCTCGCGCGCGAACTTCCTGAGCTTGGGATCTCGTGCCATCTCAGCCTTCGCCACTGCCGGGTCGAGCAGGCCCAATCCATCCAGCACCGGGTAGTGCAACTGCGTCTCGACGTGCGGCAGCCCGAACAGGTAGTCCGGAAAATGTTCGCGCCGCGGCATCTCGGTCTTCCAGCGCGTGAGCCGCTCTTTCGTCTCGGGGTGAATCCGGTGCGCCCGCACCTCGCGCCAGAACGGCGTGTCGTCCCGCTCGGTCATGTAGTGGGTGTTGACGAAGGTGCGGAAGTCGTCGACCTGGCGTCCCACCCGCCGGTTATAGTCGTCTCGCAGCGCCTGGTTCATCTGCGGGGGATCGCGCAGGTACTGCCCGGCGAACATCATCATCTGCACGATCGTGCCGTGGATTGATGTCGATTCCAGCGGCTCGAGGAAGCTCGAGCTCAGCCCCACGGCGACGACGTTGTTGATCCAGGCCTTTTCCAGCCGCCCGATCTTGAACTGGATGTCGCCGCGCACTTCGATCTTGCGGCCCAGGACGCGCTCGACCTCGGCATGCGCCTCGTCCGGCGTCCGAAATTCGTCCGAGTATACATAGCCGCAGCCATAGCGGTATTGCGTCGGGATCTGCCACATCCAGCCCGCTTCCTGCGCCCAGGCGCGGGTATAGTTCGCGATCTCCTCGCCCGGCTCCACCGGCAGCCAGAACGGCAGCGCGCGGTTGACCGGCAGCTCATGCTGGTACGATATCCACGGGGCCTGCATCTCGCCGACGATCAGCCGTTTCCTGAACCCTGTAGCGTCGATGAAGAAATCGCCTTCGAGCTTCTGGCCGTCCTCGAACACCAGTGCCGTGACCTCACCCGTCCCGCCATCGCGCTCCACCCCGGTGAGCACGTTGTCGACGATCTCGACGCCGCTGGATTTCTCCTTGAGGAACTTGCCGACCAGCGACTGGTCGAAATGGTAGGCCGGCAGGAACGGTCCCAGGGGGATCAGCGATCCATCGGGCTTCTGCGCCCACGGCGCCTTCTTCTGCTTCAGCAGCGGCCCGAACAGGTGCATGTCCTGCACCGGTTCGTTCACCGACACCGCATAGACGTTGAGATAGTCCGATGGCGCTCCCGCCGGCGGTCGCACCACCGCATGCGGGTCGTCGATCGGCCCGTAATAGGTGTAGCCCTTGCGGCGCCAGTCTTCGTGCCGGATGCCGAGCTTGTAGGTGGCCTCGGTCTTCCTGAAGAACTCGAAGATGTCGATGCCGAAATGCGTGAGGAAGACGTGGAACGCAGCGGTGGTCGCTTCGCCCACGCCGACGGTCGGGATCTTCGACGATTCAACCACGCTCAGCTTCGCGTCGAGCTTCAGCCGCCTGATTGAATCCCGGATGATGAAGGCCGCAATCCACCCCGCGGTCCCGCCCCCCACGATAACGAAATGCGGTTGCCTCGCCATGATGGTAGTCCTCCCTCAGCGGGAGGAAAGACGAAGCGGGGTAGGACGGCAAGGGGCGAATGACGACGGAAAGTCCGGAAAGCTAAGGCGCTGAGACTTACACCCCGGCGTCGTCCCAGACTATCTCCCCATCAGAGCCAATTCTTCGGTGGACCAACGCTCGTCGTCCGCCGACATGGGGATGCCCAGCGACAATCCGGCGATTGCCGCAAAAAGACAAACGCCTACCAGGATCAGTGCGGTGATGAGTATCGTGCGTCGATGTCTTGAGCCGACGGACGTTCGACTGTCGTGCGTCATATTCCCCTCGGCGGGGACTGAAGCATGCGGCAAGGAAGTCGGTCAAATCACGCTGTGTGGCGCAAAATACCTAGAGGCGGTACACGCGTTCCGCGTTGATCGAGAACAGCTTCTCCTGCTCCTCCTGGCTGGCGCTGCCGACGATCTCCCGGCTGGCATTGACCCACCTGGTGAGGTCGGCGAACAGCGTCACCACCGGATGGTCGCTGCCCCATACCACCCGATCCCAGCCGAACGTCTCGATGACGAACTCGACATAGGGGCGGAGCTGGTCGACGGTCCAGCTGTCGTCGACATTGGCGAGGATGCCGGAAACCTTGCACACCACGTTGGGCAGCTCGGCGACCCGCTCCATCCGGGTGGTCCAGCTCTCCCACTCGCGCTCGGCGATCTTGGGGTTGCCGCAGTGGTCGAGCACGAACTGCGTCTGTGGGCACGCCTCGATCAGCGGTGGCGCCAGCATTAGTTCGTGCGATTTCACGCAGATATCGAAGGTCATGCCGTAGCGCGGCAGCAGCCGGATATTGTCGATGAAGGTTTGCGTCTGGCTCAGTTCGGCCGGCTGGCCCTGCAGCAGACGGCGGATGCCCTTCACCCCCCCCAGCCCCTGCAGGCGCTCGAGGTGCCGCTCGAAATTGGCATGCTCCGGTCGTCCGTTGGCGATTGCCCCGATGACCCGGTCGAGGCCCAGCACGAACGCGCTCTCCTCGGTCATCTGAGGTTCCGCGACGTCCACCTCCATATGGAGCGCGGCTTCAATTCCCAACGGCGCCGCCTCGGCCCAATAGCTCTCGACGGTCCATGGCTTGTTGATCGCCGGCGCGCCGCTCAGCCATGGATAGGAGAACCTGTCGGGATAGACCAGGTGCAGGTGCGTATCGATAATGCGCATGAAATCAGCCGCTTGGGAGTGGATGTCGGCTGACATGTTAGCATGCGCTCGCCGGCTGGGTAGTACCTAGATAGGTGATCGTGCCAGACCCTTGGCCAGGATGGGACCCGTCGGCTTGCCGGTCGGGGAACCCGGCGCGTCTTCGAGAGTGATCTCGTAGAGTTGTCCCGCCTGCGGCAGCGGCAGCGTCGCCCCATCCAGCACGATCTCCTGCGACCGTGCGAATCGCCCAAGCGATACGGCGCCGATCTCCTCGTTCGGCTTCGTCCAGACCTCAAGCACCTTGCCTGCCGGCACCTCGAACACTTCCAGCGGCACGATATGCACGCTGTTGTTAGCGAAGGCTTCGACGATCGCCCCGGGTATCGCATCGTCCGACACCAGCACCGCTATCACCACCGGCTGCGTCGGCCTGCCGAACTGCTGCCCTGCGACGAAGCCGATGCCCGCCGCGATCACAATGCTGGCCGCCAGCAGCCAGCTCTGCTGGCGCATCTGTGCCCAGCTCGCGGATCTGGGCACCACCCTCGGTTCGAGCCTTGCCTCGATGCGCTTCCACAAGTCGCTCGGTATACGGGCCGGTGTCACGGTATCGTCCAGCGCCTGCATCCGGTTACGCAAAGCCGCTACCTGCTGCGCCAATGCCGGGTCACGATCGAGTTCCGCCTCGAACGCCGTAAGTTCAGCGCCGTCCAGCATCCCAAGTACGTAATCGCCGATCTGCCCATGGAAAGCGGTGCTCATCGCATGCACTCCTGCAGGGTCGCAATGCTGCGCCTTATCCACGACTTCGCGGTTCCCAGCGGCACCGCCAGCCGCTCGGCCACTTCGCCATTGCTCATGCCGACCACATAGGTCAGCAGCACGGCCCGTCGCTTCGGCTCATCCAGTTGCCCAAGGCAGTGTTTCAGCCCTTCGCTGTCCGCCAGCATCTGAAACGCCGAAACCGCGTCCTGCTCGCGTCCGCTCAGGGCCTCCAGTGTCGTGGCGTCGTGGAACTCCAGCCGCCCGCCGTCACGCAGCATATTCAAGGCCCGGTTGCGGACCATCGTGGTGAGCCAACCGCGCGCGCTGCCCCGTGCTGGGTCGAACTGTCTGGAGCGCTGCCACACGGCAACGAACGTCTCCTGTACAACTTCCTCGGCCAGATCGCTCCGCCTGACGATCCGCCGCGCAATCGCCAGCAGCCGCCCGGCCTCGCTCTCGAACAGCGCAGCCAGCGCCGCGCGATCCGCCTCGGCTATCCGCACCAGCAGAGTTTCCGGGCTGACCGCTGGGCGAATGTCGCTCACCTTGTCCATTCCCCGATTACACGCGATCCACTCACCCGGATGCAACGCACGAAAGTTTTTCCGCACGCTGCATCCACTGGCCATTCGTCGCGGGTAACCCCTGTGAGAGCCCCGGGAAACTTCCCGCCGCTGCTCCTCAAAGAGACGAAAAGCCAAGGAGACATCCATGACTGCCCGCACCTCTCTCGCCGCCATCGCCGCCATCGGCCTCGCCGCGCTGCCCGCCGCCGCTCTCGCCGCCCCGGCCGTTGCCCTTGTCGGCGACAAGACCCTCGTCAGCTTCGACACCGAAACCGGCGCTGCCGGCGCCTCGGTGGACGTTACCGGTGTCGACAGCCTGCTCGGCATCGATGTTCGCCCCGCCGACAAGATGCTCTACGGCGTCGCCGCCGATGGCTCCGTCGTCACCATCGATCTTGCGAGTGGTGCCGCCACGGCGAAAAGCACGCTGTCGGAAAAGCTACCGGCCGGGGTTTCCGCGAGCGTCGATTTCAACCCCGTCGCCGATCGCCTTCGCATTGTCGGCTCGGATGGGACCAACCTGCGCGCCAACGTCGACGATGGCATGACCACCGTCGACGGCAAGCTCAACTTCGATGTCGCCGACGCCAACGCCGCAGCGACCGCCAGCGTCGTGGCGGTCGCCTACACCAACTCGGTGGGCAATCCCGAAAAGACCGCTATGTACGATATCGACACCAATCTGGGGCTGCTGCAGCAGACCACTCCGAATGATGGCGTCCTTGCCACGCGCGGCGCCCTTGGGGTCACCGGCACGGTCTATGCGTTCGACATAGCCGCGACTGCCGATCTTACGAACACCGCCTATCTCGCGACCAGCGGAGCGCTGCACACTGTCAACCTCGAAACCGGCGCCGCCACCAAGACTGTGGACCTCGCCATCGAAGGAGATGTGCGCGACATCGCCATCCTGCCCGCGATGTAAACGACGTATGGGCCGGCCTCGCGCCGGCCCCATACCCGGAGGCGTCAGAGCTTCACCGGCAGGCCGCTGCGGATGCTCTCGTCGGCGGCGATGCAGATCCTCAGCGACTGCACGGCATCGTTCATATGCCGGCTGAGGTCGATATCCTCGACGATCGCCCGATAGACGTAGTCCTGCTCGCGGGCGCACAGCGCGTCATGGTGCGGCTCCCCCTGCATCGAGATGCGCTCGTCGGCCTGGGCGAACCCACCGTCGGCGGTGAGCGCTGCCCGATGCACCAGGATCTGGTCGGTCCGGGTGTGGGTATCGAGATCGTCGGACCTGGCGCCCGGCTCCATGACGATCGACACTGAGCCGTTCGGCGTCATCACGTCCTTTATGAAGAACGCGTTCTCCGAGACCATCGGCCCCCACGCCGCCTCGTACCAGCCGCGCGAACCGTCATCGAACAGCACCTGCAGCGCGCCGTAATTATACATGTCGGGCGCGATCTCATCCGAAAGCCGCACCCCCATGCCGCGGACCTCCACCGGTCTCGCGTCGGTGATCTGGCACATCACATCGACATAGTGCACGCCACAGTCGACGATCGGCGACGTCGTCTGCATCAGCGTCTTGTGGGTCTGCCAGTTCGCGCCGCTCGACTGCTGGTTGAGGTTGAGCCGGAACGCGTAGGGGCCGCCGAGCCTGCGTGCTTCATCGATGAAGCGGATCCAGCTCGGGTGGTGCCTCAGGATATAGCCGACGACGAGTTTCCGGCCATTGGCTTTGGCCGCCGCGACGACCCGCTCGGCATCGGCCACCGTCATCGCCAGCGGCTTTTCGACGAAAACGTGCGCGCCCTGTTCCAGCGCCATCACCGCGTAGTCGGCGTGTGTATCGGTATAGGTGTTGATCGAGACGAGATCTGGTCTTAGCTCGCGCAATGCTCCCGCGTAGTCCGGCCGCACCGTGTAGCCGGCCAGCTCTGCCTCGAGCTTCGGCATCCGCCGGTTGACCAGCCCGACGATCTCGAACCCGGGGTGCCGGTGGTAGGCCAGCGCATGGCTCCGCCCCATATTGCCGAGCCCCGCCACAAGTACGCGAACACTCACCTTGAGACGCCCCCGGATTTTGCCGCTTGTATCTGCAAGCATAATGCCAAAAAAATACCACTTGTCGAGCAGCCCACCCGCGAAAATGCCGTTGTGGGAGCGATCTCACAACGAGGGCTGCTGCATCGGCCAGAAATCTCTTGGTCAATGGTCTTTTATTGGTATTATGGTTGCAGCGTGAGATGCCGCCTCCGCGCCGGCCGTAGGGTCGGGCAGGGCGAGCCCATCCGGAACCGGTGATTGACCAGCAACAACAACGCCCTGTTTACTGCCGAAGCCGTCATCCTGCCGCAGGGTGGCCCGCTCTATCTGCAGCTCAAGCGCTGGATCGAGGAGGCGGTGGCGCGGGGCGCCATCAGGCCGGGCGATGCGTTGCCGTCCGAACGCGACCTCGCGGCGCGCGTAGAGGTTTCCCGGGTGACGGTGCGCAAGGCGGTGCAGCACCTGGTGCGCGATGGTGTGCTGATCCAGCGGCACGGCTCCGGCACCTTCGTCGCGCCGCAGCAGAATCGCGTCGAGCAGTCGCTCAGCCAGCTGACATCGTTCACCGAAGACATGGCGCGCCGCGGCATGGCCGTGCACGCGATCTGGCTGGACCGAGGACTTTACGATCCCTCACCGGAGGAAACCGTAACCCTTGGTCTGTCGCCCGGCGAGCGCGTTGCGCGCGTCGCCCGGTTGCGCCTCTCCGGCGACATGCCGCTTGCCATCGAGCGCGCTTCGCTGTCGGCAGCCACGCTTCCCGATCCGGGCGCTGTCGGCGCCTCGCTCTATGCTCATCTCGAGAAATCCGGCAACCGGCCGGTCCGTGCCATTCAGCGCATCCGCGCCGCCAATCTCGATGAGGACGACGCGCGCCTGCTCGAGATTCCCCAGGGTGCAGCCGCGCTGCATATCGAACGAGTCGCCTACCTTCCATCCGGGAAAGTTGTAGAACTGACCCGCTCGGTCTACCGCGGCGACACCTATGATTTTGTCGCTGAACTGAGAGTTGGCGACGCCTCCCACAAATGACCGCAAACCATGAGTGATGCCGTGACAACAGCCGCCAACGCCAGCTACATGCGCCAGGAAGTGGAAGAGACCCCGTCGGCGATCGCCCGCCTGCTTTCGGAGGGCAGGGCAGACTTCGCGGCGGCCGGCAAGGCGCTGCGCGCCGCGGACCCCACCGCTATCGTCACCATTGCACGCGGGTCGTCCGACCACGCTTCCTCGTTCCTCAAATACGCCATCGAACTGCTGGCCGGCGTGCCGGTCGCCTCGGTGGGGCCGTCCGTCTACTCGATCTATGGCCGCGAGCTGAAGCTCAGCGGCACCGCCGCGATCGCCATTTCGCAGTCAGGCAAGAGCCCCGACATCGTCGGCATGACCACCTCGGCGAAAAAGAACGGGGCGCTCACCTTCGCGCTGACCAACACGCCGGATTCGCCGCTCGCCCGGGCGTCGGACCAGACCATCGCGCTGCGTTCCGGCGAGGAGAAGTCGGTTGCCGCTACCAAGACCTTCGTCGCCTCGGTGGTCGCCGGCCTCGGCCTCGTCGGAAACTGGTTGGAGGACAAGGCGTTGCTGGCAGCCTTGGACTCACTTCCTGAAGTCCTCGAGGAGGCAGTGCACTGCGATTGGTCACCGCTGCTGGGGGCGCTCGACAAGCACCAGTCGCTCTACGTCCTCGGTCGTGGCCCGGCTCTCGCCATCGCCAACGAGGCGGCGCTGAAGTTCAAGGAGACGTGCGGCATCCATGCCGAGGCCTATAGCGCAGCCGAGGTGATCCACGGCCCGGCCCGCATCGTCGAACACCATTTCCCGGTCCTTGCGCTGGCCGCCCGCGATGCCGCCGAGGCCTCGGTCGCCGAAGTCGCCGAGCGGCTGGCCGGGCAGGGCGCCCGCGTCTTCATCACCTCGGTCAATGCCACCAGCGCCGAGCGCTTGCCGTTTGCCGCATCCGGCCACGCCATCACCGACGCACTGGCGCTGATCGTCAGCTTCTATGGCTTCGTCGAAGCGCTCAGCCGCCGCCGTGGTTTCGATCCCGATCGGCCCCCGTATCTCAAGAAGGTCACGGAGACCATCTGAGACGACCTGCGGTTAAGAACAAGACGTCGCCCCAGCGTCCCCTCGCCCCCTTGGGGAGAGGCGGATGAGGGTTAAGGCCCTCACCGCGGGGTGAGGGGCAGCCAAGCACTCGGAGACTATGATGCCCCAGAACAAACAAGCCTTCACCGGAGCCCGCATTTTCGATGGCGCCGAATGGTACGACCACATGGCGCTGGTCGTCGCTGACGGCAAGGTCGAGGGGCTGATCGCCGCCGACTCGCCCACCGATGCCATTCGCGTGCCGGCGGACGGCGCGATGATCGTTCCCGGCTTTCTCGACCTGCAGGTCAACGGCGCCGGCGGCGCGCTGCTCAACGACACGCCGACGCTCGATGCCATCCGCACCATCTGCGCGACCCTTGCCCAGTTCGGCTGCACCGCGAGCCTGCCAACCCTGATCACCGACACGGTGCCCAAGAACGAGGCGGTGATTGCCGCCGGCGCTGCCGCTGCCGAGCAGCACGTTCCCGGCTTTCTCGGCCTTCACCTCGAGGGGCCGCATCTGTCCATCGCGCGCAAGGGCGCGCACGATCCGGCGCTGATCCGGCCGATGGACGAGTCCGACCTGCAGCGGCTCCTCGCCGCCAAGCGCGCGCTGCCGACCCTGCTCATCACCGTCGCCGCCGAAACCGTTGGCCCGGAACAGATTTCCCGCCTCGCCGCGGCAGGCATCATCGTCAGCATCGGGCACTCCGACGCGACTTACGACCAGGTCGCCGCCGCCGTCGAGGCCGGCGCCTCGATGGCTACCCACCTGTTCAACGCGCAAAGCCAGATCGGCAACCGTGAACCCGGCCTCGTCGGTGCAGTGCTCGATCTGCCGGGGCTCGATGCCGGCCTTATTGCCGACGGCATCCATGTCCACCCGGCCTCGATCGGCATTGCCCTGCGGGCCAAACGCGGCCCGGGCCAGATCTTCCTCGTTTCCGACGCCATGTCGATCACCGGCACCGACTGGACCGAATTCGAGCTCACCGGCCGCACTGTCTACCGCAAGGATGGCGCCCTGCGGCTCGCCGACGGCACGCTCGCCGGCGCCGACCTCGCGATGATCGACGCCATCCGCTATGTATACCAGACCATCGGCGTGCCGCTCGACGAAGCGCTGCGCATGGCGAGCCTCTACCCCGCCCGCGCCATCCACGCCGAAGCCGACCGCGGCCACCTGACCCAGGGCGCACGCGGCGACTTCGTCGTGCTGAGCGACGATCTGAAAGTGCGCTCGACCTGGATCGCCGGAGAGAAGGTGTACGGCGCGGCTTAGAAGGTCTCGTAACCGAAGAACTTGGCCCATTTGGTGAGCGGCGCTGCCTCTGCCTGCGTGAACAGGAAGTCGTAGTTGCGCCAGTAGGTCTGGACGCCGAGCGACAATCCCTGCCGCACCTTCTGGTAGCTGGGCGTTCGGTTGGCTCGCTCCCCCGCTCGTTCGGCAAACTCGAGCACCGCCGGATCCCAGTCCAGTCCGAGAAATGCAAGGGTGCCGCGTGTTACGGTCTCGAAGTCGGTGACGAGGTCGTCATACCGCACATAGTGGACTAGGCGGTCATCCAGCGAGTGCACCTTGAACCATTCGGTCATAGTGAGGTCGTACAGGCGGATTGTGTCCCGAAGATTCAGAAAGTTCGCCATCGCCGGGTTTGGGCCGAAGCGTTGCTGAAAACAGCTGAGTGCGACATCGTACGGGTGCCGAACGGAGAAGATGAAGCGTTGATCGGGGATCAGATGCTTCAGGAAGGGAGCGAACAAGGAGCGGATTGGCAGCTTATCAACGTAGACGTCGGCCCCTTGCTTTTGCCTAAGGCGATCCACCGAGGAGAAGTAACGCTCACGTCCCTCAAGGTAGAGTGCAACGCTCCCGGGCTCGAACTTGGTCTGCCCCTTGTTCCCCCTGTCAATGTAACTGGTCGCCGCGTGCATGGTTGGTGCCTCCTCGAACGTTTCGACGCGGGGGTGCGCGGCTAAGGCGTTTTCCAGCATCGTCGTTCCGGACCGAGGAAACCCAAGCATCATCACATAGTTCGGTCGATTAGGCGCAGTCAGGTGGGGGACGGCCTGAGAGTTTCGCACCAGGCAATCTGCGATGAAATTAGTTGAGCCAAAAGCGGCCGCATCGAGCGCGTTCATGGTAGAGTAGCTCTTGTGCGCTTCGCGAAACTGCCCCAGCTTGTGATACGCTTTCGCCCTCAACTGCTCGCCGGTCGACCCAATGGAGAAGGCTCTGTCCTGGGCACGTCCAGCATCCTCAAGCCGCTTTAGCAGGAAAAGGCATGTCTCGGTCTCTCCCTTGGCGAGATGGGTGGCAGCTCGGAACAATTCAGCATTCGATGCCAGTTCGACGACGCCTGCGACTTGCGACAGCAAATACTCAAGAAGATCATATCGGCCGGCAGCTTCCAACAGCGTGGCTAGCGCAGAGAAGGACTTGACCTCCCCCGGCCGCACTGCAGTGGCTCTCGCCAAGATCGGAATCGCCCCTCTCCAGCCCTCAACAAACTCGGCCAAGGTTGCGGCACTGCGCAACATGCCAACCTCTCCCCAGGCGAGATACTTAGCGATCTCGACATCTCTCTGTTTGCTGACATCGTTCCGGGACCGAGCCGCGATGCTGACCTTTTCCAAGTCCTCGACGGTGTCCGGGCCCAGGGCAGCCACCTCCTCGGCAAGGATGTGGTCGCCCAAGCGCGCGAAATAGTTAAAGGCCCGCCGTCGGACCGCCCCTTGTCTGCCAAGCTCACGAAGACGCGGCAGGTCTGTGTGTCGCAGGACGTCCCTTTCGATCAGCCCTAGGATTCCGCCGACCGCCAATACGGGATCATCGGACGCAGCCAAGGTTCTATAGTATTTCTCGGCATCCGAGCCGAAGTCACGAAGCCCTGCGATCGGGGCAAGGAGTATCTCGTCTCGCACGGAGAGCGCGGCCATATTGCGTCTCGTCAATTGTTTGGACTGACAGTGAACCGCCGTCGCGCAGCTATCCCCGGCCGATGTACGGCATCGTCGTTGCCATCACCGTCATGAACTGCACGTTCGCTTCGAGCGGCAATCCGCTCATGTAGAGAATCGCATCCACCACGTGCTGCACGTCGAAAGTGGGCTCGGGTTCCATCGTGCCGTTGGCCTGCAGCGATCCGGTGGTCATCTTCGCCGTCATGTCGGTCGCGGTGTTGCCGATGTCGATCTGTCCGCAGGCGATGCTGAACGCGCGCCCGTCCAGCGAGATCGCCTTCGTGAGCCCGGTGATGGCATGCTTGGTCGCGGTGTAGGCCGCGGCGCCCGGCCGCGGCACGTAGGCCGAGATCGAGCCATTGTTGATGATCCGGCCGCCTTGCGGCGTCTGGTCCCGCATCGCCCGGAACGCCTCGCGCGCCACATAGAAGGCGCCGTTGAGGTTGACGTCGACCATGCCCTGCCAGGTCGCTATGTCGGTGTCCCCGAAACTCGCCTGCGGTGCAAACCGGCCGGCATTGTTGAACACCACATCGACGCGGCCCAGCTTCGCCTTGAGGTCGGTGAAGTAGCGATGTACCGCTGCCGGATCGGTAACGTCGCAGACGCCGCTGTAGCTGGCGCCGCTGAGCCGCGCCGTCTCCGCCAGTTCCGCTTCCCGCCGCCCCAGAATCGCCACCCGATACCCGGCTTTCCCCAGCCCGATCGCTGTCGCCCGCCCGATTCCCGAGGTCGCGCCGGTCACCACCGCCACCTTGCCGTCTGTCATTTTGTGCTTTCCCGCCCTGGTTTGCCGTCATATGGACGAGGACTTGCGGCATAGGCAAGGCAGCCATTAGCAAGGACCCATGTCCTCCTCCCGTCACACCTCCCGCAACCGTTCGCAGAGCCCGACACTTGAGGACATGCTGCGGCGCGCCCTGGAACTGCATCAGGCCGGCCGAGGCAGTGAAGCTGCCGAACTTTACCGGCAGATCCTGCGTCGTGACCCAAAGCACCCGGCGGCCAACCATCTGTTTGGTCTTGCGCAGTTGCAGCAGGGCGAGCCGGCCACCGCCATCCGCCACATTGCCGTGGCGCTGCAGGCCGAACCCGCCAACGCCCAGTATCTGGGCAATATGGGTGTGGCGCTGACCAGTGCGGGCCGGCACGAGGAGGCCGTGGAGGTGCTGCGCCGTGCCGTGGCGATCAATCCGGGCTCGGCGGAAGCTTATGCCAATCTTGGCATGGCCAGCCGGGCGCTGGGGCGCTTCGACGACGCTGCCGAGGCATATCGCCGAGCCGCCGAGATACGGCCGACCGAGGCGACATTTCAGTACCGGTTGGCCGGCGCGCTGCGTCAGGCGGGCGATCACCTCGCGGCGGAGGTGGCCTACCGCCGGACGATCGAACTGCGCCCCCAATTTGTCGATGCCTACCGCAATCTCGGGTTCATCCTGATCGACCAGCACCGTTCGGAGGAGGCTCTCGCGCTGCTCGACGCGGGATTGGCCAATAACCCCAACGACGCAGGCCTGCACCTGCAACGAGCGCGCGCGCTTTATGCGCTTGGGGACATTCGGAGCGCGATTTCGGGTTTCGACCGTGCCCTTGCAATAAGGCCGACCTACGGGGAGGCGCATCTGCAGCGCGCCACCGTGATGCGGCATCGGCAGCGTGGCAGCGCCATCGAGGCGATGGAACGCCTGATCCGTTCGGAGAGCGCTCCCGCGGAGGATCGCATCTTCGCTGGCTTCGGACTGGGCAAGGCTTTGGCGGACATCGGAGACCACGTCGACTCGATCGCGGTATTCGTCGAGGCAAATCGGATGCAGCGTCAGCGGCTCACCTTCTCGTGGAGTCGCGAGGTCGAGTTCATGAAGGCGACCGTCGAGCGCTTCCGGGAGGTTGATGACGGGAGGCAAAGCGCCGCGTCCTCCGGGGCGGAGCCGATCTTCATCGTCGGCTTGCCTCGCTCAGGCAAGACCACGCTCGAGGCCCTCCTTGCCTCCCATCCCCTGGTGGCCGGTGCCGGCGAACTTCCGACCATGGGCCTGCTGGTCCGCCGTTTGCTCCAGAGCGCCAATGGCGCTCCGCTATCGGCGATCGCCCCTGAGCGGTTTGCCGAGCTTGGGGAGGCGTACCTCAGACAAGCAGGCAAGCTGGTGCCGGACGGCCGGCGTGTCGTCGATACGATGCCGTCGAACTACTATCATCTCGGGATCATCCGCCTCGCTCTGCCTCAAGCCCGCATCATCCACTGCGTTCGTCCGGCGGCGGATCACCGTGTCGCCATATTCGAGAAGCTCCTCACCGGCGCCGGGTTCGAGTACGCGAACGATCTGGCCGAGCTGCGCGGCTATCATGCGGCTTACATGCAACTGATGGCCGACTGGCACGAACGCTTTCCCGGCTTTGTCCATGATCTCGACGTCGGCGCGCTGATGGCCGACCGGCACGCCCTCGCCGAGAAGGTGCTTGGTACATGTGGTCTTGCCTGGGATGACGCGGTTCTAACTGCTGCGTCGCCTGAACCCCAACTGGATGATTGGTCGAGCGACGAGCGAACTGCGAACCACTTGGCCCACATGGCGGCCTGGCGGCAGCAATACCCCGACCTTTGGACCTGAGGTTGGGAGCCGGCGCCTCCCGAGCGCGCTCCGGACGGCAAGTGTTAACGGCTCGTTTCCAAACCTGTGCCGAATTTGCAACACGCAGTCTGCAACCACCCTGGCCTTGCCCCAATTCAGCCATTCTGCGATTGCGCCTCCCGAACTCCTGCGTAGAGTGGCTAATGCGAATCCATGCATGGGATCGTTTGTCGGTCGCAAACGCGACGGCAACACACACAAAAGTGTGGTCGCGTTTCGACAAGCCGCCGGGCAACTGGCAAAACGAATGACTGACTTTGGAGGTCAATAATGAAAATCAGGAGCCTTCTTCTGGGTTCTGTGGCGGCAGCGGGTCTCTCGACCGGCGCCTTTGCGGCCGATCTCGGCGTTCTGACGTCGCTCGACGTTTGCGACTCGCTGGGCCTGTCGGGTCTGACGATCTCGTCCGACACCAACTGCCTGCAGATCACCGGTGAAGTGAAGTACAAGTTCACCTGGGGTGATTTCCGTTCTGAGACGGTTGGCGACGCAGTGGTCGTCCCCACCCCGGCCGACGGCGGCGTTGGCCTTGGCATCGGCGGCAACGATCTTAATGACTGGCGCTCGCGCTTTGACGCTTGGATCAAGTTTGTCGCGACCGCCGACTCGGATTTTGGCCCGGCCAAGGCCGTGCTGAAGCTGAAGCAGGTCACCGACGCTCGCGTTGATGACGAAGGTCTGAAGTACTACGGCGGCTCCACCACTGGTGACGAGGGCGTTGCATTCGACATCAACGGCAATCCGGTGGGTGTAGTCGAGGGGCCGGGTTCGGTCATTCTGGACGAGGCCTACGTTTCGATCGGCGACTCGACTGTGATCATGGCGGGCAAGAAGGGCTCGATCATGAACAAGGGCGACGACGAGCCCCTGACCTGGCTCGACCTGTTCAACTCGGCTGACGTTGACAAGGGCGTGAGCTGGGGTCCGCTGGCCGGCACTGATGGCCTCGACGACGGCGGCATGGTGATCCAGGTCAAGTCCGACTTGGGCAACGGCTTCACCGTTAGCGCTGGCCTTGAAGATCTCGATAGCGTGCAGGCCCCGCTTGGTGGCGCTGGTACCGCCGTCGGTGTTATCGCTTACGCCGGTGAAGGCATCTCGGCTCACGTCACTGCGGCCGCCGCTGGCGTGCTCGATGGTGAGGTCGAAGCTTGGGGTCTGCATGCTGGCTTCGCTGGCACGTTTGACAACTTCAAGGTCGTGCTGGCTGGTGCCTATGGTCACGATGATATCGCCAGCACCGACTACTGGAACGTTCTCGCTTCCGCTTCCGCTACCTTCGACATGTTCACCCTCGCGGCTGCCTTTGAGGCTGTGAACGACGATGTCGATACGCACTACGGCGCTAGCGGCTCGGTTGGCGTGACCGTCTCGGAAGGCGTGACGCTGAACCTCGGCGCTCGTTGGTTCCACAACGACACCATCGGTTCGGACTCGTACCAGGTTGCGGCAGGCGTTGCGGCTGCTGTCACCGAGACGATCACCCTCACCGGCGAAATCGGCTACGTGAACAATGACGTTCTGGCCGGCACCGACTCGGTCTACGGCTCGGCCAAGATCGACTGGGCTCCGGGTGGCGGGTACACCGCCTCGCTCAAGGGCACGGTCGGCACCACGAACAACCCGGCTCTGCCGGACGTGGGCTACAAGATCGAGTCCGAGTTCAAGAAGACCTTCGAGTAGGCCTTACGGCCCAATCGGATCGGAAAGGCCCGGCGTCAGCCGGGCCTTTCTGCTTTGGGGGATCACGAGGCTGTCAGGCTTCGTTCACTTGACCTCACTTATCCGTTCATCCTGACATTCGGTAATTGTCAGTGGCGTTGACGCACTTCTCCGATTCAGCGATTGGCGCTATGGCTCGTCGTCGGCGTCGCGCCGGCTGGTTTGATTGATCCGGGGACGGCATGAGCGGCATTTTCCTGCGCTGGGGCGTACCAGCTTTCGTCACGGTTGTCGGCGGCACAGCGGCCGCTGTCGCGACGAGCGGTAACGCCGTTCAGCCTGATCTTGCCGCGCGGGCAGAAGCCGTTCTCTCCGATCCACAGCATGACTGGGCGACCGTCAGCTTCGATATGCGCGATGCCACCATCACGGGCACCGCAACCGCCCAGGCGATGATCGACGAAGCGGTCGCCAGGGTTGCCGCCGTGCATGGCGTGCGCTCGGTCACCTCGGGTGTCGTGCTTGCCGAGTATGCGAGCCCGTTCCCGCTCATCGCCACGGTCGATGGTGGGGTGGTGACCGTGACTGGCGGCATTCCGGACGAGGCGGCGCGGGCCGAGATCATTGCCGCTGCAGGGGAGGGGGTGCGAGACGAGACCCGGCCGATGTCCGGCGCTCCCGATCGCGCGAGCTGGATCGCCGCGGCCAAGTATGCGCTGCATTATGCCAGTCAGCTCGACGAAGGGGAGGTCGCCCTCGCCGACCTGGACCTCACCATTTCGGGCCGCGCCAGATCCGCGGAAGCCTATGAAGCCCTTGAAAGTGCCGCCGCGGCTCCGGCGTCGGTGAAACTCGCCTATCGGGAAGTGCAGCCGGCCTTGCGCTCGCCGTTCGAGTGGCACGCCGAGTATGACGGCCACCGGCTCACCTTGTCCGGCGCGACCCCGAGCGAGGACCTTACCCGCGAACTCGAAGCGCTGGTCCCCGCCGGAACGGTGTCCACCAGCCTGGTTCTGGCGTCCGGTGCTCCCGCCGGGTTCGCGGCTTCGGCGAAGCTGCTGGTCCAGAATCTGTTGAAGTTGGAGAGTGGTAGCGCCGATATCTCCGACGGTGCTTTAGCGCTGACCGGCTCGCCTGCCGATACCGCGACGGCGGAAACGGTGCGTGTCGCTATGACGCCCTCGGGTGCCGCGGTGACCCTCGGTCCGCCGCAGGTTGCCGAGTATTGGCTGAGCGCCGAGCGCGGTCCCGATGGCATCGTGCTCGACGGCTTCGTTCCGGACGCTGCGCTGCGCGATCGGCTGGAAGCGCTGGACAATGTCGATGCCGCCGGCCTGGAGCTGGGGCGCGGCGCGCCCGAGCGCTTCGAATCGGGCGTCGACTTCGTCATCGAGACGTTGCGCCGGATGAGCGAAGGTCATGCGACCATCCAGGGCACCGTGATTTCGGTGGAAGGGCGCGCGGCAACCGTCGCCGATTTCACCGCCATCGAGACGCGGCTCGAACTCGGCGCCCCGCAGGGCCTGATCCTCGCCGGCACGACCGTCAAGCCACCGTTGGCGACGCCATTCACCTTCACCGCCGAGAAGACGGCGAGCGGACAGTTCTCGCTGTCGGGCTATGTGCCGAACGCCGCCGTCCGCAAGGCATTGCTGGGACAGTTGCCTGCGGCGACGACCGATACCATGGTCGTGGCCGACGGCAACCCTGCCGATTTCGAAGCCGCTGCGGTCAAGGCCCTTGGCGTGCTGGCGCTGCTCGATAGCGGCAAGGTGAGTTACGACGGCGCCAGTTGGAGCCTCAGCGGCGCAGTCGATACCCCGCAGGAGGCGTTTGCCGCCGAGTCGGCGTTCGCCGCGACCGGGCTCAGGGCGGCGGGCTGGACCTATGCGGTCAGCCTCCCGGAGGCGGCCAGGGCTGCCGCTCTGCCGGTGGTCGAGCCGTATGTCTGGCGGGCGCAGAAATCAGCCAACGGCACCATTACCTTCGGCGGGTTCGTGCCGACCGAACAGTTGAAACGCTACCTCGTGGCGCATGTTGGAGCAGCCGTCGTCGATGGCACGGCGCTGGGCGCCGGTGCACCGGAGGGGTTCATTCCGTCCTCCATCGCCGGTCTCGATGCCCTCCTCGCGATGGACGAGGGGACGCTGGCACTGTCAGCCGGCAACTGGTCGCTCAGCGGCAAGCTGCCGACCACCACGGCGCGCTACGCCGTCGAGGCGGGGCTGCGCGCCGCCACCGACATTTCGGGCTGGCACGTCGCCATCCAGGCGGCCGATGCAGCGCCGGTGGTAACGCCGTTCGTCTGGTCGGCCACCAAGGCCTCGGACGGCAGCGTGTCGCTTTCCGGTTACGTGCCGACCGAGCAGATGCGTCGCTTTGCGGCCGTACGGGCCGGCAAGATCGCCGCCGATACGACGCTTGTCGGCTCGGGCGAACCGCAGGGCTTCATTCCTGATTCCCTGGCCGGCCTCGATGCTCTGCTCAAGCTCGAGAGCGGCGAGGTGAAGTATGACGGCACGGGTTGGTCGCTCTCCGGGCAGCCGTTGACCGCCGCCGATGCCGACGCGGCGAAGGCGGCCCTCGCTGCCGCTTCGGATGGCGGCGCCGGCTGGACGCAGGCGCTGGCCGAGCCGACGCAGCCGGCTGCGCTGCCTGAGGCCGCCCCCGCGGAGGAGGCCACTGAGGTCGCCGCGCCGTCGATAGAGGCAGATCCAGGTCGGGCGGAGGAAGCTGCAACCGAGGCTACCCAGCCCGATGAGACTGCCGACACGGCGGCCGCGGAGCCGGCGACTGATGCGGTGACTGCCGCCGAGCCGGAAATCGAAGCAGAGGCAGCGCCGGCCAGCAATCCGCAACCCGCCGAGACTGTTGCGTCGGTCGCACCGGAGGCAGCCTCGCCGGCGGAGCCGGTCGTCCGCAACTATCGGTTCGACGCGAAGAAGGCGCTCGGCGGCACTTTGGTCCTTTCGGGAGCAGTACCGGCCGAGCCGACGCGCCAGCAGCTGGCGGCCATCACTGGTGAGGAGCCGTCCGACAGCCTTGCGATCGACCCCAACCTGCCGGCGGATTTTGCCGCCAATGCGGATGCCGGCAGCCGGGCCCTGAGCCTCTTGGCCGACGGCGAGTTCGGGCTCGACGGGGACAAGTGGGTGCTTGTCGGTCGTGCCGAAAGCGACACGGCGAGACAGGCAGCACTGGCGGCGCTTGCCGCAGCACCCGCGCTCGAGCAGTGGGAGACCAGCGTGACGCTGTTGCCGCCGCTTGACGTCTGCCGCGACAAGGTCGGCGCGCTCGCTGCCCGCAACGCCATTACCTTCCAGTCGGGAAGCGCCCGGATGGCCGAGGAATCGCTGCCGGTCATCGATGAGCTCGCGGGTTACCTGGCGCTTTGCCCGGAGGCTACCGTCAATGTCGAAGGCCACACCGATGCCGACGGGGACGACGACGCCAACCTGGCCCTGTCGGTGTCGCGCGCCGAGGCGGTCGTC